>JBFFZZ010000009.1:0-25755 GCA_041568335.1 Candidatus Polarisedimenticolaceae bacterium | reverse complement strand
GGCAGAGCAACGCGAGGAAGCCCGCCTTCTTCTTGGGGTCCTCGTCGCCCATCATGCGCCAGCACACGAGAAGAATCCCGATCGGCAACAACAGAGACAGATAGAGCCCGACGAGCGATCGGGGGCCGCCCTGCGGGGCGAGTGGGAAGCGATCGGGAGCGAAGACCGGTAGTAAAGCCACCGCCGTCAGGAACAGGACGCCGAGGACACTCTTCGTGGCGGTCTTCATGTCGGGCTACGATTCTAGTCTTCCGCTCGACCGGGCGGCAATGCGGAATCAGGACCCGCCGGCCGCTTGCTGACAACGACCGGTGGACCGGCGGCGAGCCAGTAGCGAGGTTGGATCGAGTCGATCGTCTCGTAGCCTCCGTAAACGTTCATTCCGATCCGGTAGCTCTCGTCGCGGCAGTACCAGCAGCCCGTATCGGTGAAGCACTCGCCGATGCAATCCGGAGGATCCACCTCCGCGCGATGGTCGTCGAACGCGAACCAACCCTCGACCTCGTACCCCGAATGAACGTTCAACGGCGAAACACCCGACTCCAGCAAGGCCGTGTTGAGCGTCCAGCGCGCTTCGTTCCAGCGAAACATGTCGTGCAAGCCCGCCACCGTAAAAAAGCCCAGCGGCGCCAGCGCAAGCAGGAAGACCAGCGGGCGGCGGTACGGAGTGCGGTCGGCGCGCCGGTCCCGTTGCCGAGCCTCGGCGGAGACCACCCCGAGCACGAGCATCAAGCCGAGGATCGATGGAAAGTAATACCGGTCAAACACCTGAAACCAGTAGGCCTGAACGGTGACGATGAACGTGCCCAGGGACAGCGCCAGGCCGAACAGCAATACCTCTCGATCGAGCTTCCCGGTTCCGCGGCGCAGCATCGAGACGCAGCGCAAGAGAACGGGTCCCCAGAGCGCGGACAGGAGCACGAAAACGACGTGGATCGCACGCCATACCGCCGGATTCCAGCGCGGCCTCTCCAGGTCGAGCATGAAGACGTCACCCGTGGTGACCGGCCCGATACCGGTGTCGTTGACGATGTTGCCCAGGAACGGAAAGCCGCGGTGCAGCGGGGACATGAAGCTCGCATCCGCGGAACCCACGCGCAGCACCATCCAGTACGACGCGACGACGATCGAGAGGACGATCCCGCCGGAAAGCAGAGCCCGGGCCGTGCCGAGACCTCGCAGCGGAACGAGAATCAGCACCGGCAGGAAGAACGCCGTCATGTAAGTGATGAACACACCGGTCTGAAGCAACCAGCCTGCGGGGTCGAACCGCACGAGATTCGGCAGCAGCTGGGAGAACGTCGCCGAGGCCCTTCCGGAACCGGCCGACCAGACCATATGGGCGGCGATCACGAGAGCAAAGGCCGCCGCAGCCGCCGCGAGGACGGGCATCGATCGGGCCAGACGCTTCCGGTTCCGCCCCAGGAGGGCGAGGCCGATGGTCGACGCGATCAACGCCGGAAACACGAGGACGCAAATCTGACGAGTCCAGAACGACCACCCGATCAATGCTGCGGAAGGCACCGCAAACGACCAGGAGATCAGACGCTCGTCATCGGAGCGGGACCGCCCGGCCATCCACAGCGTGACCCCCAGCATCGCGGGGAAGTACCCGTGGATCTCGGTCATGAACGTGGTCGCCGAGTAAAGGAAGATCGGGTTAAAGAGAAGGACGAGCAAGCAGCCCAGACGGATCGGCGGCGCGACATCGGCCGATCGAAGCAGGCAATCGAGCGCATACAGCAGGATCACCGCCAGAACGAGCGTCATCACGCGGAGCAGCGTGTGAGAGAAACCGAAAACGAGAATCCATGGAGCCGCGAGAACCACCTGACCGACCAGATTGGGGGCCACCGGTCTTCCTCCGAGCGAGAACTGCCCGCTCTCGGCCAGCTCCTTGCCGACGGCGGAGAACAGCCAGTCGTCGTTCAGCGGAAAATTCCCCCACGGGCCGATCAGCGCGAGCGAGACGAGCAAGGCGCCGAGCAGGGGGGCCCATACCCGTGGATTCGGATGGCGAGCGATCATCGAGCCCGATTCCAGCACATCGCGCGCCAAACCAAAAGACGCGGCCCGCAGGTCGTGACGCGGTCAGGCAACCCGGGTGCGCAGGAAGATCCAGACGGATACGGCGATCAGGACAGTCGCCAGCAGGACGGTGTACAGGATGGATCGGGTCTTGTTTCGGTCCGGCCCATCCCGCCACGCGGCCTTGTCGCCGTCACCGAGAATCACGACACCGGCCCACGCCGAGGCCGGTGCGCCTTTTCGAGCCATCTCGCGTTTCGCCCGTGCCAGGGCTGCTCCCGTCGAGAGCCCGTCGCCCAGGTGTCGGTAGAAGGACTCCATCAGATCCGCGGTCGCGTCGTCCTGGAGCGGCCACAGGCCACCCACGACCACCGAAGCTCCGGCCTGGAAGAACGAGCGGGCGAGTCCCATGACGCCCTCGCCCGTGACGACGCGCCCGCCGGCGCTGTGACATGCCGAAAGCGTGACCATCGAGCCGGGTAGATCGAGATCCAATACCTCACGCGCTTGCAACAGCCCGTCTTCCGTGTCGTCACCGGGGGACAGGAGGATCGCCGACCGGTCGGGAGAGTCCTCGTCGATCAGCGCGTGGGCCGCGAAATGGATGACACGGTAGCGGCTCAGGTCGGCGTGTTTCAGGAAGGCCTCATGGGCCTCCTCACCGATGCGGGTCTCGCCGTTTCCGAGCGAGCGCACCGCGGCGCGCACCTCGCGACGCGCAAAGGGCAACCGACCGATGGCCACGTCTGCGAAGCGGAACGCACGCACGGCGTCCTGCTCGAGCGTCGCCCGTGGGAAGGCCGGGTCGGCGAGGAACAGCGCGGAGCCCGTCCCAGCCGGAACGGGAAACCCGCGCAGGTGTAGCCAGACGCGAGCGGACGGCACGCGCGTGATCTCGAAGTGCTCGACCAGCGCCGGGCCCTGGGTGGACTCGCGCAACGCATCGAAGGGGATGCGGTGCAGGCTGCCGTCGGGGATCACGATCAACCGGGTCGTCCCGGCGGGAAGCTCCCGCAGCGCGGTCGAGAGCAGATCGCGGTAGAGACGGCTCGCCGGCTCGCGTTCGCTTCCGTCCCCGCGCTGCAACAGGCCGAGCCAGAAGCGCGTCGCCGTGTCGACATCTCTCTGCGGGGGCAGGGGATACGCATGGACGTCGGTCGACGTCACCACCATCAGCCAGCTGCCCCCACGACCCGGTGTGGTGACCAGAAACGAGAGCAAGGCCTCGTCTCCTTTGAGCTCGCGTTGGATGATCTCGATCGAAGCCTCGGGCACTTCGGGCCGAACGGGGCGATCGCGCTCGATCGAGGCTCGAAGCAACACTTCTTCCTCCTCGAGTCGCTCCAGGTCCGCCTCGGCACGCCGTCGCTCCCCGTCGGTCAGCTTCCCGACGATGAGCCGCATCTGGGCTTCGGAGATTTTCTCCAGAACGGCCCTGCGCTCCGCTGTAGTCCAGTCGCTCCCGGCGGCCGCCCCCACGGTTCTCCCGAGGTGCTCGATCAGCGATCTCGATCGCATCCGCTCACCGATCCGCAATGCCAGCTCGAGGTGCTCGTATGTCGGATCCGCCAGGAGCTTGCCGACCGTGGCGTAATAGATTTGGGAATAGACCGAGAAGGCCAGCGCCCCGATGGTGTCGCCGGACTGCGGGTCGTGGAGTCCCTCGATCGCATCCATCGAGCGCAGGGCCGACTGCAGGGCATCGTCGAGCGGTTCGACCTCCAGCCGAGCGAGGGCGAGGTTGGACAGCGCCCGCGCGATGCGGGGTGTGTGGCCGGTTTTTCGCGCCGCCTCGAGCGCACCCTCGAGCGGTTCGACGGCTTCCCCGGCTTGCTGCAGTCCGGCTGTCAGGAGTCTCGTCCCCAACGCGGTCAGCACCTCGTAGGTGGCGTGCGAGGTTTCTTCCTGTCGGGCCGCGAGCTCGCGGAGCCTGCGGATACCCTCGTCGCCGGCGGTGAGCTCGGCGACGCGCATCTCGGCATAGAGCCTCGTCCCTTCGTTATCGGCCACGTCGAGAGCCGCCTGCGCGATCTCCAGCGCCTCGTCACGCGTGATCTCTCCCAGATGGAACCGGTTCATCGCGAGCGTGCTCAGCGTGTTTCTCGCCTCACCGACCCACGCACGGTTGTCGTGTTCGAGCGCAAGCGCCTCGGCTCGTTGCAGGTAACGGAGGGCCGTGTGACGGAGGTTTAGATCGACACATACCGACCCGAGGTAGTTCAGGACCGCGGAACGGAAGGCGGGAGTCAATGTGTCGAACCGCGAATCGAGCGCGACCGCGCGTAACAACCCGAAGACCTTCCCTTCGTCGCCACGAAGCATCTCGATGCGGGACCGTTGAAACAAGACGTAGGCACGCAAACCGAAGTCGTCGATCCGCTCCGCACGGGACAACGCAGCTTCGGCGTCGGCCGCCGATTCGTCCAACCGCATGTTCACCATCAGCACACGCGAGCGGTGGGCGTGCACCCACCCTTGGCCCTTCGCGTCGTTCCGCGCGGTGTAGTCCTCGAGCGCCCGGTCGAACATCTCCAGCGCGCGTGGATCGCGTGGGCTCAGGACACGGCCGAGCATCCAAAGAGCATGTGTGTTGTCGGGCTCGGCATCGAGCAGTCCTTCGAGGTGCGCCACGATCGTTTCACGCGATTCCAGCCCACCACCCGAGCGAGTCAGGCGGTGAAAACAAACGTAGGCATCCATATCACCCGGGTCCGCCAAGCGCTCCCGCTCGCAGGATTCCAGGGTCGGCGTTTCCTCTCCCGCCACCGGTGCGGCGGTGAGGATCCAGACGAGGATCAGCGCGCGAGCGGTCATCGAAGCCGCAAAAGGAAGGTGCCCGAAGACACCGCCGTCGAATCGGGCAACACCGCATCGACGCGCCAGTACAGTGTCGCGCCGTCCGGCACGGTGTCCAGCATCATCACGGGAATCGCGTACTCCGTGGCTTCCAGCGGTTCCGACCGGACGAGAACGAAGAGATCCGCATTGGCCACCTCGACCGTGTAGAGCGTCCCATCCGGGCCGCCGCTCCAGCGCAGAACGACACCGTCGCGGGCGACGGCGACGGACTCGTCGAGCAGCGACTCGATCTGGACCCGAGAGGGATCGCGGAACTCGACCGGGGGCACGGGCCGCTCGTCGAGCGTCGGGACGACGAAGAAGGCCAGCACGACGGTTGCGGCGACCGCGCCCCAGACGAGCGCTCTCCTTCGCTGCGGGAAGAGACGCACCTTGCCGGACGGATGGACTCCCGCCTCGTTCCCGATCGCCCGCGCCATGCGCCAGCTCTCCGCGCAGGCGGAACAGGTCGCCGTGTGATCCAGCACCCGTGCGAGCGCGGCCGCATCCAAGTCGCCGGCCACCGCCTTCCAGATCGATTCGCTCGAGGGGCAGTCGCCGGACGTGGCGTGTTCGGGCGGCGCCAGAAAAGCCTGCCGCAGGCGTCCCGTGTCGGCGTGTCGATCGCTCATGGCTCGTACCCCTGTTCAACGAGAAAAGAGCGCAAAGCGGCGAGTCCCTTGTAGCGTTGGTTGTCCACGCGCTTGGCGGTCCAACCGAGCAACAGGGCGGTTTCCTTCAGGCTGTGCCCGAGCAGGTACAGCGCCACCGCCCTGCGGCGGTCCTCCGGTAACCGGCGCAGCCCCTCCTCGATCGCCCGCCGCAGATCGGCGGCGTCGCTGCGGCGCTCCGGCGAATGCTCGTCGGCCGCAGGTTTGTCCGGCGAAACCTCCCACGAATCCTCCGGATGGCGGCGCCGGTGCCGGATCTCGTCCATCACGGCGCTGTGCGCCACCCTCCATAGATAGGACGCCCCGAGGGTCTCGGGTTCCTCGGTCTCGTTCCATTTTCGGACGACCCGGACGGTCGCGTTCTGGACGATGTCCTCGCGCCGCTGCGCCATCCACGCGGGGCAGACGCTCCGCACCGCGCGAGAAAGCACGGCGTGGAGTCGCCCCGTATCGAACGGGGCGACCGCCGAGTCACCGTTCTTGGCGCCCATGGCGCTCAGTCTACGCGCTGCGGCCGGTGGCGCCTTCCGGACGGTGCCCGGGACGCCGGGTGCGGTGGCCGAGAGGTCACGGCGATCGCGTTCCTTCCCGCGAGGAGAAAGACCCCGATCCGGGATTTTCTCGGGGAGTTCGCGTCGATCGGGACCGCAGACGGGTCTCCCGCGTCGGGCGGACGAATCCGACCCGCGGGCACCTGCGCGATTCGGCCGTACCTTCAGCGAACCGATGTCCGGTCCTGTTCGAAACGGCGTGCTCGTCGTGGCGGCGATGCTGCCGCTGTGGGGTTCTCCGTCCCTTGCGCAAGGTATTCCACCGGGCTATCAAGAGTCGGTGGCGGTCTCCGGCCTGGTGCAGCCGGTCACGTTCGACTGGGATCCCGACGGAGCGCTCTGGATCGGGACCCGCACCCACGCCGTCTGGATCTTCGATCAGGGGCAGCTGACCCAGGTCGCATCCCTCGACGGGTCTCTCTCCGGCGAGCAGAGCCTCGGCGCGCTCCGGCTGGACCCCGACTTCGCGAGCAACGGTCACGCCTGGATCTACTACACGGGACCGGCCCCGGCACGCAACCGGCTTTCGCGGTTCACCTTCGACGGCGCGACCCTGATCGACGAGACGATCATGGTCGAGGGGCCGGAGCTGCAGTCCGACATCCACAATGGCGGCTGCCTCGCGTTCGGCGCCGACGGTTCGATCTATCTCGGGATGGGGGACGATTCTCTCGGCACGCTGACCGCCCAGGATCCGTTCGACCTGCGCGGCGCGATCCTGCGCGTCCTCCCCGACGGCAGCCCGGCGCCCGGCAATCCGTTTGCCGATGGCGCGGCGGGCGATCCGCGGGTCTGGGCAACCGGTTTTCGCAACCCGTATCGCTGCAGCATCCAGGACGAGACCGACAACCTTTTTATCGGGGACGTCGGATCGAGCTCGTACGAGGAGATCGACATCGGCGTCGCGGGTGGGAACTTCGGCTGGCCCGGCGTCGAAGGGCCCGCACCGCCCGCGCAGCCCGGTTTCGTCTATCCGGTTTACAGCTACTCGCACGACGAGGGGAGCTACTCCGTGATTCTCGGTGATCAGGCCGGAGCGGGAGATCTGGCCCCGGACGATGAGGAGGCCTACTTCTTTACCGATTTCGGTCAGGGCTGGATCCGTCGCATGCGTCTCGACACGGACAACCGGCCGCAGACCGTCGAACCGTTCGCGGAGGGTCTGACCAGCCCGGTCGAGCTGCGGTTCGGCCCGGACGGAGCGCTCTACTACGCATCCCTGTACCTCGATCAGATCCGCCGCATCGCCTGGGTCGGCGGCGTCAACGGCCAGCCCAAGGCGATCACCGCACTCGATCCCGACAGCGGACCGGCGCCGTTGCAGGTCCTGCTCGACGGCAGCTCGTCCTACGACCCCGACGGCGACTCCATCTCGTTCGACTGGGAGCTGGGAGACGGCGCAACCTCCAACGCGCCGTCACCCGTGCATCTCTACTCACCGGGTGTCTATTACCCGGTGCTCACGGTGGACGACGGAAACGGCGCGCAAGGAGTCAGCGCGAACCTGCGTGTCGTCGCCGGGAACTCGCGTCCCTCCGCAACGATCACGACGCCGGCGGACGGGACGGTCTACACTGCGGGGCAAGCGTTCGACTTCAGCGGCCAGGGGAACGACACCGAGGAAGGAGCGACGCCGTGCTCCGGGATGACCTGGAGCGTGCTGTTTCACCACGACGACCACACGCACCCGTTCCTCGGTCCGCTCCAGGGCGTCTGCACCGGATCGTTCCAGACCGCCATCCTCGGTGAAACGGCGACCGACGTTTTCTATTCGATCACGCTCGACGTGTCGGACACCGGAGCCCCGATCGGTTCGGAGGCCTCGCTGACCGGTCGTTCCACCGTGTACCTGTACCCGGCGTTGGTCGACCTTGTCCTGGAGTCGTCTCCCCGACCGGACCTGGCGCTCACGCTGGATTCGCAACCGGTGAGTCCCCCGGTGGCGTTCCGGAGTGTCGTCGGGATACGCCGCAATATCGGGGCGATTACGCCGCAGCTCCACGCCGACGGTCACACCTACCGCTGGCTTTCCTGGTCCGACGGGGGAGCGGCAACCCACGACATCCTGGCGCCCCCGGGACCGAGCACCTACACCGCCACGTTCGGTTGCGATGTCCGGGCACCCGTGACCGATCTCCGCCTGCAAGTCGGCGAGGGAAACAAGGTGGACTTCGACTGGATCGCTCCGCCGGATCCGTGCCTCGCCACGGGGCAGAAATACAGGATCTTCGCCGGTGCCGACTCGCGGCCGCTCGACGGCGTCGGCCGGTTCCC
Source organism: Candidatus Polarisedimenticolaceae bacterium (assembly GCA_041568335.1). Classification (GTDB taxonomy): domain Bacteria; phylum Acidobacteriota; class Polarisedimenticolia; order Polarisedimenticolales; family Polarisedimenticolaceae; genus WVWW01. Next base: position 17,393 of record JBFFZZ010000009.1, on the reverse strand, counting down.
CATCGACCCGCCGTTCAACGAGGTCGGCACGTCCGCGAACACGGCGTTCTCGTACCGTCCGTCGGCGGAGGATCGGTATTTTCTCGTCGTGCCGGTCGGGAGCGACGGTCTGCCCGGTCCGGCCGGGCACTACGTCGACGGCGACTCGGACGGCATCGTGGACCCGCTCGACAACTGTCCCGGCATCGCCAACGGCGGCCAGTCGGATGCCGACGCGGATGGCGTCGGGGACGCCTGCGACAATTGTCCGGTGTCGAGCAACCCGGCTCAATCGGATGGTGATGGGGACGCGATCGGCGATGCCTGCGATCCCTGCCCGGCCGACGTCAAGAACGACCTCGATCTCGACACCGTCTGTGGCGATGTCGACAACTGTCCCGACGTGGCCAACGCCGCGCAGGCGGATGCCGATCTGGACGGCATCGGAGACATCTGCGACGTCTGCGCCGGTCAACCGGATCCGGACCAGCAGGATGCGGACGGCGACGGGATCGGCGACGTCTGCGACCCGTGCACCGATCTCGACGGTGACGGTTTCGGCGACCCGGGGTTCGCCGCGAACACCTGTGCGCCGGACAACTGTCCGATCCTACCGAACGCGACCCAGACCGATGCCGACGGGGACGGTGTGGGAGACGCGTGCGACCCGTGTACCGATCCCGACGGCGACGGCTACGGCAACCCCGGCCCTTCCAACGCCTGCGGCGTCGACAACTGTGTCTCGATCGCCAACCCGGATCAGGCCAATGCCGATTCCGATGCCCACGGGGACGCCTGCGACGTTTGTCCGCAGGACCCGTTCGACGATGCCGATGGAGACGGCCACTGCGCCGACATCGACAACTGCCCGTCCATCGCGAACGTGGATCAGGCCAACGACGACTTCGATGCCCAGGGCAATGCTTGCGACCCCTGCCCGCTCGACCCGCGCAACGACATCGACGCCGACGGGATCTGCGGCGACCTCGACAACTGCACGGAGACGGCGAACCCGCTCCAGGAGGACGACGATTTCGATGGGCTCGGAAACGCGTGCGACAACTGTGTCCTGACGGTCAACCCATCCCAGGACGACGGCGACGGTGATACCCACGGGGACGCCTGCGACAACTGCCCGGGAACGTCCAATGCGTCTCAGGCCGATCTCGACGAAGATCTCGAGGGGGACCGCTGCGATCTCGACGACGGATTCCTCTACACGGATTTCCACGTCAAGGACGAAGCGTCCTGGCAGATCGAGGCCGCACCGTCGGCGTGGAATCTCTATCGCGGGGGGCTCGCCGCCCTGCTTGCCGGCGGGCCCTACACACAGAACCCGGCGACCGAGCCGGACGCCGCACGCTGGTGCGCGCTGACCGGGTCGCCCCAGCCGGACCCCGTCGTTCCCGCGCCGGGCGACGCGTTCTTCTACCTCGTCACCTCGATCGTCGGCGGAACGGAGAGCGGACTCGGGACGGATGGCGACCGGAACCCGCGACCCAACGCCAATCCCTGCCCCTGACCTCCACACACGGGGAACATTTATTTCGCGCCACCGCCCGCGGCGGTGTAAAACCTCCCTGTGGAGGAGTCGTCATGACCGACAAGCGCCGATCGCTGCTCTTGATCCTGTGTCTGGTGGTCCCGGTCTCCGGTTGCGCCGCGCTGGCCGTCGAGCAGGGCGGTTTCAACCTCATCTCCCTCGACGAGGAGTGGTCGATGCGGGGCGACCTCATGAAGCAGGTCGACGAGGCATACGATCTCTCGACCGACGCTCAGATGCTGGCGTACCTGGAACGGATCGGCACGGGGCTCGTGGCCCGGACCGCTCTTGCCGACCGGCCGTGGACCTTCGGTATCGTCAACGACGACGCCGTCAACGCGTTCAACCTGCCGGGCGGTCTGGTCTACGTCAACGTGGGCTTGATCAAGAGCGCGACGACCCTCGACCAGTTCACGGCCGTCCTCGGTCACGAGATCGCCCACGGCGCCGCGCGACACGGAACCCAGCTGATGACCCGGCAGATGGGGCTCGGCATGCTCGGAAGCGTGCTGATGGGCGACGACCCGAGCGAGCGCGAAAGGCTGCTGGCGGGCATCGTCGCGGGCGGCACGCTCTCGAGCTACGGCAGGGATGCCGAGCGCGAGGCCGATCGCCTCGGAATCGGTTTTGCGCACGGCGCGGGCTACGACCCCGACGGCGCGGTCGCGATGTTCGAGATGTTGCTGGGGCTGAGGCAAGGGAGACCCTCGTCGGTCGAGCGCTTCTTCTCCAGCCACCCGCTGACGGAGGAGCGCATCGCGCACGCCAAACAGATCGCAGCACAGCTCCCCGCCAGCCCCACGCTGATTCACGACACCCCCGCGTACCAGGACTTTCGCCGCCGGGCGTCAGGTGTCTCGCAAAACTAGCGCCGTCGCGGGCAAATCGTGCGCGACCAGGGTCACCAGGGTCACCATGGTCAATTACGGCCCTCCACGACCCTGCGATTTCGGTTTTTCTGTATTGCTTTCGAGGCTGGATGTCCGGATAATTATTGGTGGAGGGAGGTCTCATGACTCCACCGAAAAATTAAGGGCCCTCATACGAATGAGGGCCGCTCAGGGCGAAGCGTGACGGGTCCATAAGACGCTGTTTGCGATCAAGAGATCGAACGCGTCCCGGTCTCAAGACCTCCAGCCGTTACCCATCGTCAAACGAACGGGGAGGGATGCCTCCCCGTTTTTGTTTTGTGATAGAAAGCCCTTTTTCCTTCGAGACACGCTGATCGTCCTCGATGAAGATCCGCGACTACTACGACCGCACCGCCGAAGAGCGTCCCGAGAACTACCAGGAATCCAGCTGGTGGATGAACGCCTTGGTACACCGGCCCAACGACCGGTTCACGCGCCGGGTCGTCCGGGCAGTCCTGCGCGATGCGGAAAGCGTTGCCGACCTCGGTTGCGGTAACGGTGAGTACCACTGCTGCGACCTTCCTCGTTTGAGACGACTCTTCCTCAACGACCTCTCGCCGAAAATGCTGCGCTCCACATCTACCCGTTTGCGCGAAGCTCACCCCGGGGTCGAGGTTTCGACGCATCTCGGCAGCATCGATACGATTCCGACCGACGTTCCACCTTGCGATGTCGCGATCTGCCTCGGAGTCCTGAACCACTTCGAGCCGGATGCGCTGGATCGGGCCCTCGCGACCGTGGCTCGGATGGCTCGACAACGCATCGTCCTCTACTACGCCCACGAGGCCTTCCTGATGGCCGCCAGAGTCGGGGTAACCTTCCGCGACATGGATATCCACTACGGCATCATCGAACGCGGCCGGGTGGCCGACCTCCTCGACGGCCTCGGTTTCACCCTGGTGCGCTCCTCCTACACCTTCCGTTCGGCGGCGTTGTCTCCGATGGTCATCCAGGAATTCCGGGTCAAGGCGAGCACTGGGTCCTGATGACACGCGACTCGCGCGCTCTGCGGATCGCGGTCGCCGTTGCGCTTCCCTGCGTCACGCTCATCGCCGCGCACGCCCTTTACGATCCGCTCTACCGCACGAACGACGATCCGGCGATGTTGCTGATGTCGGCCGGTCATGCCTACGTCGAGCAACCCACACCGTACCTGATCTACTCGCACCACGTGTGGGGTCAGCTGGTGTCCACGTTGTACACGTGGCTCCCCGCCATGCCGTGGTACCGGATCCTCCAGTTGGCGGTCCAGTTCGTTGCGGGCGCAACGCTCCTCTACGTCGCCCTGGGGCGCCGACCCTCCATCGAGCGGCTGGTTCCGGTCGCGGGTTGCTTCGTGGTCTTCGACATGCTGATGCTCGTCAGGCCGCATTTCACTCTGACGTCGTCCGTTGCTTCGATTGCCGCGGTCCTCCTCGCCGCCGATCAAACGTCGAGTCGACACGGCCCGGGTCGGCTGCGCTGGGTCTTGTTCGGTCTACTTTGGTTCGCGGCCGCCGCCATCCGCCATCAGAGTGCATTCCTGATCTATGCGCTGGCCCTCCCTCCCGCACTGGTCAGCGGGTTCCTGTTGTGGCGTGAGGGCGATCTGCGGCGCGCCCTCCTCCGGATCGGAATCCCGCTCCTGGTCGGACTGACCATCGTCGCTTCGCTGTACGGTTACAACCGGCTGCGTTACGACGTCCCGGAATGGCGCGATTTCGTGGAGAGCAGCCCGGCCATCGGCGATGTGGTGGACTTCGCGGCCAACGGATTCCCCAAGACCGAGACCTGGGCGAGCTTCCCCGACGGGACCGGCCACCTGGTCGAGGTCCGCTACGCTCCGGAGGTCTACGCCGCGGCCGCGAAGGGTCCCGGATGGAGCGCCGCCGAGTTCCACATGTTGATGGAATGGTTCTACGCCGATAGGGAGCTGTACAGCTCCGAACGGCTCAACTCGTTCCTGGATCAGATCGGCGGGACCAAGGGCGAATGGGGCGGATGGCTCCCGGGACTCTGGTGGAATCCGCTGCTGCCCGTGATGCTCGCGGCGATCGTGCTGGCGTTCAGCTTTCGGCAGGGTCGCCCGGGCCAGTGGATCGGAGTCGCGCTTGCCATCCTGGGCGCCCTCGCCGCCCTGACCTACATCGACGTCCAACTCAACCGGTTGGTCTCCTGGATCTGGGAACCCGTTCTGGCGTTGCTTTGCTGGCTGGTGCTGATCACGGGTCGCGCGAGCCCGTTCGCGCGCTCCGACCGGATCCGGCTTGCGGTACGGCTTGTCCTGCTCGGGGTCTTGTTCGTGTTGATGGTCACGTCGGCGCTTTATCTCGACCGCTTGGAGGACGTCGCAACGACGAAACGCGAGGCTTTCAACGAAGCGATCCCACGGTTGGAGTCGGGCACCGAGACGCTTTACGTCGTTTGGGCCGGCGCGTTTCCCCTGGAGCTGGTCGGGCCGTTCGACGATCTCGAACCGTTCCGCAACCTGCACTTCTACAGTGTCGGCGCCGACACTCGCGGGGGACACAACATTCGTCAGCTGCGGAGGTTCGGGGTTGAGGACATCCATCGAGCGATCTACGAGGATCCGCGGCTACGCGTGATCGCCGAACCACGGCACATCAGGATACTGACCGCCTTCGTCCACGAACGTTATGCGACGGACATCAAGTCGGAACGGACCGCCGCGTACGCGACACCGCTTCATCCGTTGTTCGACGTTTATCGTTTCCGGGAGATCGAACCCGCCGAATGATGCCATGCGGTATCATGAGCCCGGGAGGCGTTTCGTGAGCGGTCGCTCGGTTTCGGTCATCGTACCGGTCTATTTCAACGAGGGTTCGCTGCCCGGCTTGTTTGCGGAGTTGAAGACGGTCGAGGAGCAGCTCGAGCAGCGTGACGTCGGTCTCGAGTTGATCTTCGTCGACGACGGCTCGGCAGACGCGTCGCTCCGAACATTGCTTGACTTCAAGAAACGGCGACCGGCGACGAAGGTCGTCAAGCACACGCGCAATTTCGGGTCCTTTCAGGCCAGCAAATCGGGCATGCGGTACGTCAGCGGCGACTGTTTCCTGTTTCTCGCCGCGGACGGCCAGGATCCGCCCGAGCTTGTCGTCCAGTTGGTCGATCGCTGGCTGGCCGGAAAGAAATACGTCGTCGCCGCCCGGGAAAGTCGAAAAGACCCGGTGTTGTCGAGGTTCTCCGCGGCGATTTACTACCGCTTGCTGGGTCTGTTCGTCGTCAAGGACTACCCGAAGGGCGGCTTCGACGTTGCATTGATGGACAAATCAATGCTCGATCACATGCGCAACGCGGGCAAGAACCTGAATCTCAACCTCTTCGCCCACTGGTTGGGGTACGAGCCGGAGATCATTCCCTACCAACGGCGTAGCCGTTCGCACGGCAAGTCGCGCTGGACCCTGTCCAAGAAGATCAATCTTTTCCTCGATTCGATGCTCGGATTCTCCGTCGCCCCGATTCGCATGATCTCGATGGTCGGTCTGATCGTCGCCGTCGCAAGCCTCGGCTATGGCGTGACCGTCGTCGTGTCGGCGTTGCGCGGGAACACCGAAGTCCGCGGCTTTGCCGCCCTGGCGACCCTGATTTCGTTCTTGCTGGGGTTGGTCATCGTGATGCTCGGTGTGATCGGCGAGTACCTCTGGCGTATCGCCGACGAGACCAACCGGCGGCCGGACTCCGTGATCGATGAAGTGTTCTGATCCCTGAAGGGGTTTTTCGATGTCCAAGTTCGCGATAGGCAACATCCTCCTGTTCGCATCGATGCTCTGCACCACGGTGAGCCACGTGATGATCAAGGGGTTGATCGACAGCGCCGGCGGCGACGGTCTCACGCTGTCGTCGCTTCTCGAGCTGTTCACCGGCCCCAAGCTGCTGCGCAGCATCGTGGCAGGCTCGTTCCTCGTCGCCGGGTTCCTGATGTGGGCGCTGTGTCTTTCCCGGTTGACCCTGAGCTACGCCTATCCGGTCGCGTCGACGTCGGTGCTGCTGATCGCGGTTTTCAGCGTTATCGTGCTCGGTGAGACGATCACCCCGAGGATGTGGCTCGGCACATTGTTGATCCTCGGGGGGATCGTGTTGCTACGGCCGGCGGGGTAGGCGGATGTACGTCGCGATGAACCACTTTCGCGTGGCCGCCGGCCGCGGCGACGAGTTCGAAGCGCGCTGGCGTGAGCGCAAGAGCTACCTCGACACGGTCCCCGGATTCGTGCAATTCCACCTCGTCCGCGGAAAGGACGAAGACGACGGAACGCAGCGCTACGCGAGCCACGTCATCTGGAACAGCCGCCAGGCGTTCCTCGACTGGACGCATAGCGAGGCGTTCCGCAAGGCGCACGCCTCGAGCGAGCCGCCCGCCGGACTGATCCTCGAGCATCCGCGGTTTCAGGGTTGGGAATCGGTCGATCTCTAAAGCGCTCAACCCAGCCAGCGCGGTCTCTCTCCACCGACGACGTCGTAGACCCGGCGCATGTACGGGGTGATCTCGGCCGCTTCATCGACGATCCGGCGTACCTCGGGCATCGCATCCCGGAAGCCGGCCTGCGAGAAGAGCGATGTCGTCGTGAGATCCGCGCGACTCGGCCGCTTCCGCCCGAGCAGGAACGGCCCGCCACGCAACTCGGTGACCAGTAGCTGCGCGCCGCGCTTCACCTCGGCTAGCACGTCGCTCTTCTCGCGACCCCCCACGCCATGGAGCATGCCGCGGCGCCGCTGCCGGGGCACGAGCATCTTTCGCACCATGAAGCGAGTGAGCCACGGCGCACGCCCGAACAACGCGTCGAGGAACAACTCCCGTCCGTCCGGGTCGACCCAACGGAGGTAGTACCCGCACCAGTAGAAGTAGTCGTTGATCGCATACTCCCACACCCTCAGGTGCGCGGCGTCCTGCTCGGATTCAACCATCCACGGTGCGTCGTAGCGGCGTTCCAGCTCGTCGAGGATCCGCGTCGATTCGACGAATCGCTCCTCGCCGAAGTCCAACACGGGGAGCCGGCCGGTGGGGCTGACCGCGGCGACCTGCTTGCCGCGGCGCAGGTCGCGCCGCGCGAACTCCACACCGAGCCAGCGCAGCGCCAGATCCACGCGCAGGCACGGTGGCGAGATGGACCCCACACCCGCCCCGCCAGGGTACTGGTACAGGGTGATCACAGGCCGAGGGTACTACAAGCCGGCGATCAGTTGGTCTGGGTCCCCTCCGGCCACTGTACGAAAATGCCGTTCGAGAAGACGATCGAGTCGGTGATGCTGTTCGTGGGGCCGCCGACGAAGTTGAGCGCGCCGCCATCACTACCACCCGACCAGATCGTGTAGTCCAGGGGCACCGAGTCGACCGTGTAGGCTCGACCCCAGCCGTCCTCGAACGGCAGCGTATTGATGTAAGAGGGTTCGAGGGCACCGGCCAACGAGACAGGGGAAGATGCCGTCGGGTAAAAACTGTTCTCCACGGCGTAGGTTTCGATCGCCGTCGCGATCGATCGTAGGTCCGCCATGGTGCGCTTCTGCTTGCCGCGGTCCATCGCGTTGAGCAAGTTCGGGATCGCGATTGCGGCGATGATGCCGATGATCGCTACCACGATCAGAAGCTCGAGCAGCGTGAACCCCCGTTCGTTTGTGTGATCCATCATTTTTCTCCCAGAGCCCTAGGAGGTACCGCAAAACTCATGCCGGGCCGGAAAGCCCAAAAGGTCCAAAATAAGCTGCCGCTCGTTGACAATCGTTGTCGGAATGGTGACGATTTTGGTCGCCCGTTCGCCGCTCCGAGAGGATGACGTGATTCCCAGAGAAGTCCTGGAACGGTTCGGTGTCGAGGCCGGCTCGGTGACGGTCCACCGCCTCGGTCACGGCCACATCCACGACACCTACCTGGTCGGTGGCCTTGCGGCGCCGCTGGTGATCCAGCGAATCAGCGAGATCGCGTTTCCCGAGCCCGACCGGTTGGCGCGCAACCTCGAACGCGTGACCGAGGCACTGAAGGAATCGCACGCGCGGGGACGGTACCCCCTGGAATGGCCCGTGCCCATCCCGGACGATCGGGGAAACACGCTGGTACGTGCCGCGGGGGCGGCATGGCGGGCCACCCGATTCATCGAGGGAACCTATGCCATCGAACAGGTCGACACGCCGCAACGGGCACGACGGGGAGCGCGCGCCTTCGGTCAGTTCTGTGCCGCTCTGGTGCCCCTCGACCCGACCCACATCGTCGAGCTGATCCCCGACTTTCACGACCTCGAACGACGACTCGCCCGGCTCGAACAGGCGGTGACCGACGACACCGAAGGTCGCGTCGCCGATGCCGTCGCCGAAATCGACTTTTGCCGGCAACAACGATTTTTGATCGAGCCCGTTCGCGCGGCGGCCGAGCAAGTGCCTCGACGCGTGTGTCACAACGACACCAAGATCAACAACCTGTTGTTCGACAGCGACGATCACCTCCCGCGCGCGGTGGTCGACCTGGACACCTGCATGCCGGGTCGCTGGATGCACGATTTCGGCGACATCGTCCGTACGTTTTGCTCGCCCGAGGCGGAGGACTCGACACGTCTGGACCGCGTCCGCGTCCGCGACGACGTCTTCGCCGCCGTCAGCGCGGGGTTCGTCGAACCGCTGAGCCGGCACCTCACCGCGGATGAGCGCGAGAGCTTGTGGCTCGGCGCGTGCGGGATCGGCTTGGTCATCGCGGTACGCTTCCTGACCGACCATCTCGAAGGGGACCCGTATTTCGGCGCCGCCCGGGAGGGGCACAACCTCGATCGTGCGCGCAACCAGCTGGCGCTGCACCGAGACCTGACGGCGCGCGAGAACGAGCTCCGGCCGCACCTCGCGGGTTAGACGCGTCGCTTGCTGCGCGTTTGGAATCGGATTCGCGATGTACGACAATCGCGTCGCGGCGGGCGTCTGTCTCGTCACCGCCGTGATGGCGGGATCCGGTCCGGCGCGGCTCCGGCCGCTGAGGAGGAGCTCGTAGACGATGGAAGACCGTAGAGAGTTTCTGAAAGCCGCGACGATCGCCGCGACCGCGGGCCTGGTCGCGCGCTGCGCGCAACCCGACCGCTCGGTCCGGACTCGAGCGAGTGCTTCGGTGATGGGTCTCGTGGTCGAGCCGCTCGACCGGGTTCGGTTCGGGTTGATCGGGGTGGGGGAGCGCGGGACGGTGCACACCGATCTGCTGTGCCGCATCGACGGCGCCGAGATCACGGCCATCGCCGACCCCCACGAAGAGGTGCTGGATCGCGCGATCGGCATCGTCGAGCGACACGGTCGTCCCAGACCGCTCCGCATCGCCGGGGGGGAGCGCGCTTACCGTCAGATGCTCGAGCGCGACGACATCGACGCCGTCCTGATTTCGACGCCGTGGCGCTGGCACGCGTCGATGGCGCTCGACACGATGGAATCGGGCAAGCATGCGCTCGTCGAGGTGCCCATGGCGACGACCGTCGAGGAGCTCTGGCAGCTGGTCGACACCGCCGAGCGCACGCAACGCAACTGCATGATGCTCGAGAACGTCTGCTACGGGCGCCAGGAGTTGATGGTGCTGAACATGGTCCGTGCGGGACTGTTCGGCGAGCTGCTCCACGGTGAGGCGGCGTACATCCATGAGCTGCGCTGGCAGATGAAACAGATCGAGCGCAAGACCGGTTCGTGGCGCACCTACTGGCACACGCAACGCAACGGCAACCTCTATCCGACGCACGGGTTGGGACCGGTGGCCCAGTACATGAGCATCAACCGCGGCGATCGTTTCGACTACCTCACCTCGGTCAGCTCGCCCGCGGCCGGGCGCGCGGCGTACGCCAAGCGGGAGTTCCCCGCGGATCACGAGCGCAATTCGTTGAGCTACATCTGCGGCGACATGAACACGAGCCTGATCAAGACGGTGCGCGGGCGCTCGATCATGGTCCAGTACGACACGACGACACCGCGTCCCTACACGCGGCACAACCTGATCCAGGGAACGAGGGGAGTCTTTGCGGGCTTCCCCGGTCGAATCGCGCTGGATCCGGAGGACGGCAGCGACAGCGACCACCGGTGGGATGAACAGCTCGACGCCTGGTACGAGCGCCACGAGCATCCGCTGTGGAGCGCCATCCACGCGGAGGCCGAGGAGGCCGGCGGTCACGGCGGCATGGACTTCGTGATGCTGTGGCGTCTGGTCGATTGCCTCCGCAACGGCGAGCCGCTCGACCAGGACGTCTACGACGGGGCCGCATGGTCGGTGATCTCGCCGCTTTCGGCCGAGTCGGTCGCGGATCGCGGGAACAGCAAGACGATCCCCGACTTCACCCGCGGCGTCTGGCGCGACGCCGAGCCGCTCGGCATCGTCGGCGCGGGTGCGGAAACCCCGGCCGCGGTCTAGAGACCGGCGAGGACCGGGCGCCCGAGCACGATCGCGGTGACGATGCCGGCGAGGATCGTGGCCAGGTTGAAACCGGCCCAGCTCACCGCGACGGCCACCAAGAGCGGAAACCGGGCGACCGCCGCCCGGGCCGCCAGCAGCGCCCCGAGCGCGGCGAAGACGAACGCGACGGCGGCGATCTCGGGTTGCTCGCACCAGGGACAGTCGGGTGGCCCGGCGGTCTGGATGTCGCAGTGTTGCCAGTCGCCCAGCCCCGGCGCGAGGCAGCCACAGTCGAAGCTGAGATCGCACATCGTCAGAAACGAGGCGCTGCCGAGGACGAGGCCGAGAATCCAGCCGGTCCACAACCTCCATGGGTGTCGCTCGGGCATCCCCGGAGCATAGCTCAGAACAACTCGAGGATCGCCGACAGCAGGCCACGGCGGTCGAGGAACGTCAACAGGGCGTGCAGGTCGCTCAAGAGAGGAAGGGGGTCGTTGAGCAACGTGTCGGCCGCCAGCACCCGGTCCCAGTCGATGACGTCCCGCTCGGTCGTGACCCCGGCAGCCCGTAGGATGCGCAGCACGCCGCTGGCCACGATAGCGGTCCCCGTGATCGTGGGATGCATGCCGTCGAGGCTGAACAGGCCACCCTGGATCAGGCGAGTCGTGCCTTTCAGCGTTCGCGTTCGCATGAAACGCGTATCCAGCAGCACCTGGTCGTCGGCGTCGACCAGATAGCTCAGCTCGGGGTGTCGCCGTAGCGCCGCGACCAACCCGGCGGGGAAACGGAGACCGACCTGGCCGCGGCGTCGCCGGAACGCCAGGCCGTCCAGCAACGACCCGACATCGATCAGGTAGCGGTTGGGGACCGCCTCCGCGGCGGCAAGGATGATGCGGTTGTACGCGTCGATGTGACGATCGACCTCTCGCGCCTCGAGCCCGGTCAACGCCGTGTGCCGGTCGGGGTCGAAGTCCTTGTCCCAGATCCAGGGACGCGTGTAGTACTCGTAGTACCCGCCGGTCTGGACGCCGACGCCGCGGGCGACCGGCGGGATCGTCACGTGCGGCACCGTGCCCAGAAACACACGCTCGGCCCCGACACGATCGACCGCCTCGAGCAGACGTTCGTAGAGGACGCGGAAGTGCTCCGGGCGGTAGAGGTTCGCCTGGCGCGCGTGCGCCGGCGCATCCAGATCGTCTTCCGTCGACAGGCGGATCTCGAGCCGCGTCATCGCGCCGAGCGCGTGGTTGGCTCCGAGGACGACGATCAGGTTCTCGACGCCGCCGTCCTCACCGAGCCGGCGCGCCACCTCCAGCGCGCTCGCATCGCCCCATTCCGGATCGCCCGACGGGTTGAGCACGCGGCGCGCCGTCCGGTACAACGCGCGCTCCGGGACCTGCGCGAGCCAGTTGTCCTTCGGCGGAGGGATCTCCGCATCGCACGCGTCCGCGGTCAGGTCGAGCGCGTCACCGATCTCGAAGCCCCACACCGCGAGGTTGTGGTGGTACTTCGTGGCCGGATCGTTCGCGGTGCCGTCGCCGCGCTCCCAGTAATCCTCGATCTCGTCGAGCGACCGGTGCACGATGGCGATCGCCGCGGGAAGCTCGAACGGACTGACGCGCTCGCCGAAGCGCTCGACGAGCCTCCGCAGGATCCATTCGAGGTTGAGCGGGATGCCGCCGGGCCCGCCGAACCGGGGGACCCTAAACTCCGCACCCATCGCCTCCGCGACCAGCGCCGGATAGGAGTACTCCGCACGGTCGATCGCGCCGTTGAAGAAGCCCTGGGTCAGGCTGTCGCCGATCGCGACGAGACGGTGTTTGGCCATCGCCGCCATGTTACGATCTTGCCGGAGATTCTCCGACTACACGGGCAGGGACAACGATGACGGGTTGGGTTCTTCTGGTCTTGGCCGTCGGGGCCGGATGCTTCTTTCTATGGGTCGCCGCCCAGCGGCGTAGCCGCCAGGCCGGTCACCCGCCGCCCGCAGGAGAGACCCGGATCGAGCCCGGCCGACCGACGCCGGTGCCCGTTTCCGATGCCGAGAGCTTCGACGTGTGGGGTTTCAACGACACGCGTTTCGAAGTCGACCCCGGGGGTGTCGTCCGGATCTCCGGGTCGCGCTACGAGCTGAGCGGCAAGAAGCTGCCGTCGCTGTTCAAGTGGTTCCAGGGTGTGATCGGGATCGAGCTCGATCCGAAGGACACCCGTCCTTCACTCTACGGCCGGGAGATCGCCCCGTCACGGGCGCCCCAGGCGTTGCGCGACGCGCTCGCCGCGCACTTCTCCGCGGAGCAGATCAGCGACGACGACGAGCAGCGATTGCGTCACGGTCACGGTCACACGCAGGAGGAGATGTACGCGATCAAGTTCGGCACGATCCCTCGGATCCCCGACCTGGTCGTCTGGCCCGACGACGAGGGCCAGGTCGTCGAGCTCGTCAAGATCGCCCAGCGCATGGACGTCTGCCTGATCCCGTTCGGCGGCGGGACCAACGTCACCGACGCGCTGCGCTGTCCGGTGGCCGAAGAACGGCCGATCCTCTCGGTCGACATGCGGCGCATGAACCGGGTCCTGTGGATCGACCCGGACAATCGCATGGCCTGCATCCAGAGCGGCGCGGTAGGCCGTCATATCATCGAGCAACTGGCCACGCACGGCTTCACGATGGGTCACGAGCCCGACAGCGTCGAGTTCTCGACGCTCGGCGGGTGGATCTCGACGCACGCCAGCGGGATGAAGAAGAACCGCTACGGCAACATCGAGGACATCGTCCTCGATTTCAACATGGTGACGCCCGGTGGGACGATCGCACGCAGCGGCGTCGCGCCGCGAGAATCCGTCGGGGTCGACGCGAGACGCTACATCCTCGGATCGGAAGGCAGCTTCGGGATCATCACCCAGGCCGTCGTGCGATTGTTCCCGCTGCCCCAGGTGCAGGAGTACGGTTCGGTGCTGTTCCCGTCGTTCGAGCAGGGCGTCGGGTTCATGTACGACCTGGCGGCGACATCCGACGTCCCCGCGAGCGTGCGCCTCGTCGACAACCTGCAGTTCCAGTTCGGGGCCGCGCTCAAGCCCGAAAAGGGCGGGCTGGGCAAGCTGGTGAGCCGGCTGCAGAAGCTCTACGTGCTGCAGATCCTCGGCTTCGAGGCCACGAAGATGGTCGCCTGCACGCTGGTCTTCGAGGGCACGCGCGACGAGGTTCGGCGCCAGGAAGCCACGGTGTATCGCATCGCCAAACGGCACGGGGGTATCAAGGCCGGTCCCGAGAACGGCCGGCGCGGCTACCAGCTCACGTTCAGCATCGCCTACATCCGCGACTTCGTGATGAACCACTGGGTGCTGGCCGAGAGCTTCGAGACGTCGATGCCGTGGGATCGCGTGCTGGATGTTTGCGAGCGCGTCAAGGCGCGCGTGCGCGACGATCACGCCAAACGTGGCCTGCCCGGCAAACCGTTCATCTCCTGCCGCGTGACGCAGATCTACCCGACCGGCGTCTGCGTCTACTTCTACATGGCGTTCTATTACAAAGGTGTGGACGACCCGGCTCACGTGTTCTGCGAGATGGAGAAGGCGGCGCGATCGGAGATCCTCGCCGCGGGGGGCTCGCTGTCGCATCATCACGGGATCGGCAAGCACCGCGAGACCTTCCTGCCCGAGATCATGTCCCCGGCGCTGCTCGAGTGGAACCGCGCCACCAAACGTGCGGTCGATCCGGACAACCTGTTCGGCGCCGCCAATCAGGGGCTCGGACGGGAACGCCGGAGAGTGCTGCGAGGGTCGGACGATGCCTGAGGTCAAGTTCACCGAGAACCTGCGTCGCCACCTGGATACCCCGGAGTGTCGCGTCGAGGCGGCGACCGTGCGCGAGGCCCTGGATCGCGTCTTCGAGACGCAACCCAAGCTGCGCGGGTACGTGCTGGACGATCAGAATCGATTGCGAAAACACGTCGTCGTGTTCATCGACGGCGACATGGTGCAGGACCGCGACGGCCTGAGCGACCCGGTCTCCGAGGATGCCGAGGTGTTCGTGATGCAGGCCCTGTCGGGAGGATAGGCATGAGCGACCGCATGTACGTGGCGACGAGAAAGGGGCTGTTCACCGCGGAACGAAACGACGCCGGATCCTGGAGCATCGTCTCGTCGGCGTTCGTCGGCGACCCGGTCACGATGCTGCTCGACGACCCGCGCGACGGCTCGCTCTACGCCGCGCTCAACCTGGGCCACTTCGGGGTCAAGCTGCACCGCTCCGAGGACCGCGGGAAGAGTTGGGAAGAAATCGCGGCGCCCGCCTACGCCAGCGAGGCGGACAGGAAAGAGGGCGAGAAGCCGGACGGGCCGTCGGTGAGTCAGGTTTGGGAATTGGCTCACGGGGGTGACGACGAGCCAGGTAAACTGTGGGCGGGTACCATCCCCGGGGGGCTGTTCTTATCGGAAGATCGGGGAGGTTCATGGAGTCTCGTCGACTCTCTGTGGAACGTACCCGAGCGGGCATCTTGGTTCGGTGGCGGCTACGACGACCCCGGCATCCACTCGGTCTGCGTGCACCCGGAAAACCGCGACCACCTCACCGTCGGCGTCTCCTGCGGCGGTGTCTGGGTCAGCGCCGACGGCGCCGCGACGTGGGAGGTTCGTACGCAGGGGATGTTCGCCGCCTACATGCCGCCCGAGCGTCGCGAGGATCCGTCGATCCAGGATCCCCACCGCGTCGCGCAATGTCGCGCGCATCCCGACGTCCTCTGGGCCCAGCACCACAACGGCATGTTCCGTTCGGCGGACGGCGGTAAGACGTGGCGCGAGCTGAAGGCCGAGCCCTCGGTCTTCGGCTTCGCCGTCGCCGCGCACCCGACCGATCCCGAGACGGCATGGTTCGTGCCCGCCGTGAAGGACGAGTGCCGCGTCCCGGTCGACGGCAAGGTCGTCGTGACGCGCACACGGGACGGCGGCAAGACGTTCGACGTGTTGCGCGAGGGGCTGCCCCAGGAGCACGCTTACGATCTCGTATTCCGTCACGCGCTCGACGTCGACGCGACGGGGGAGCGGCTCGCGTTCGGCTCCACGACCGGTTCCGTCTGGGCCAGCGAGAACGGCGGCGATTCCTGGACCGCGATCTCGCGACACCTTCCGCCCGTCTATCAGGTCCTGTTTGCGAGCTGACCGATCCCGGGGCAAGCTGGTCTTCCCGGGGGGCCGGGAGAGCAACCGTGACACAGGTTTGTCGCGGGGAGGTCGCTGTGACAGAATGCGGCGCGATGGTGCCCCGATCCCTTCGCCCGGTCGCGCTGCTGATCCTCCTCGCGATCCCGACTCCGATTTTCGCGCAACGCACCCGCGTCGACGTGGCGATCGACCGATCCCCGACGTCGACCCGGCTGGTCCTGACGCACTCCGAGCAGGTCGGCTACATCATCGAGGAGGGCAACGGGCGGCTCGAGATCGTCTATGCGCAGCCGGTGTCCGTCGAGCCCGGTTCGCAGCGTTTCGACGACGAGGTCCTGCGCCGCTACGAGCAGCGCCGCGGCAACCGTCTGGTCCTGCGCACCGGGGAGGACTTCCGTGGGTACGAGACGTTCGAGCTGCGCAACCCGTTCCGGCTCGTGCTGGACCTGCAAAGCGCTTCCATCGGCTCGCTCCCCACCACGCCCGAGATCGATCGCGATCCGCGGCGCAAGATCATCGTGATCGATCCCGGGCACGGCGGCGTGGAGACCGGCGCCACGGGTCCCACCGGTCTGCAGGAAAAGACCGTCACCCTCGACCTGGCCCGCCGGGTGCAGCGCAGCTTCCAGCGCGATCGCAACGTGACGGTCGTGCTGACGCGTGACGACGACCGGCTGATCGGCCTCGACGAGCGCACCGCGATCGCCAACTACAACCGCGCGGACCTGTTCCTGTCGATCCACCTCAACGCATCGCCGCGATCCACCGCGATGGGCGCGGAGACCTACTTCCTCTCCAACGACGCGACCGACGACGCTGCCCGGACCCTCGCCGCCCTGGAGAACGGCGCCTCGGGCGTCGAGGCGAAGTTCTCCGACGACCGCAACCTCGACCTCGTGTTGTGGGATCTGGCGCAGAACCAGTATCTCGCCGAGAGCAGCCTGCTGGCCGAACGCATCCAGTGGCATCTCAACAGTCTGACCGGGACGCGCGATCGCGGCGTGCGGCAGGCGCCGTTCCGCGTCCTGATGGGCGCGACGATGCCGGCCGTGTTGATCGAGGCGGGCTTCCTCTCCAACCCGGACGAAGAAGAGCGCTTCCGCTCGCTCGAGTACCGGTCGAGAGTCGCCCAGGCGATCGAGACGGCCATGCGCGAGTTCCTGCGCGAGCTGGAACGGTTGCAGCTGCACGATCCGCGGACGTCCCGCCCGTGAGCTCGATGCAACGGACGCTGGCCCTGCTCTTCGTGTCGCTGGTCGTGTGCGGCGGCTGCTCCTCGTCGTCCGAATCCGACGGGTTGACGACCGAGCCCGCCGAAGCGACGGCAACCGACGGTGGGGAAGAGGCGGCAGCCGGCGACGACGCCGAGGTAGCCAACGGCGACGAAGACCAGGAGATCGAGGAACCGTTGCGTACAGCGACGGTCGAGATCTACTTTCCGTCGGCCGTGTCGGACGGACTCGTC
>JBFFZZ010000008.1:0-25990 GCA_041568335.1 Candidatus Polarisedimenticolaceae bacterium | reverse complement strand
GATCGATCTCCCCGTCGAGAGCTCGTTCGACGACTACCGCAACGGGACGGACCGTGTGCTGGAGACGATCCTCGTACGGCGTGTCGCGGAGAGCCCCTAGTCGCGCTGGCGCCTCGATGTCCCGCACCCTATGTTCGGGATCGAAGGGAGACGCGAGCATGAGCGACGGAAACGATCTGACTGCCGGTTTCGATCTAGAAGACAGGAATACGGACTTCTTCGGACCCGTGAGAATCGGATCCGTGGACGGTGTCCAGATCGCCGTGCAGGGATCCGGCGGAATCCTCGCGGTTTCCGTGGGAGACATCAACCTGGATGTCGAGCAGCTGACCGAGATCTACCTCGGCGTCGCAAGCCCATCCAGCCCGCTGCCCAAGGAAGGGTCCGAACAACGCATCGATCGGTTCCTCGACGAGGAAGGCAAAGCGCTGGGCCGGCGTTATTTCCTGTGGGCCACCGGGCCGTCGGATTATCCGCAACTTCGGATCCCCGAGGTTCGCGACGGGCTCGCCGCGTTCTCCGACACGATCATCGAGCTGGGGATCTACGAGGACGGCGGCCTGCATCTGGACATCGCCGCGGCCCGGGCCGACCGCTCGAGCGTCGAGCGCGACGTGCGCTGCGCGATCTCGATGGCCAAGGCGCTCGATCGCGAGCGGGCCACCGCCTAGGATTCAAGGGCATGCGCCGCCGGCCGCGTCGATCTCCGAATCTCGCGAGCCCTGCTGCCCCGGCACCCCGGAGTCGTAGGTGCCGTTACCCGCGCAGTTGGACCCGCGAACCAGGTACCACCACGCTTCGCCCGGAGCCGGGGTCGCCTGTTCCAGCGTCGACGTCCCGGGGATCTCGTCTCCCATGCAGACGTTCGTCGCGGAGGTGAAGTCTCCGGCCGTCGCCAGCAGGGTCGCGACATCGCCGCGCACCACGTCGTGCTTGAAGGCGCCGGATACCGCCGTCCAGCTCATCGCCGTGCCGCCGGGCTGCTTGTCCATGGACAGCGTCGTCGAGCCGGACGGGGTGGACACCGAGCAGGTCAGCACTTCCAGCCCCTTGATCGCCGGGTTCTGGATCACGTGCTGGAAATCGATCTGCAGGCCGTTGCCGTCGCCGACGGCGACGATCGCGGAACGCACGATCGCCGCGCCGCTCCCGCCGGCGGCGACGACCTGGTCGAAATCGTCGTATACGAGCTGGCCCTCGAACAGGATGTCGAAGACTCGCTGCCCGGGGTTGACCGCCCCGCTCCACGATTCCGCAAACAGCAGGTTGACGACGTAGCTCCCGTCCGGGACGTCGAAGGCGTAGAACAGCTCCGGTGCGGGGCTGTCGTCCCATCGTTCGCAACGGAACATGTCCGCGGTGGCCGTATGACCGTTGCAACCGGGACCGAAGATCGCATCGAGACCGCCGATCGGACATCCGTTGCCGAGGTTGCAAACCGCGGCGTTTCCCGTGTTGAAACCGAAGTCGGCGTGCCAGGTGTCGCCGTTGCAGTCGACCCGGGCGCCCGAGCAGCCCGATCCGGTGCCGGTGTTGATGCGGATCTCCTGACCCGCCGTCGCGTCGAACGCGACGCTGCCGAAGCACAGGTTGCGCGGATCGCCCGGGCACGGATCGATCGCGTCGTCGATGCCGTCGTCGTCGCCGTCGGCGGGTGCGGGCACGCAGGCTCCGTTGACGCACATCTCGAACGGCGGGCAGGCCAGCGGGCCCGTGGTCACGCACGTGCCCATCCCGTCGCACGCGTCGATCGTGCACAGATCGCCGTCCGCCTCGCAGGTTCCGGTGGGGCCGTCGAGGTTCTCGCAGAACCCGCCGTTGCAGTGATCGGTCGTGCAGAGGTTGGAATCGTCGCAGTCGACGTCGACCAGGCATTCGATCCCCGCCTGGCCCGCGGTCACGTCCATGAAGTCCCAGGTCGCGCCGAACGGGACACCGGACCCCGCCGAGGTCGAGATCACGCCGACCGCCAAACCCTTGTTGTCCAACGGGTCGAGCCAGGCCGCGGGGATCGACAGCGGAGGGCCGAGATCGATCAGCGGGCCGGAGTCGACCGAGACGGTCGGCTGAACGGTGAGCATGGCGGGATCAACGGTGAAGTAGAGATCGATGAAGATCGACCCGAGGACGTCCCCAACCACCATCGTGTCGTAGTCGGTGGACGACGACGTCCCGCCGTCCTCGAGCGTGACGTGGATGCCCCCGGCGCCGCCCTGCGCGTTGAGCACCAGCTTCACGTAGTTGTCCTGGTCGCCCGGTCCGAGCATCAGCCCGAAGGACTGGAAGTCGATCGGCGTCGACGGCGAGCCGCCGACCTGGAAGTAGGGGGAGAGCAGCCGCGTCTGAACGGAAAACACGCCGCTGCTGGTGTCCACGTTGACGCCGAGCTGAAAGCCGTTGTCCTGGTCGTTGCTCATCCCGAAGGCGTCACCCGCGGTGGCGGCCTCGACGGTGAACAGGCCCGCGGCTCCACCGGCGGCGAGCTGTTCCTCGTCGTACTGATCGAGCCAGTCGGTCGTACCGTTGGTCATCAGCCCGGTGAAACCGAGCCCGAAGAAGCCCGTGCCCGGATCGGCGTTGAAGAACGGGTAGCGCACCGGGAGGCTCGTCGTCAGTCCGTTGTCGGCATCCGTCGCGAACGCGTCGTCGACGTCGAGGATCCCGTCGTTGTCGTCGTCGTTGTCGTTGAGATCGGAGGTGAAGTCCCCGTCGTTGTCGTTCGGCTTGCTGCCACCCGAGCAGGGGTCCGTCCCGTTGTCGATCTCGTCGGCGTTGTCGTAGCCGTCGCCGTCTTCATCCAGCATCGCGTCATCCGTGCCGACGCAGTTGGTGAAATCGACGGGTTCGAAGACGACGACCGAGTCGGCTCCGTAGACCGCGGCCCAGACGGTCCCGGGGAACGGGTCGCCGTCGCCCTGTGCCGTCACGTCCAGCGGTTGCCCGCCGAACCCGCTGAACAGGGCCGTCTCGGGCACCGCCAGGTCGTCGCCCATGGCGTTGAGCTCGAAGCGATAGATGTTGCCGTTGAACGAGGCGGAGAGCAGGTCGCCCTGCATCTGGCCCGCGAAATTCGTCCCGGTGTACTCGGTGATCCCGTTGGTCGAGGCGCCGATCACGGCGAGAGCATTGTCATCGACCCCGGGCTGCTGATAATCGCATTCGATCGCGTTCCCCGTGCCGAGCGGGACCGGCGGCACGGGAAAGTCCATCGTCCAGTCGTACTGCTCGGTGAGCACCCAGCCACCCATGTTCTCGTAAATGAACAGCCCGGATGTTTCCGGGTTCGCTCGCGTCGGATGCGGATGCCCGCCGTAGTAGCCGGGACCGGAGATGTAGTGCAACCCGTCGCCGAAGGTCGAGCTGCCGGTCTCGTTGGTGTCGTTGGTGCAGGTCGCGGTGCCCTCGCCGACCGGCAGGCCGCCCCAGCCCCCGTTGGGGCCGTTGTCCACGGTGTACAGCCGTCCGGCCTCGGTCAGCACGACGTCGTAGGCGTTGCGGAAACCGGGCGCGTAGACCTGGACCGGTCCACCGGGCACGAGGATCGCCTGGTTGCGACCGTCGTTTCCTCCGAAGGGATCCCCCGGATCGGGATCGCCCGCCCGTGTCGGGTCGTCCAGCGTCGGCAGATCGTACTTGTAGCTTTGACCTTCGCCGTCCACCTGCGTCGGCATCGCCTCGAGGGTCGTCAAATCGATCGACAGCAAGGCCGCGGCCAACGCGTACTCCTGCGTCTGGGCGAAGTTGTTGCTGATCGCGCCCATGTTCGTGTGGCCGCCGGACATGACGTAGAGCGTCCCCGTCGCCGTGTCCAGGTCCATGCCGTTGGTGGAGTGGTTCTCCTCGGAACGGGGGAGGCCGCGAACGAGGTGCACGAGATCCCACGACGACCCGTTCCAGGTCAGCCGCGAGAGGATCCCCGAGTTGGTGTCGAGGTCGAGGTCGTTCCCGCCGCCACCCGCGCCGATCCGCGGGTCGGAAGAGGTGACGTAGAGCACCGGGTTCGCCGGCGTCCCCGCCGTCATCAACCCCGTCACCTGGCGGTTGTTCTGCGCGGACGGCGAGCCGTCATCCTGATGGTTGGGGATGTTCTGGATCTCGGTGATCGATTCCGTCGCCGTGACCTGGTAGTCGTTCGGCGCGACGCGAGAAATCGTGTAGGCGAGAATCAGCCCGTTTTGCTGGGACACGTACAGCCGGCCGTCGGGACCGAACTCCAACGAGGTCGGGTTGTTGACCGACGCGCCCGTGAGGCCGCCGGAATCGAAGCTGATCGTCGGCAGCGGGTCGTACTCGACGATCTCCACGTTCGACACCGGGCTCGTGCGCCCGCTCCCGTCCCCGTCGACCCGCGCGGCGAGGACGTGGTGGATCCCGCCCTCCGGGCTCGAGCGGGTCAGCGTCACCGGAAAGTCGATCGTGCCGCCGCCACCGACCGTCCCCGAGAATTCCTGGATGACGACCGCGGTGTTGGCCTCGAACGGGTCGATGTCGAAACCGGGCGCCGCGCCGAGGTCGAGCTCGCCCTCGATGACCAGCAGGCGCACGTCCTCTCCGGCCGGTGCCGTGACACGGACGGTCTGGTTGGCATCGGTGACGCTCGCCGGTGTCGACAGCACACCGAGGATCTCGACCGAGGGGGCCGCCGGGCCACCCGCCTTGACGACGTTCTGCGAGCCGCTGTCGCTCGAGGGCGTGCGGAACAGGGTGGTCTGCCACGTATCGGCGTTGTCGAAGTCGATCTCGAGGAGCGCACCGGTCAGCTCGAAGCCGGAGACCGAGCCCGCTCCACCGGCGCCGCCGGCCGTCTGAATACTCGTGGGGTCGATGTCGACGGAAAAAGTGAACGCCTCACCAGGACCGAAATCGGTGAAGGCGATGGCCATTGCGTCATAGCCGCCATCGTGCGGACCGGAAAACGGGTCGACGCAGGGATCGGTCGGCGTGACGTACCCCGTGGTGGCCGCGCCGCTGTCCGCGGTGAGGCACTTGGCCGTGGCGTCGCCGGCCGCGCCGACCGGATCGAAGACGATGTCGGGGAGAAACGACGAGGAGAGATCCAGCCGGACCGCGATGATCGAAGGGCCGCCCGTGAGCGACGTATTGGTGATCTCGAACGATCCCGAGCTGAAGGTGCTGGCGCCGATCCCGCCCGAGGGGGTGACGACCACCTGGGCTTCCGACTCCACCCCGGCGTCGGAGGCCGGTCCGAACGCAGCTGCGACGAGCAGGGCGATCGCCCAGCGAGCCCATCCTTGTTCGAGCATGATCCCTCCAGCCGTGCCTGGTTGGGATCTAGGTACGGACAGTACGTCCGGGTGGCAAGCGCGCGGCGAAGCAAGAACGCGTCCAGACCGAAGGATTCTCCTCAGTCGCCCCTCTTTTCGCCGTCTACCCGATGCGGAGCAGCGCTTCCGGCGGTCGACCGATGACCGCTCGCTTGCCGGAGATGCCGATGGGTCGTTGCAGCAGCGTCGGGTGCTGCGCCATGTGCCCGATCAGCTCGTTCTCCGGCTCGTCGCCGGTCAGCCCCAGATCCTTGAAGGCCCGGTCCCGCGTGCGCAGGACATCCGCGGCCTTCACACGGAGCTTCTGCAGCACGGATCGGATTTCTTCTTCCGACAGCGGCTCCTTGCGGTACTCGCGGTAGCGGTACTCGATCCCGTTTTCGTCGAGCAAGGCGACCGCCTTGCGACAGGTCGATCAGGTGCGGGTGCAGATCAGCTCGAGCACGGGAGCTCCTCTCGATGAAAGGAGAGGCATTCTATCGGACATCGGGGTGAGGTTGTAAGATTCGGTGAGCGGAGGTGCGTCGTGGAACAGCTCAGCGTATGGATCGGAGACGTCAACACGATCCCGGGCCTGGGTCGCGAGCTCATCGGTCTGATCTGCGTCGTTGTCGCGGCGATGTGCGGTGCCATCGTGGGCCTCGAGCGCGAGAGCCGCGCCAAACCGGCGGGGCTTCGCACGTTGATCCTGATCTGCCTCGGCTCGACCATCTTCACGCTGGTTTCGCTCTACCTGGCGACGCAGAAACAGATGGCAGACCCGGCACGCCTGGCGGCGCAGATCATCCCCGGGATCGGTTTTCTGGGCGCCGGCGCGATCATCCGTTCCCGTGGCACCGTGGTCGGTCTGACGACCGGCGCGACGATCTGGGCCGTCGCGGCGGTCGGCGTGACCATCGGCGCGGGCTATGTCGTCGCCGGTGTGGTGTTCACGCTGTTGATCCTCGGCGTGCTGACCCTGGCGCAGCGCATGGAGTGGATCATCACCGGTCGTTGTGTCCACCGCGGGACGACGGTCGTGTACCGTGCCGACCACGGCAAGACCTGGCCGCGACTTCAGGCGATCCTCGACGAGTACCGGATCGCCGGCGCCGACGTCGCCCACGGTCGGAGGGACGAAGGCGAAAAGACCTTCAGCGTGCAATTCTGCACGGCTCACCGGGAACATCGGAGCATCCTGCGGGATCTCGCGGAGGTCCGTGAAGTCCTCTCGATCGACGTCGATCCGAAGCCGTCTTGATACCGGCGAGTAGGATCGGGAGAACCAGCCCGCTGTCGTGCAAGGTTCAGTCCGCAGGCTCGAGAAGCGGCCGCTCCGCCAGATAAATCAGCAGCGTACCGGGCTCGACGACATAGTCCTTGGACGGATTGATGATCTCCTCGCCCGCAGCGTTGCGTACGCCGATGACCAGCCCACCCTTCTTCGTCAGCTGCATCTCGACCAGGAGATCTCCGAAGCGAACCGAGCGGTTCGGCGCCGATGGGATCTGACCGATGTAGACCTTGTGGGCCCCACCGGAGACCAGCACGCGGCTCATCGTGGTCGCGGTGCCGTGATGGTATACCGCACGCGCGATCATCGAATAACCGATCCGCCTGGTTTCGATGACCTCATCGGCCCCGGCGGTCTTGGCGTGATCGATGTTCTCCGAGTCGAGGATCTCGACGACGACGTAGAGCGGCTGCCGTCGCCGCTTGATCTGAGCGTGTCGCTCCTCGAGGAACGAACGGATCGTGAAGGTCGTCAGGATCGTGCGCGCATCCGCCGCCTGCGGGGTCAGATCCCTCGAACCCGTGATGATCACGGCCGCGGCGTGGGTCAGGCGCACCTTGTCGAGCTCGCTTTCCTTGGTCGGATCGCCGCGAACCCAGAGAAATTCCGGCGGTAGCTCCCGCGGTCTCTCGTGATTCCCGAACAACACGACACGGTTATCCGCGAGATCGAGCTCGCTCGCCAGGGCGTCCAGCAGGATGTGCGTGCTTTCGTCATAGCCGCACAAGATGACGTGATTGACGTAATCGCTCATGCGAAATTGCTCCTCACGGATACTCAGCATCCCACTCACCAGGCTCGAGCCCACGATTCCGGCAAACAGCGCCAGCGTTCCCATCCCCGCGACCATCATGACGGCGCCGACGATCCGGCCGAGCAGGGTGACCGGCGTGATATCGCCGTAGCCCACGGTCGTGATGGTGACCAGCGCCCACCACAGGCCATCCACGATGCCGTTCACGGCGGCGTTCGGTTTCACCTCGACCAGATAGAACGTCACCCCACCGATCAATGTCGATGTCGCCAGGACGCTGAAGGCAAAACCGAACAGCAGTCCGTTCTCCTCGAGAGACTGCAGGACAATCGCGAATGGATTGCGGTAGCGGAAAATCTTCCCCGTCCGGAGCAACCGCAACAGTCGTAGCGCGCGCAGACCCCGCAACTCGGGAAACAACGCAAGCACCGCCAGGATGTCGATCAGGGTCAGTGGGCGAAACAAGTAGGCAAGACGGGCGACAATGAGGGTGCGCATGCGCCGGATGGGTTGGTGGTGAAACACGCTGAGCGATCGCGGCCGGTAGGAACCCACCCGCAGCAGGAGCTCGATCGCAAAGATCGACAAGACGACCTTGTCGACGATCCGTAGCACCGAACCGATCGGATGATCGGCGGCTAGCAGGCTCTCGATGACGAGGAACAGGATGGACAGGCCGATGAGACCGACCACGATCCCCTGGACGATCCGGTAGCCCCGTGTGTCGGGCTCGTGAAACGCCGCGTGAACCAGGTTGCCGAAACGGTTGACGCTCAGTCCCCCCAGCGCGCCCGGAAGCCGCGAACGTCGACATGGACGAACGGTCCGTGCGACGAGGTTTTCTTGTACCGGCCGAGACCGCCGACAAACGATTCGTAAGATCGGGTGCCATACAGCTTGTCGATCAGGTCGTAGAGCACCGCGGCATCATAGACGTCGATCTTCCCGTCCCGGTTCAGATCATCCATGACCCCGTCGCGCGGGTTCTCGTCGATGAACACGTCCGCGGCCCCCCCGTACACGTGACGGCTGTATTTCACGTTCCCGATGGAGCGGTTGTAGAAGGGTGTCCGGAACCCGCTCATCACGAAGAATCCGTCACAGCGATGACCGGCGGCGTTGGCCTTCTCCAGGAGCATCTCGAGCTTGAGCAGCAGACGCTCGCGAAGGATGACGTACTTGGGATACCCGCCGCTCTGCTTGCAGACGAACTGGCGCAGCTTGAAGTGCGGCGACACTCGAGTGTCGACGTTGGCTTCGGTGACCTCGATGAAGCCACGTGGTGGCTTGTAGATCTCCAGCCCGCGTAGCGGGACCGTCGGATAGGTCCCGATCCGGTAACCGTTGAGATGGCCGTCCTTGACGCGTGACAACGGGACGATCACGAAGACGTTGAGCCGCATCGATTCGCCGCTGGCGGCCGACCGGATCGTCAACGGGTAGAGCCCTTTTGCCGGCGGCGCTTTGAACTCCCACTTCCTCGTGGCGATCCTGGGCAACGGGCCGTCGGGTCCGACGGCCTCGAAAGATCCACCCGCGTCCGCCGCCGTGACCTCGATCGACAACGTCTTCTCCGGCAACACCGAGACGGCGAGGACGTTGTAGTTCGTCGTTTCTCCGCGAACCTTGACGCTGAACCCGACACGGCCGCTGGCAAACTCACCCGCCGGTTGCGCCGCCGTTACACCCGAAAGCGCGACGCAAAGCAAGCCCGGCACGATTCGGATCGAGGTTCTCATCGTTCTCCATCATCCGCCTCGTCGGGCGGGGGTAGACGCAGCGCGGCATCCAGCCGGCCGTCGCGTGAGTAGATGTCGCGCCGGAACTGAATCCTCCCGTCGTCGTCCGCCCAGGCGGTCCAGTACTGGAGGTGGACGGGAAGCGGACGGGGGAGCGTCACCGTACGCTCTTTCCCCGATTCCATCGCCGCCAGGATCGACTCTCGCGTCCAGGCGGGGTCGTCCCGCAACAGGTACTCGGCCAGATCGGCCGGTCGCTCGATACGAATGCACCCGGAGCTGAAATCTCGCTGCGAGCGCGCGAACAGCTCCCGCCCCGGCGTGTCGTGCAAATAGATGCTGAATGCGTTGGGGAACATGAACTTGACTCGACCGAGGGCGTTGTTCGGCCCGGGGCGTTGGCGCAGCCGAATGTCGGCACGCGTGGCGCGCGCCCAGTCGACCGAATGCGGATCGACTTCCACCCAAGCCCCGTCGATCAGCTGGAACACGATCATGTCTTGCTCATTCGGGTAGTTGGGGTTCTTGCGGGCCTCGGGCAGCTTGTCCTCGCGCAGGATCGTCGGTGGGACCTCCCAAGACGGGCTGAACACGAGGTAGCGCATGACGTCGCTGAACACCGGTGTGCGGCGCATCGCGCGGCCGACGATCACGCGCATTTCCAGTACCGTCTTTCCTTCTTCGGAGACGTACAGCTCGAAACCGGGAACGTTGACCAGTAAGTGTGTCCGGCCCAGGTCCTGCGGCAGCCAGCGCCAACGCTCGAGGTTCAGCTCGATTTGTCTGAGTCGCGCCGCGCCGCCGACGTTGAGCGCTTCGCGGGTCTTCGGACCGACGACGCCGTCGTCGTCGAGCCCGTGGCGCCGCTGGAACCGAATCACCGCTTCCACCAGGACCTCGTCATACGTCTCCGGCGTCTCGGATTCGACGGATGCCAGGTCGCCGCCGATCGCCAGGCGGCGGCGTAGAGCGTTCACCGCCGGATCGGTCATGCCCGGCTTGAGCGCCGGCCCGGCGGCGACACGTGGCCAGCCCCCCTTTTCCACGATCTCGCGGTAGCGCGCGCGGGCGCCGACCAAACGGTCATAACCCGGTTGATCGGGACGCAACTCGCGGAGCGCTCCCGTGACGTCTCCGCCTGCAACGACCGACTCGAGGACCGCGGCGACATCGACCTCGCGCCGCGTGGCGATCCACTCCCGCTCGAAGGTGGCCGGGTCGACGCGTCCGCTGACGATGTGCGCGGCGAGAATCAGGAACGCGTCCGTAAGCAGGAGGTCGAGCTCGGCAAGCCCGTCGGCGTCCGACGGGACGCGCTCCAGCAGGGTGGCGAGCGATTCGAGGTGATAGTCCGCCGGACGTAGTCCCTCGGTTTCCACGGCCTTGATGGCCCGGACGAGGTCTCTCGAACGTGCTTCGAGGCGGCCCTCCCCGGACCACGCCGGGCTGAAGCCGCGCCGCTCGTAAAACCCGGGCAGCGTCCGCGACGCATGGACGATATCCTCGCCGAGCCGGATCGTCGCCGGTTCGCCGGCAACCTCGAGCTGGCGGCGAATCGCCTCGGCGACCGGATCGGTCGCCGAGCTCGCGACGCTCGCAACCGTGACCAGGAATGCAGCCAGGAGGGATGGAGCCATCTCCACCAGTATACTCGGTCGAGTTTGTCATCGGGTGGGCTAGGGCATGCTGATCGATGTGTTGCTGGCTGCGCTGGGACTCGTGCTGCTCGTCGCCGGGGCCGAGGGACTGGTACGCGGTGGCTCGGCGTTGGCGAGACGGCTCGGGCTGACACCCCTGGTCGTCGGACTGACCGTCGTGGCCATGGGAACGAGCGCCCCGGAGATGGTCGTGAGCGTCACTGCGGCGCTTCGCGGCCACGGCGATGTCGCGGTCGGCAACGTCGTCGGGTCGAACATCTTCAACGTCGGTGTCATCCTGGCGCTGACGGCGCTGATCTCGCCGCTCAACATCCGGCTCGGCGTGCTCAAGGTCGACGCACCGCTGATGGTCGCCGTCTCCATGGTCGGTGCGGGATTCGCGGGGCTCGAAATCATGCCTCGCTGGGCCGGGTTACTACTCGTCGTCCTGCTGATCGGTTACATGGCGTTCAGCATCCGGGTGGCGCGCAGGCAAGCGACCGAGGAGGTTTCGAGCGAATTCGACGAGGGCGTGCCCGACCGGCTCAAGAATCCCGCCATCGAGGTGCTCGTTCTCGCGATCGGTTTGACGCTGCTCGTCCTCGGTTCGGGGTACTTCATCCGTTCGGCATCGGCCATCGCGCGAGCCTTGGAGGTGAGCGAGGCCGTCATCAGCCTGACGATCGTCGCCGCGGGAACCAGCATGCCGGAGCTGGCGACCTCCGCGGTGGCGGCGTTCCGCGGCCAGGCCGATATCGCCGTGGGTAACATCATCGGATCCAATATTTTCAATATCGCAGGGATTCTCGGCGTCGCGGCGTGCTTGCGACCGCTCAGCGCGCCCGGTATCCACGCCCTCGACCTGTGGGTGATGCTGGCGTTTTCGGTGGGGTTGCTTCCGTTACTCTGGTCCGGCCGGAAGCTCCAGCGCTGGGAGGGCGCGTTGCTGCTCGCGGGCTACATCGCCTACCTGTGGAAAATCTGGCCCCATTCAGGATGAGTCGATAGCGACGAAAAGGTGAGATGAAGAGCACCGTCCTTCTCAAGCGCAAGGCGGCCCTCGGGACCGCCCCGGTGTTCTTTACCGCGATCTCCACGATCCTCGGCGCGATCATGTTCCTGCGCTTCGGCTACGCCGTCGGCAGCGTCAGTTTTCTGGGCGCCGTGGCGATCATCCTGGTCGGGCATCTGGTCACGATCCCGACCGCACTGGCGCTGGCGGAGATCGCGACCAACCAGAAGGTCGAGGGCGGCGGGGAGTACTTCATCATCTCGCGCTCCTTCGGCCTCGTTGTCGGCGCCGCGATCGGGGTGGCGTTGTTCCTGTCGCAGGCGATCAGCGTCGCCTTCTACATCATCGCCTTCGCCGAAGCGTTCGATCCGTTGTACGCACTGGTGAACGATCAATTCGGCTGGAATTTGTCGGATAAACGGTTGGTCAGTATTCCGGCGCTGCTGGTCACGGCGGCGGTCATCGTGAGCAAGGGCGCCAATCTCGGGCTCAAGGCGCTCTACGTCGTCGTCGGCGTGCTGTTCCTTTCGCTGGTCATGTTCTTTCTCGGTGACGGCGACACCGCAGCGTTCAGCTACCAATCGCTGATCGCCACGGCGGACAACGCCGACCCGTTTTTTCTCGTCTTTGCGATCTGTTTCCCGGCGTTCACCGGCATGACCGCCGGTGTCGGGCTCTCCGGCGATCTCAAGAACCCGAGCCGCTCGATCCCCGTGGGCACGCTGGCCGCGACCACACTCGGGATGGTCATCTACGTCGCGATCGCCTTCAAGCTGGCCGTATCGGCGACACCGGAGATGCTCGTCTCGGACCAGCTCGTGATGAGCCGCATCGCCGTGTGGGGGCCGATCGTTCCGATCGGTCTCGCCTGCGCGACGATCTCCTCCGCGCTGGGATCGGCGCTGGTCGCCCCGCGGACGCTCCAGGCACTGGCCGCGGATCGGATCTTCCCCGGAAAGAAGATGAACGGTTGGCTGTCCGCCGGCAAGGGTGCGACGCTCGAGCCGGTCAACGGCTCGCTGGTCGTGTTTGCGATCGCGCTGCTCTTCGTCGCGGTCGGCGACGTCAACTTCGTGGCCCAGATCATCTCGATGTTCTTCATGGTGACCTACGGGTCGATCTGCCTGATCTCGTTTCTCGAGCACTTCGCCGCGGATCCCTCTTACCGCCCGGTCTTCCGCTCACGCTGGTTCATTTCGCTGATCGGCGCGCTCATGTGCCTCTGGTTGATGTTCAAGATGAGCGTGCCCTACGCGATCTTCTCCATCACCGTGATGGTGGTCCTGTACCTGGCGATCGGTTACTACAAGCCCGAGCGCCGCGGGCTGACCGCGATCTTCCAGGGCGCGATCTTTCAGCTCAGCCGCCAGCTTCAGGTGTTCCTGCAAAAGTCAGGCGCGATCGACGCCGGGCGCTGGCGTCCCTCCGTCGTCTGTATCTCCAGCATGTCGTTCAAACGGCTCGCCGCGTTCGATCTGTTGCGCTGGATCTCGCACCGCTACGGTTTCGGGACCTACCTCCATTTCATCGAAGGATACTTGTCGCGCCAGACCGCGGAGGAAGCCCGCGATACGTTGCAGCGACTGGTCAAGATCGCGGGGGTGAGCGAGTCCAACGTCTTCGTCGACACGGTCATCAGCCCGTCGTACACGACGGCGATTTGTCAAGCAGCGCAGCTCCCCGGCGTGTCCGGCAAGGAAAACAACATGATCCTCTTCGAGTATTCGAAGGCGGATCCGGCCGAGCTCCACGACATCATCGACAACTACCAGCTGCTCGTGGCGTCCGGGTTCGATGTGGCGATCCTGGGCAGCTGCGACCGCGAGTTCGGCTACCGCAAGGAGATCCACATCTGGATCACTCCGGGCGACTACGACAACGCCAGCCTGATGATCCTGCTGGCCTACATCATCCTGGGGCACCGCGACTGGAACGGCGGTGTCATCAAGCTGTTCGCCCTGTTCCCCGAGGAGGAGCTCGACCCGCAACGCGAGAAGCTGCTCGAGCTGGTCCATTCGGGGCGCCTGCCGTTGTCGGCGCAGAACATCCACCTCATCGGGCAGGCCTCGGGCGCAAACCGTCGCGATGTCATCCATCGACACTCCCGCGACGCCGATCTGACGATCCTGGGCTTTGTCGGCGGGATGCTGCGGCACCGCGGGACGGATCTGTTCTCGGGCTACGACGAGATCGGAAACCTGCTGTTCGTCAACACCACGCAAGAGATCGAGCTGATCGACGAGCGCAACGGCGAGGACGCCGGCACGGAACCCTCCGAGCCGCGTCGGGAGGATCGTGCCGAGGTGCCGATCGAGCTCGATGCGGACGACTAGGTCAACAACGGCAACATCGCGCTGGCGATCCCGAGCAGGAGGAGGAAGCCGCACACATCCGTGACCGTCGTGAGGATCGGTCCGGAGGCCAGCGCGGGGTCCATCCCGAGGCGGCGTAGCAACAGCGGCACGGTACCGCCGATCGAAACGGCCACGACGGTGTTCAGCATCAGCGCCGCGCCCGCGACGAGTCCGAGGTACGGGTTGCCCTTCCACGCCCATGCGACGAGGGCCAGCAGACCGCCCAGCGCCAGGCCGTTGATCCAACCGACGCTGACCTCCTTGAGCCAGACGCGCCCGACCTCCGAAGGCCGCAACAGGCCGAGCGACAGCTCTCGCATGCTCACCGCAACCGCCTGATTTCCCGAGCACCCGCTCATGTCGGAGATGATCGGCAGAAAAACCGCGAGCGCGATGACGGCCGCGAGAGTCTCCTGGTGCATTGCGATGACGCTGGCGGCGACGACGTTGAGCGCGATATTGACGCTGAGCCAGGCCAGGCGCCGCCTCGAGCGCTGGAGGATCGGCATCGATCGCAGCTCCTCGCCCCCCACGATGCCCTGCGTCTTGAGGAAAGCGGCGTCGCTTCGATCGGTCAACGCTTCGTTCATGGCGGCCCGCCGGATCATCCCGATCAGCCGCTCCTGGTCGTCCACGACGGGCACGCCGTAAAGCGGGTGGCGGTCGAAAAACGTACGCACGTCGTTCAGCGACGCATCGCCACGCAGGCTGAGGGGGTTCGGGATCATCAGCTCGCGGATGGTCCGGGACGGTGCGGCGAACAGCAGGTCGTGAAGCCGCAGGACGCCGGTGAGCCTACCATCCGGCAACGTGACGAAGATGTACTGAACCACGTAGTCCCGGTAGTTGCTCGCGTTCGCTCTCAGGTCGGCGAGCAGATCGTCGACGGTCATGGAGTCGACGAAGCTCAAATACTCCCGCGTCATGAGACCGCCGGCGACGTCTTTCGCGTAGTCGCGAAGCGCGCGGGTCGTCTCGGCCTCCTCGTCGGTCATGGCGTCGAGGATCGCTTCCGCCACCCCGTGCTCCATGTCGGACAGCAAATCCACGCGATCGGCATCGTGCAGCTCGTGGAGGATCGCGGCGGCGGTTTCCGGCTCGATCATCTCGATGGCGTCCACCGCCTGCACTTCGGGGATCTGCTCGACGACCGCGGCGGCGTCGTCGGGTCCGATGGCCGCCAGGAGACGCGCGCGCCGGTCGTCGTCGAGGCGCGAGACGCACAGCGCCAGCTCGCGTGGCGAAAGCGTCTCGAGAAACGCCTCGAGCTCGGTTTGCCGAGCCTGTTCGAGCAATCGCTCGAGCTCGATCCAGGGAGGTGGTGCCGATTCGGGTTTCATCGCGTCACTCCCGCACCCACGGGTACGAGCCCGG
This sequence comes from Candidatus Polarisedimenticolaceae bacterium, assembly GCA_041568335.1. GTDB lineage: Bacteria > Acidobacteriota > Polarisedimenticolia > Polarisedimenticolales > Polarisedimenticolaceae > WVWW01. The sequence continues at coordinate 10,562 of JBFFZZ010000008.1, read as the reverse complement.
GCGCATCGCCCGCGATTATGCCCGAGCCCGGTTGAGGTACGGCGTCAGCGCGCGGACCAGCGCGTCCGGGCCGTCGGTCAAGACATCGATCGCAGGAACACCCGTCGACCCCCGTATCCTGGCGCAGGCGTCACGGGCTTCGGCAGCCGACAGGTTCTCGTGATTGATCGTGACTGCGACAACCCGCTTTCCCGAAAGAATTTCCACGGCACGAATCTGCTGCTTGAGAGGGTGCATCCGGTACTGCGGGTAACCGTCGTAGTGCTCTCGCGCCGGCGCGTGCTGGAGGATTATCGCGTGCGGGCGTCCCGTCGACAGCAGTTCCAGCCCTCCGGGAAACGCAGGGTTCATCAAGCTTCCCTGGCCCTCCAGCACCATGACTTCGGGAACCTGCTCCGCCCAGCACTTCCACAGGACATTCTCGATCTCCCCGCTCACGAAGTCGTTGACCAGGGAGTCGAGGACAATCCCGTATCGGGCACCCTGTATCCAGGAGGTCTGGCCCGTGCCGATCATCTCGGTCGAATGGCCCAGGGCGCGAAGCGCGTCGACGAGGAGCCAGGCGGTGGTTCTCTTGCCGACCGCGGAATCCGTCCCGAGGAGAGCAACCCGCAGGGCGCGAACCTCGGAGATCTTCCCGGAAAAGAAATGGAGTCGGTCCCGGCTCGGGGGCTTGCGCACGTCGGTGATCCGGACCTTGCAGTCGCGCGCCAGCCGGACGAGCTCCGGATCCTCCGACAGGAAGTCATGCAGCCCCGAATGGATGTTGAGCCTTGAACGAACGGCCTCGGCGACGACCTCGCGGTCCTCGCGGGGCAGCCGCTCCCCGTCGGTCGCGAGCCCGACGACAAAATGGGTCGGACGGTCTCCGTTGCGGCGCGCGCGGTCGAGGGCATCCTCCAGGCTCTCGACCACCGGAATCCCCGCGGGTTTGCCGTCGAGTACGTCTCCGGCATCTCGCCTCGCATAGCGCGAGTCGACGATCGACAGGACCCGGTAGCGTTCGCTGCGCCGGACCAGACCGTGCGCCGTCTTGCCGTTCGTGGTGTTGAAGGCGCCCTCACAGTAGACGATCGCCTGCGCGCTCATGACCGCGGGCTCATCGCGGGGTGGGCCGAGGGGGTGTCCGCGGAGGCTTGATCACCTTCGGCTCTTCGCCGGTGGCCTGCGGCGCGTCGGTGTTGGGGACGGGGGCGCCCGGTCCGGTCTTGACAGGATTAGCAGTGTCCAAGATGTTCTCCCGGACCGAACACCTCCGGCCCGAACGGGACACATGCGAGTGCCGTGCCAGGGGTGGGTGACGCCGACGACCTCGACCCAAACCCTCATCTTCCAGGGCGGTTTGGGGCAAGGCCCCGAACGGGGCGGCACCCGATCGATGCGAGATTCGGTGGTTGCCCTCCGTTTTGTTCGGAGCTATCGTTCCGTTCATTCCGCGGCGGGTGCGTCATGCTCCTTCGTCTTATCGTTGCCGTTGAGCCGGCCAAGTTCCGCCGGCGACTTGCCGAGCTGCTTCGACGGCAAGACCTCCTGGTCGATACCGTCGAACCGACCGGCGGGCTGGTGGCAGCCCTGCACGGTCGGGCCCCGGACCTGGTGCTCGTCACGCGTTCGTTGCTGGCGCCGAACCCCGGCACGACGATCCGAGAGATCAGCGATCTGCCGGAGAGACCCGGGGTGATCGTTTTCGAGTCGGACCCGGATGAAAAGGACCGCGCCGAGCTGCTGGCACTCGGCTGTCTCGCCGTGCTGTCCGGTTCCCTGGCCGACGACATCCTCAGCGAATCGCTTGACACGCTGATCCGGCGTCACCGACAAGAGGCCATCGATCGGCTCTCCGCCGAGCGTCCGGAGCAACGCTACAGTCTGGCCGATTTCGTCAGCGACAGCCCCGCCATGCAGCGGTTCGTCGCCCTGGCGCGAAAAGTCGTGCGCTCGGATACCTCCGTCCTCGTTCTGGGTGAGACGGGTGTCGGGAAGGAGCGGCTTGCCCGGGCGATCCATGCAGAAAGCCCGCGGTCGTCCGGACCGTTCGTGGCCGTCCATTGCGCGGCCCTACCCGAGGCTCTCGTCGAGAGCGAGCTCTTCGGGCATGAAGCCGGGGCCTTCACCGGCGCCACCCGGGCCCATAAGGGGTACTTCGAGCTGGCCCACATGGGAACCCTGCTCCTCGATGAAGTCGGCGAGATCCCTCCCAACATCCAAGTCAAGCTGCTCCGGGTCCTCGAGGAGAGCCGGATCCGACGCGTCGGCGGCGAGAAACCGATCCCGGTCAACGTCAGGATCATCGCTGCCACCAACCGCGATGTGGAGGCCGAGATCGCCAGGGACGCGTTTCGGCCTGATCTGTTTTATCGCCTATCCGTGATCACCCTCGGTATCCCGCCGCTGAGGGAAAGGCGCGAGGATATCGGAAAGCTCGTGCTGGCTTATCTGGAACACTTCCGGCAACAGACGGGCCGCTCCGATATCGCGATCGAGCCGGACGCCCTGGACCTGCTGGTCCGGCACGACTGGCCCGGCAACGTGCGCGAGCTGATCAACGCGGTCGAGCAGGCCGTCCTGCTCTGTTCGGAGAACCGCATCACCACCGAGGATCTGCCGCGGCGGATCGTCAACGCGGTGATCCCGGAGTCCGGCGTATCGCCGAACGCGATCGGATTCCGTGACTTGCCCGACGAGCTGCTCCGAATGACCCTGCCCGAGGCTCGCGCCGGGATCGTCTCCTCGTTCGAACGTGCCTACGTGACACGCCAGCTCCAGGAGACCGGAGGCCGGATCGGGGAAACGGCGCGACGGGCCGGGATCAACCAGCGCCACCTCTACGATCTGATGAGACGGCTCGGTCTGCGCAAGGAGGATTTCAAAGCGCCACGCGAGTAGTTTCTCGGGTCTCACCCGCCGGGTTTTTCGGAAGAACCAGCCCGATCCGGCTTTCCACACACCTTCCGCGTGCGGTATTTCGCGACCACGATGCGTGGCACGCGCTTTGCTGCCTTTCCGTACGAGCGCATCCACCATCGGAGCGCGGCGGAGGGCTACGATGCGGGAACGAACGAAAGACCGTTGGCTACCGATCGCCGTGGCGGCCATGCTCGTCCTCGGCGGCTCCGGCGTGACCGCGGACACCGCAACCGTCAGCGGCCAGGTCGAAGCCACCCGGTATGACGAGGACGGCAACGCGGTCGAGGTCGCCATCAACGACAGTGAATGGGGCTCGATCCTCGTCCTCGAGGGCGGCCGAGGGGCCGAATTGCTGGATCTCGTGGGCGCCGTCGTTTCGGCGACGGGCGACCTTCGCGAGGGTGACGGCGACCCCCACGCTTACACGATCGAGGTAACGGATTTCACGGTCGAGGAACCGGCCGATCCGGATGGCCGTGATGCATAGGCCGGCCCGGTTGGCCGATTCGGAAACGAGGGACTGATCCGGTTCGTGTTCCGGCCGAAAGCCTGCGCATTCGGGGAAGAACCGCTGGCACGCCGGTTGCACCCCACTTTCGTGTTTCATCCACCCAAGAGGGTCGCTGTGATGGGAACAGCACTAGCCAAGGCGAGAGAAAGACGCCATCGCCCGTCCCCGGCTGCCCTGCGAACCCGCTACCTGCGGGACATCGGCACGCTTCCGCGCATCGGCCATGACAGGGAGCTCGAGCTCGGTCGGGAGCTGTGCGAGACCCGCGAGGAGTTCTTGCGGACCGCGGAGACGATCCGGGCACGAACCGGATCCGGCGTCGCCGGTCGGCTGGCCGAGCGTCGTTGGACGTTCCGGGACGTGGAGGCACTCTACTCGGAGCTTGCGAGCGTCGTGGATGGCCTGACGGATCCGGCGATCAAAGAACTGCTGGACCGGGCGAGAGGTCTCAAGCAAAGGATGGAGGGTGCCCGAAACGAGCTGATCCTGGCCAATCTGCGCCTCGTCGTGCACGTGACCAAGCGCCTCGGCCGACGCGAGCTGTCGTCGCTCGATCTCATCCAGGAAGGCAACATCGGTCTGATGCGAGCCGCGGAGATGTTCGATTACAGGCGCGGTTTCCGATTTTCGACGTACGCCTACTGGTGGATCAAACAGGCGGTGGACCGCGCCCTCGAGCTGCAAGCACGGACGATCCGGGTTCCCGTCCAGGTCCAACGGCAAGTGAGAGCGCTCGGCGAAGAGATCCGAAAGCTCCGAAACGCGTTGGGACGGGAGCCTACCAACCGCGAGTGCGCGGCCAGTTTCGGGGTGCAGCCGGTAGAGGTCGAGCGACTGTTGCGCGGTCTTCAGTCGCGGGCCGTCCGCCTCGAGGACCTGCCACCGGGGCACGCGCGCGCCTTTGCCTCGACGGGGAAACAGGTGGACGACGTCATGATGGAACAGGAGCTGCGAACGCGGCTGACCCGGCTGATCGGACGTCTGTCTCCGCGCGAGCAGCTGGTGATCCGGCATCGTTTCGGATTCGGCGTGGAGCGCGAGGCCACGCTCCAGGAAGTCAGTGAGCTGCTTGGCCTGTCCCGGGAGCGCGTGCGGCAAATCCAGGCCGAAGCCCTGAAGAAGATCGTCGGCGATCCGGCCGCTACGGAGCTGCGACCTGCCTTGACATCGACCGGTCCCGATCCCAACGGCGAGGGGACCGGCCTTGGCCGGCGAAAGGAGACGAGACAATGACACTTTCAACCTGGAACCCGTTTCGAGAAATGGAAGAGATCCTCGACCGCTTCGGCCACAGCCGGCGTCGGTTCCCGATGCCCAAGAGCGAAGGCGGTCAGGAGATCATGACGCTCGCCGATTGGACCCCGACCGTGGACATTTCCGAAAGCGAGCACGAATACCTGATCAAGGTCGAGCTTCCGGAGGTCCGCAAGGAAGACGTCAAGGTGGCCGTCAACCAGGGCGTCCTCACGATTCAGGGCGAGCGCAAGCTGGAGCGCGAGGAGAAGAACAAGAAATACCACCGTGTGGAGCGCGCCTACGGCAGCTTTGCACGCAGCTTCACGCTTCCCGAAGAGGTCGAAGGCGATTCGATCAAGGCGCGACACAAGGACGGCATGCTGTACCTGCACCTCGCCAAGAGCGAAGCCGCCAAACCCAAGGCGGTCGAGATCAAGATCGACTAGTCCCTGTTCCCACCCACTCCAGGGATGCCCTCAACGGCATCCCTTTTTTTTTGTAGACTCGACCGTGTGAAAGACAAGAACAAGATTCCTGATTTCGAGCAAGAGCTCAAAAACCTCGAAGAAGTCCTGAGCAATATCCAGCCGACACCCGACAAGATCCCCAGGCTGGATGGGGTCGACATTCACGGTCTCCAAATGCCGCTGCGCGGCACCCTCGGCGGGGATCACATCCTGTTCGTGGACTTCAATCGTCGCTACGATCTCGACACCCGGATCGAAGACGCGAAAGAGCGCGGGCTCGAGGACATCGTCCACAAGCTACGTCTGATCCGGCATCGCGCCGGCGTGCTCGTGGCCGACGTCGTGGGTCATCGCCCGACCGACGCGGTGATCGCAGCGATGCTGCATCAGAGTTTTTTGCTCGGGACGTACTACGAGCTGGACATGTTCGGCGAGATCACCACCCGACTGTTCGAGCACATCAACACCAGGTTCGTCAGGTCGACCAGCGTCAACAAGTACTTCTCCCTGATCTACGGCGAGATCTCGGAGCAGGGGAGATTCCGGTTCATCAGCGCCGCGCATCCGCCTCCGCAAGTGTTCTCTCGCGAGTACGGGCGTTTCATGACCATCAGCCCGGAACAGATCGTCAATTTTCCGCCGGTGGGGATGCTCCCATCGGATGACGATCCCGAGCGCCACTATCCCAGCCTGGTGGGATACAAGAGGCGCTACACGATCAGCGAGATCAACCTGCTGAGTCCGGGAGATCTGTTGCTGCTCCATACGGATGGGTTGTCCGATCACGCGGACGGCGAGTTTTTTCCGCGGGTTGTCGAAGGCTGCCTTGCGGACACGTGCGACGAGTCCGCGCAGGACATCTGTGCCGCGCTGCAGGGTGAGTTGCTGCGCCACGGGTCGCCTGCCGACGACGTGAGCTTCGTCGTGATCAAACGGGTCGCGGAATGACATCCGCGGCACCCGACCGGAGGAGCTGTCCTATGATTGGCCGATGGAGGGCGCCATGGACCTGAAGGAACTGAAAGAAGCACTCGACGGCACCTACAGCTATCTCGATGTGCCGCTGTTCGAGATCGCCGGGACTCGGATCACCGTCGCCACCCTGATCACGTTGCTTCTGATCCTCATTGCGACGTTCCTGATCTCGCGTCTGGCCCAGGGCGCCGTCGTCCGCGGGCTCCGCGCGGGTCGCATCACCGCCGAGGGCACCCAAGGCGTCGCGCGACGGCTGGTGCACTACGCAATCCTGGTGATCGGGCTGTGTGTGGGGTTGCAGACGGTGGGGATCAACCTGTCCGCCCTGTTCGCGGCGGGCGCCATCTTTGCCGTCGCCGTCGGCTTCGCGATGCAGAACATCATGCAGAACTTCGTCGCGGGCGTGATTCTGCTCGTCGAGCGAGCGATCAAGCCCGGCGACATCCTGTTTATCGACGGGCGTGTCGTCCGCGTCATCGAGATGGGCATGCGCGCCACGATCGCCCGGACCCGGGACGAGGAGGAGGTGATCCTGCCCAACTCGCTGCTCGTCCAGAGCTCCGTGACCAATTACACGCTGAGAGATTCGCTGTTTCGTCTGCGCGTTCCTGTCGGGGTGACTTACGATTCGGACATGGCGGTGGTCCGCCAGACGCTGGAGGAGACCGCCGCCACGCAGTCGTGGAGGGAACGCGGCAAGGACCCCGTGATCCACCTGAAAGCCTTCGGCAGCTCGTCCGTGGATTTCGAGGTTTCGGTCTGGATGCAGGACCCATGGCTCGCTCCGCAACGGCTGTCCGAGATGCACGAAGCCATCTGGTGGGCGCTCAAGGAAGCCGGCGTCACGATCGCTTTCCCGCAGGTCGACGTCCACTTCGACGCGCCGGTGGTAGAGTCGTTGGGGCGGCTCGGGCAAACCGCCTAACACGCCGGGAGGTGTCGCGATCGCAACCGCAACGCCAAAACGCGGATGGAAGCACCACCGCGCTCGCGCCAGGCCGGGCGCGGCGCCGGGGAGGCTCGTCGGTGACGCCTCGGCGGCACGTCCGGGGATTCAAGTCGTGGCGTTCGGGCCGGACGGGATCTACGAAGACGACGTTCTCGGCCCCACCGATCTGAACACCTTGCGCGAACGGTGGCCCGTGGTGTGGGTCAACGTCGATGGGGTCGCACACGTCGACACGGTGGATCGAATCGGTGCGGTGTTCGGTTTTCACCCGCTGGCCCTGGAGGACGTCGTCAACCTCGGTCAGCGAGCAAAGACCGAGCCCTACGACGAGCATCTGTTCATCGTGGCCCGCATGCCGCGGGCCGGGCGCCGCTACACCACCGAGCAGATCAGCATGTTCCTGGGAAAAGGCGTCGTCGTGACGTTCCAGGAGCGATCGGGCGACGTGTTCGACCCCGTGCGCGAGCGTATCCGCCAGGGCAAGGGTCGGATGCGGAAGCGACAGGCCGATTACCTGGCCTACGCGCTCATCGACGCCGTCATCGATTCCTATTTCCCGATCCTCGAGGACCTCGGAGAACGGCTGGAGCGCATCGAGGACGATGTCATGCGCTCGCCCGATCCGAAGACCGTGGCCACACTCCACCGCATCAAGGGCGACCTGCTCGGCATGCGCCGGGATATCTGGCCGCACCGCGAGGCCTTGGGGCAGCTGTTGCGCGAAGAGAGCTCGTTCGTCCGTGACGACACGGTGCTGTTTCTGCGCGATTGTTACGATCACAACAGCCAGCTCATCGATCTCGTCCAGGTCTACCGTGAAGTGTGTTCGGATCTGATGAGCGTTTATCTGTCCAGCGTCAGCAATCGGATGAACGAGGTGATGAAGGTCCTGACCATCATCGCCACGATCTTCATCCCGCTCGGTTTCATCGCCGGGCTCTACGGGATGAACTTCAATCCCGAGAAGTCGGGCTGGAACATGCCCGAGCTGAACTGGTCCTTCGGCTATCCGGTCGCGTTGATCCTGATGCTCGCCGTCGCGGTCGCGCTGATCCTGTTCTTCAAGAGGAAGGGTTGGATCGGGTCGTAGCCGAGCCGCGCGGCGGATAATCCAGCGTTCCGTGGATCCGCTCCAGCGTCTCCGGGTCGAGGTCCGGGAACGGCAGCTCGCCGGCTTCACGCCAGGCTCGAACCCGGGCCTCCGCCTCTTCGGCGCGTGCGGCGTCGAGGCCGGCATCGCGGCCGAGGTACAACGTCTGGGAGGGGAACGCGAATCCCGTTCCGCTGGCCTCGACGATTTCCATGATCCTGAGGTAGACGTCCTCCTTCACCTTCAGGAACTCGGCCCACTCGTTCGTGAGAACGTAGGCGACGACTTCGACGTCCAAGGAGAAGGCGCCGAAGTTGATCAGCCGAACCCGGGCAGGCTCCTTGTCGACCATCGGGTGCGCGACGAGCAGCTTGCGCAGCTCCGTCAGTACGTGGCGCATCTGGTCCGGGGTCGTCTCGTAGCGCAGCGTCAAAACGGTCAGCAGCCGGATCCGGTCTCGCGCCCCGAAGTTCTCGAGCTGGAACTCCGAAAAATCGGAGTTCGGGATCGTGACCAGGGTCCGGTCCAGCGTCCGCACGCGCGTCGAACGGATCCCGATCTCCTCGACGGTTCCCGCCCTGTTGTCCCCGAACTTGCAGAAATCCCCCACGCGTACGGGCTGGTCGGCCACGAGGCTCACGCCGCCGAAGAGGTTCGCGATCGACTTTTGTGCGGCCAGCGCCACGGCCAGGCCTCCGACACCCAGACCGGCGACGAGACCGGTGACGTTGAAGCCGATGTTCTGGAGCAGTGCGACCAGGGCGACCGCGAGGATCGCGAACTTCACGATTCGACCACCGAGCGGGACGATCGACACCAGCCCCTTGCGTCCCTCGGCGCTGAACCGTTCGATGTAAATGTCCGCCACCACGTCCACGCAACGCAGCAGGGCCCAGGTGAAGGCCACGACCAGGAGGGCCACCTCGAAGGTCTTCAGCTTCATGTACGCCGGGACCGAGAGCGCCAGGAAGTAGGACCCGATCGCAAACAGGACGACGGCCGCGAACAGGCGAAACGGTCCGGTCAAGCGCTCCAACAGCCGGTCATCGACCTTCGTCTCGGTGCGACCGACGATCGAACGACCCACTCGATAGACGATGAGGGTCACGATCCAGGACGCGGGGGCCGCAAGGGCCGCGAGCAACAGCAGCCCGATCCACTGCCACAGCCGCAGCTCGAGGAAGTCGATCTCCGGCAGCGGGGCCGGGAGAATCTCTCCCAGCCTCCCGAATCCGTGACGCGAGTAGAGGATCGGGATCGATTCCACGGTGCTCGAGGAGAATTTCCAAACCTCGGCGCCGCCCATCCCCGGGACTCTCTCCAGGAGCACCTCGAAACCGCCGATCGTCCCGAGTCGTTCGAGGTCGGCCGGGAGCCCGTCGCCCATGTGGCCTTCGGGTCGATCGCTCAGCAGGTCGTACTGGATCCAGATGTTCCTATCGAGCACGATCTTGAGTTGCCGCGCGTACTTCTCGGCGGCCACTTCCCGCGTACCCTCGCGGACCGAATCGAAGTTGAGGAAACCCGCCGCTCTCTTGTATTCCTCGGCACGGCAGGCGTCGATGTACGAGCGCACCGCGTCTCACGTGACCCGGAGAATACAGGACCGGCGGGAAAGCTCACCAGAGGCGTGCAACCAACCGTGAGACTCGGACGTAGTGCAGGGTGTGGGGATCCACCGAGCCATCCTGATCGCCGGGCTGTGCGTGACGATCATCGCCGCCCGGCCTCCCGACGAGCGTCTCGTGTTGGTCGGAGCGACGCTCCGGGATCCTGCGGTGGGGTCCGGATCCGTCGTGACCGTGGTCGTCCAAGCCGGCCGCATCGAGCGCATCCTCGGCGACGAAAGTCCGATCCCCGAGGGCGGCACCCGGATCGATGCGAAAGGCTTGTACCTGATCCCCGGACTGTGGGACCTCCACAGCCACCTGTGGCAGACCGGCGACGCCTACCCGCGTCTGCTGGTCGCCCACGGTGTCACCGGCGCGCGCGATCTCGGCGGTCGGTTCGAAGAGCTCGGGGCCTTGAAGAAGAGGATCGCTTCGGGGGAGCTGCTCGGTCCGCGCATCGTGATGACCGGTCCGACGCTCAACGGCGCGCCCAATGGAGCGCATCATCGCGTGGTCGAAAAACCGGAGGACGCGGCCGGAGTCGTCGCCGAAATGAAGGCCGCCGGCGCGGATCTGCTCAAGACGCACAACGCGACCGATCGCGAGGTTTACTTCGCGCTGCTCGAAGCGGCCACGAAGAACGGTCTCCGACTCGTGGGCCATGTTCCCACGGGGGTCGATCCGCTCGAAGCCTGTCGCGCCGGACAGGCGTCGATCGAGCACATCGCGACGATCTTCGAGGGCACGTACATGGCGCGCTTCCCGGGCGAGCTGCAGGCGTTCCAGGCGATGCCGACGTGGATGGAGGAGGAGGCCGACG
>JBFFZZ010000007.1:0-27362 GCA_041568335.1 Candidatus Polarisedimenticolaceae bacterium | reverse complement strand
GTCGTAGTGGATCGGCACCGTGTAGCCGGCGTAGGTCCCGCCGTCGAAGCGCACGCCGAGCCCGCCCGGCTCGCGCTGGCCGCGGATCGTGCCGGGCGAGGGCATGAAGTTCCGCGCCGGGTCTTCGGCGATGATCCGGCACTCGATCGCGGGGCCGAGGGGCCGGATGCTCGACTGCTCGCGCTCGAGCGGCCGGCCGGCGGCGACGTGCAGCATGCCCTGGACGAGGTCGACGCCGGTCACCATCTCGCTCACCGGGTGCTCGACCTGCAGCCGCGCGTTGACCTCCATGAAGTAGAACGAGCCGTCGTCGCCGCGCAAAAACTCGACCGTCCCCGCGTTGACGTAACCCGCCGCCTGGACGGCCTTGACGGCGAGCTCCCCGATCTCGGCGCGTGTTTTCTCGTCCATCACCGGCGACGGGCACTCCTCGATCAGCTTCTGATGCCGGCGCTGGATCGAGCACTCGCGTTCCAGCAAGTGGATGCAGTTGCCGTGGCTGTCGGCGATGATCTGGAATTCGATGTGCCGGGGTTTGACGACGAACTTCTCGAGGAACACGCGATCGTCGCCGAACGCCGTCGCGGCCTCGCCGCGCGCCTGGGCCAGCGCCGACTTCATCTCCCTCGACGACTCCACGAGCCGCATCCCCTTGCCCCCGCCGCCGGCCGCCGCCTTGAGCAGCACCGGGTAGCCGATCTCCTCGGCCTTGGCGACGATCGCGTCGATATCGTCGTCGAGCGGCGGCGTACCCGGAACCACCGGGACCCCGGCGTCGATCATCAGCTCGCGCGCGCGAACCTTGTCGCCGACGGCCTCCATCGCCTCGGGTGGCGGGCCGATGAAGGTCATGCCGGCTTCGTTGACGGCGCGCGCGAAGCGGGGGTTCTCCGAGAGGAACCCGTAGCCCGGGTGCACCGCATCGGCCCCCGCCTGCCTGGCCACCTCGACGATCTTCTCGATGTCGAGGTAGCTCTCCTTGGGTGCCGGAGGGCCGATCGGGTAGGCCTCGTGGGCGAAACGCACGTGCATCGCGGTGCGATCGACGTCGGAGTAGACACCGACCGACTTGATCCCCATCTCGGCACAGGCGCGCATCACGCGCACGGCGATCTCGCCGCGGTTGGCGACGAGGATCTTGTCGAACGGCGGCTTCGGACGGACCGCCTTCCTGGACCGGCGGGTCAAAGCGGGATGTTGCCGTGCTTCTTGTGCGGCATCGTGTCGCGCTTGTTCTCCAGCACGCGAAGCGCCGCGATCAGCTTGGGCCGTGTGCGCGCCGGCTCGATCACCTCGTCGACATAGCCACGCTCCGCGGCGATGTACGGGTTGGCGAACTTCGCGCGGTATTCCGCGGCCTTGTCGGACGCGAGCTTGCCGGCCTTCTTGCCGGCTTCCTTGAGGTCGCGACGGTAGACGATCCTGACGGCGCCGTCCGGGCCCATGACGGCGATCTCGGCCGACGGCCAGGCGTAGTTGAAGTCGGTGCGGATGTGCTTGCTGGCCATCACGCAGTAGGCGCCGCCGTACGCCTTGCGCGTGATCACGGTGATCTTCGGCACGGTGGCCTCGGCGAAGGCGTAAAGCAGCTTGGCGCCGTGCGTGATGATCCCGCCGTGCTCCTGCTCGACGCCGGGGAGGAACCCCGGCACGTCCTCGAAGGTGATCAACGGGATGTTGAAGCAGTCGCAGAAGCGCACGAAACGCGCGCCCTTGATCGACGCCTTGATGTCGAGCACGCCGGCGAGGTGGTTGGGCTGGTTGGCCACGATGCCGACCGGCCGGCCGTCGAGCCGCGCGAAGCCGACGACGATGTTGCGCGCCCAGTGCTCGTGCACCTCGAGGAACGAACCGTCGTCGACGATCGGCAGGATCGCGCCCTTGATGTCGTAAGGCTGGTTCGGGTTGCCCGGGACCAGCGAGTTGAGCGTGTCGTCCATGCGGTCGTGCGGGTCGTCGGTGGACCGCCGTGGCGGGTCCTCGAGGTTGTTCGAGGGGCAATAACTCAGGATGTGGCGGACGATCTGGATCGCATCGCGATCGTCGTCGGCCGCGAAGTGCGCGACCCCCGACGTCGAGTTGTGCGCCATCGCGCCACCGAGCTCTTCCTTGGTCACCTCCTCGTGGGTGACCTCCTTGATGACGTCGGGACCGGTGATGAACATGTAGGAGGTGTCGCGTGCCATCACGACGAAGTCGGTGATCGCGGGCGAGTAGACGGCCCCGCCGGCGCAGGGCCCGAGGATCGCGGAGATCTGCGGCACCACGCCCGAGGCGATCGTGTTCCTCAGAAAGATGTCGGCGTAGCCGGCGAGGCTGACGACGCCTTCCTGGATACGCGCGCCGCCGGAATCGTTGAGGCCGATGACGGGCGCGCCGACCTTCATCGCCAGGTCCATGACCTTGCAGATCTTCTCGGCGAACGTCTCGGACAACGAACCGCCGAACACGGTGAAGTCCTGCGCAAAGACGAAGACATGTCGGCCCTCGACGCGGCCGTGACCGGTGACCACGCCGTCGCCGGGGATGCGTTTCTCGGCCATCCCGAAATCGGTGTTGCGATGGACGACGAGCGCGTCGAGCTCTTCGAACGAGCCGGGATCGAGCAGCGCGTCGATCCGCTCGCGTGCGGTCAGCTTGCCGGCCTCGTGTTGTTTCTCGATGCGCTCGGGGCCACCGCCCTCGCGGGCGGCCTGGTAACGGCCGCGCATCTCCTCGAGCCGGTTGGGATCGCTCACGTTTTCATCTTCTCCCAGTCGGCGAGGAACTTCGCCTGGCCGATGTCGGTGAGCGGGTGCTTGACGAGTTGCTGGATGACCTTGTGCGGGATCGTAGCGACATCGGCGCCGGCCAGCGCGGCCTGCACGATGTGCATCGGGTGGCGGATCGAGGCGGCCAGGATCTGCGTCTCGAACCCGTAGTTGTCGTAGATCATCCGGATCGCCTGGATCAGGTCCATGCCGTCCTCGGAGATGTCGTCCAGACGACCGATGAACGGGCTGATGTAGGTCGCGCCGGCCTTGGCGGCGAGCAACGCCTGGCTCGCCGAAAAACAGAGCGTGACGTTGGTCTTGATGCCCTTGTCGGTGAGACGCTTGCAGGCTCGCAGCCCGTCGCTGATCAACGGCAGCTTGATCACGATGTTGGGGTGGATCGCCGATAGCGTGTGCGCCTGATCGATCATCCCCTCGACCTCGGTCGCGGTGACCTCGGCCGAGATCGGTCCGTTGACGATGGAGACGATCTCCTTCAGCACGGTGTGGAAGTCGCGGCCTTCCTTGGCGACGAGCGACGGGTTGGTGGTCACCCCATCGAGGATCCCGAGGCTCGCGGCATCGCGGATCTCGTCGAGGTTGGCGGTGTCGATAAAGAATTTCATTGGCTCACTCCGGTGTGGTGGTTTCTTCGGCTTCGGCCGTCCGGATCGCCGACGCGACCTGGTCGTCCTCCGCTGTCTGGATCACGCGGACGCCCTGCGTCGCGCGACCGATCTTGCTGATGCCATCGACCGCCATACGGATGATCTTCCCGCTGGCGGTGATGAGCAGCGCCTCGTCGTCGTCGTTGACGGCCGTCGCACCGACCACTTTGCCGTTGCGCTCCGTCGTTTTCATGTTGATGATGCCGGAGCCGCCGCGGCCCTGCAGGCGGTACTCGCTGACCGCGGTGCGCTTGCCGTAGCCGTTTTGCGTCACGGTCAGGATGTCCGGCCTGCCTGCCAGCACCTCGGCGGCGACGACCTTGTCCTCCCCGCGAAGCCGGATACCCATCACACCGCGCGCCGTGCGGCCCATCGGCCGCACGCCCTTTTCCGAGAAGCGGATCGACTTTCCGTCGGCGGTGGCCATGAAGATCTCGTCCTCGCCACCGGACAACCCGGCGGCCAGCAGCTTGTCGGTTTCGTCGATGGTCAGCGCCACGATGCCGCCCGCGCGCGGGCGTGAGAACGCCTCGAGCGGCGTCTTCTTGACGATGCCGTTGCGTGTTGCGAAGACGACGAATTTGTCGTTGCTGAACTCGGTGACCGACAACAGCGCCTGCACCTTTTCTTCCGGCTGCAACCGGATCAGGTTGGCGATCGACCGGCCCTTGGCGTAGCGACCCATGTCCGGGATGTTGAACACCTTGAGCCAGTGCACGCGTCCGGCCGAGGTGAAGGCCAGGATCTGGTCGTGCGTCGAGCCGACGAACATGTGTTGGACCGCGTCCTCGTCCTTGGTCTTGGTCGCGATGCGACCCTTGCCGCCGCGCTGCTGCGCCTCGTAACCCGTCAGCGCGGTGCGCTTGATGTAGCCGGTGTGGGTCATCGTGACGACGACGTCTTCCTTCTTGACCAGGTCTTCGGTGGTGATGTCGTCGTCGACCCCGAGCACGATCTCGGAGCGCCGCTCGTCGCCGAACTTGTCCTTGATCTCGTCGAGCGCCTCGACGACGATCTGGAGCTGCAGCGCTTCGCTGGCGAGGATCTGCTTCAGCCGCTCGATCAGCTTGAGCGTTTCCTCGTACTCGTCGACGATCTTCTGCCGCTCGAGCCCGGTCAACCGTTGCAACCGCATTTCCAGGATCGCCTGCGCCTGTCGGTCGCTGAACGAGAAGCGCTCGATCAACGCGATCTTGGCCTCGGGTGGGGTCTTGGACTCGCGGATCAGCTTGACGACCTCGTCGAGGTTGTCGATCGCGACCTTCAGGCCCTCGAGGATGTGTGCGCGATCTTCCGCCTTGCGTAGCTCGAAGTGCGTGCGGCGGACGACGACCTCGCGGCGGAAGTTGACGAAGTGCCGCAGCATGTCCTTGACCGGCAGCTGCTGCGGGCGGCCGTTGACCAGTGCCAGGTTGATGACACCAAAGGTGGTCTGCAGTTTGGTGAACTTGAACAGCTTGTTGAGGATGACCTGGGCGATCTCGCCGCGCTTGAGCTCGATCACCATGCGGATGCCGTCACGGTCGGATTCGTCTCGGATGTCGCTGATGCCTTCGATCTTCTTGTCGCGCACCAGATGGGCGATGTCGATGATCAGTTGCGCCTTGTTGACCTGATACGGCAGCTCCTCGACGATGATGACCTCGCGATCTTTTTGACGCGGGTGCGGCTCGATCGTGGTGCGGGCGCGGAGGCGGATACGACCGCGCCCGGTGGCGTAGGCCTGGCGGATCCCGAGCGTTCCCTGGATGAGGCCGGCGGTCGGGAAATCCGGTCCCGGCAACACGGTCATCAGCTCTTCCAGCTCCACGTCCGGGTTGTCGACGACGAGCTTGATCGCCTCGATGACCTCGGAGAGGTTGTGCGGCGGCACGTTCGTCGCCATGCCGACCGCGATGCCTGCGGAGCCGTTGACCAGCAGGTTGGGGATCGCCGCCGGAAGTACCGTCGGCTCGCTCTCCGAACCGTCGTAGTTGGTGACGAAATCGACGGTTTCCTTCTCGATGTCGCGCACCATCTCGTGCGCCAGCTTCTGCAGCTTGATCTCGGTGTAGCGCATCGCCGCCGCCGGATCGCCGTCGACCGAGCCGAAGTTCCCCTGGCCGTCGACCAGCGGGTAGCGCAGCGAGAAGTCCTGCGCGAGGCGCACGATCGTGTCGTAGACGGCGGCGTCGCCGTGCGGGTGGTAGCGCCCGATGACGGTGCCGACCGTGCGCGCCGACTTGCGGTACGGCTTGTCCGCCGTGTTGCCCGTCTCGTGCATGGCGTAGAGCACGCGGCGGTGCACCGGTTTGAGCCCGTCGCGGACGTCGGGCAACGCGCGTCCCACGATCACGCTCATCGCGTAATCGAGGTAGGAGTGTTTCATCTCCTCTTCTACATTGATGTAGGTTCTTTGTTCTTCTTCCATGGGGGTCTCTTAAACGTCCAAATTCTGGACGTCGAGGGCGTTGTCTTCGATGAACTTGCGCCGCGGCTCGACCGCGTCACCCATCAACACCGAGAACAGATCGTCGGCCTCGGTAGCGGCCTCGACGCGGACCTGAAGCAGGCTGCGCTTTTCCGGATCCATCGTCGTTTCCCACAGCTGATCGGGGTTCATCTCACCCAGACCCTTGTAGCGCTGGATGACGCGACCTTTCTTGCCCGCTTCCATCAGCCGCTCGAGCAGCTCTTCCTTTGAGTGGATCTCGACCTCGTCCTGACCGCTCGTGACGAGCAGCCGGTCATGGTTGAGCTTGCCGACGCTCTCCTGCAGCCGCTTGAGCTGGCGAAACTCGGCGGACTGGACGAGCGACAGGTCGATGACGTAGCCGCGCTGGCTCCGCCCCGCCGAGCGGACGCTCGTTCTGAAGAGACCGTGTTCCTCGTCCTTGGTCGTGCCCAGGTTCTGGTGTCCGAGCGCTTCGAGCTTGGCCGCGAAGGCCTCGAGCTTGGCGGGGCTCTCGAAATCGGCGCGTTCGGAGATGTCGGAAACGAGCAGCGCCTCGATCACGTCGCGGTCGACACCGACGCGTTCCAGAGACTTCATGTAGTTGTCCTGGTCGATCAACGCGTGCAGCAGGTGATGCAGCTCGTTGCCCGAGTAGGTCTCCCCCGTGGCCGGAACCTCGACCGTTTTTTCCTGGGTGGCCTGTCGGATCACGTACTCCGACAACGCCTTGTCATCGGCCAGGTAGACCGACTCCTTGCCCTTGATGACCTTGTACAGCGGCGGTTGCGCGATGAACACGTTCCCGCGCTCGATCAGCTCGCCCATCTTGCGGTAGAAGAACGTCAGCAGCAGCGTGCGGATGTGCGCGCCGTCGACGTCGGCGTCGGTCATGATCAGGATCTTGTTGTAACGCAGCTTCGTGATGTCGAACTCGTCGCCGATTCCCGTTCCCAGGGCCGCGATGATCGTGCGGATCTCCTCGTGACCGAGCATCTTGTCGAAGCGCGCCTTCTCGACGTTGAGGATCTTGCCGCGTAACGGGAGGATCGCCTGGAAGCGCCGGTCGCGGCCCTGCTTGGCCGAGCCGCCGGCGGAGTCGCCCTCGACCAGGTAGAGCTCGCACTTCTCGGGGTCGCGCTCCTGGCAATCGGCGAGCTTACCGGGGAGGGTACCCGACTCCAGCGCGGACTTGCGACGCGTGAGCTCCCGCGCCTTGCGCGCCGCGTCGCGCGCCCGGGCGGCCTCGACGCTTTTGAGCACGATCTTCTTGGCCGCCTGGGGGTTCATCTCGAGGAACTCGCCCAGCTTCTCGTTGACGATCGCCTGGACCTGGCCCGTGACCTCCGAATTGCCCAGCTTGGTCTTGGTCTGGCCCTCGAACTGGGGTTTCGGGATCTTGATCGAGATGACCGCGGTCAAACCCTCGCGGCAGTCCTCACCGGTCAGCGTGATGTCTTTGGTTTCCTTGCCCAGGTTGCCCTGGGCGATGTAGGCGTTGATCGTGCGTGTCAGGGCGGAACGGAAGCCGGCGAGGTGTGTCCCTCCCTCGATCGTGTTGATCGAGTTGGCGAACGAGTAGAGCTGTTCGTTGTAGGAGTCGTTCCACTGCAGGGCGATCTCGAGCACCGTGCTCTCCGCCTCGCCCTCGATGTAAACGGCCTCGTGGAGCGCCGTCTTGGCGCGGTTGAGGTGCTGGACGAACTCGACGATGCCCCCTTCGTAGTGGTAGGTCGCCTCCTTGACCTTCTCCTTGCGCTCGTCGCGGAGCGTGATCTTGACTCCCTTATTAAGGAAGGCGAGCTCGCGCAGCCGCTGGGCCAGCGTGTCGTAGGAGTAGACGAGGTGCTCGAAGATCTGGGGGTCGGGCTTGAAGGTGATCTTGGTGCCTCGCCGCTCGGTCACACCGGTGATCTTGAACTCCTCCGCCACGCTACCGCGCTCGAACGACATCTCGTGAGTGTGGCCGTTGCGCCAGATCTCGACTTCCGCGGTTTCGGACAGGGCGTTGACGACCGAGATGCCGACGCCGTGGAGGCCGCCGGAAACCTTGTAAGCCTCGCCCTCGAACTTCCCGCCGGCATGCAGCTTGGTCATCACGACCTCGGCTGCGGGACGCTTTTCCACCGGGTGCTCGTCGACCGGGATCCCGCGGCCGTTGTCGATCACGGTGATCGAGTTGTCGATGTGGATCGAGACCTCGATGGTGTCGCAGTAGCCGGCCTGGGCCTCGTCGATCGAGTTGTCGACGGCCTCGTAGACCAGATGGTGGAGTCCTGTCTCCCCGGTCGAGCCGATGTACATGGCGGGCCGCTTGCGGACCGCTTCGAGGCCCTCGAGGACCTTGATCTTACTGGCGTCGTAGGAATCGTCGGCCACCGTGGCTGCGTGAATCTCGGTGGCCGCGGAGGAGACTTGAGGCGCCTCTTTCTCACCCATGCATGCTCTCCTAGTGTGGGTCCATCGCCGATTCCATCGAATCGGGCGCGGGCGGTCTACACCGGGTTAATCGACTTCGGCCCGGCCTCCTTGGATGCGGATCTTGGCGAAATCCACGCCGAGCCGGTCGGTCATTTCCTCTTTGGATGTGGCGACGAGCGCCTGGAAACCTCCGTCGTTCAGGAAGCCGGCCACCGCCGTGGCGCGACGTTCATCCAGGTCCGAGTCAAAATCGTCCATCAGGAGCAGGGGGGTCTCCCCACGGGCCTGCTGGAGTAGCTCCAGTTTACCAAATTTCAGCGCAATCATCGCCCCGCGCACCTGCCCCGCCGACCCGAAGCGGCGCAGATCCACGCCGTCCAATTCGACCCTCAAATCGTCGCGATGCGGGCCCCTGCCGGTGAACCCGAGGGTTCGGTCGTGGTCCCGGGTCCGGTCGAGGCTCTCGAGGAAAACCCTTTTGAATTCAGCGGTTTCCAGCTCACCGGCCGGCGCCGGGGACGGACGGTAGCGGGCCACGAGCTCGCCGCCGCCGGGGAACAGCACACGACCGACCGCTCCGAGCGCGGCCGCCAGCCGGGTGGCATATTCACGCCGTTTGGCATGGACCGGTGCGGCGACTTCGGCGAGGCGCTCGTCCCAGGTATCGAGCTCTCGTTCCAGGCCGCCGCCGGAACGCTTGAGGAGCGCATTCCGGTGCTGCAACGTGCGCCGGTATTCCCCGAGGACCCGGAGGAAAGTGGGGTCGAGGCCGACGAGCCCGCGGTCCAGGAACCGCCGCCGGTGCTCGGGCTCCCCGCGGAGTACCTTCATGCGTTCCATCGTCAGATCGACGACGTCCAACCGGCCGAGAAACTGATCGAGCTCGACCGGTGTCTGGTTGAGCAACAGGCTACGGTCACCCTGATCGATGACCAGGCCCAGCGTCTCCTTGCCCAGCCTACCCTCGACCGTTCCCGACAGCCGCAGCGGGCCGCCGTCCCAGTGAACGAGGTCGTCGTAGCGCCGCGTTCGAAAGGAACGGCCAGTGCTGAGCAGGTACACCGCCTCGAGCAGGCTGGTCTTACCCTGGCCGTTGCGCCCTACCAGGGCGGTCATCCTGGAGGACAGGGTCAGGCTGACCGCTTTGAGATTGCGTAGGCGGTCCGCCTCGAGATCGTGGAGCCACAAACCCTGGAAGATCTGAGCTCTAGAGATGCATCGGCATGACGATGTAGCGATAGTCCGCTCCATCGTCGGGTTCGGGCCGGAACTGTCCCGGTTTGTCCCCGGCCTCTAGCTTCTTGTCCTCGTCGCTCTGGCGCGTGGGATTCAATTCCAGCTTGACCGCCGCGCTGCCGACCACGGTCAGGTAGTCCATCAGGTATCGCGCGTTGAAGCCGATATCGATCGCCGGGCCCGTGTAATCGATATTGAGTGTTTCCTGAGCTTCACCCATCTCGGTCTTGCTGGAAAACTCCAGTTTTCCGTCACTCAACGAGACCTTGACGACGCGCCCGTAACGATCGCTCGCCAGCAACGAGACCCGGCGCACCGCCTGGGTCAGCTCCTCGGTCGGAACCAGAACCGCCGTATCGCAGGACTCCGGCATCACGTTCTCGTAGCGCGGGAAATTGCCCTCGAGCAGGCTCGTGGTGAGCTTGTGAGCCTTGACCACGAAGAACGCCTGATTGTCGGTCTTGCCGAAAAGAACAGGGTCATCGTCGGAAAGATCAGCGGTCAACTTCGAAACTTCGGCGAGTGCCTTCCTCGGAACGATCACGCTCTGCTCTCCTTGGTCCCCGACCGCCACATCGAGCTCGTTGGAAACGAAAGCGAGCCGGTGACCATCGGTCGCGACCAGGGTCAACTTGCCGTTTTCCAGGAGAAACAGCGCACCATTCAGCGAATAGCGAGGGTCTTCGCGGGTGATGGCAAAGGCGACCCGCTCGATCATCCGGTTGAGCTTCTTGCCCGGCAGTCGGATCCCGGTCTCCTCGTCGATCTCGGGGAAGCCCGGAAACTCACTGCGTGACTGCCCGGAGATTTTGTAACGCGTCCGTTCGCAAGAGATGGCCATCACGTTGCGATCGAGCAGCTTGAACCGCACCTCCGCCTCGGGTAGCGAACGGGCGATCTCGTGAAGCTTGGCCGCCGGGAGCGTGATCCCTCCATCCTGGACGACCGTCGCTTCGGCGGTTCCACGGATCGTGACTTCCATGTCGCTGGCGCCGACCTGCAGGCCGTCTTTGCCGGCTTCGAGCAGTAGGTTGGCCAGGATCGGCACGGTGGCCCTTTTCTCGACCACGCCGGTGACCGTTTGAAGTTCACGCACCAGGTCGCTCTTCTGGATGACGAATTCCATGGGGTCTGCCTCTCTACTTACTGAATCTCAATAGTCTCTCAATTAAGAGAAGATACCGAAGCCGTAGTAGGGCGTCGGAATCTCCGGAAAACTCGCTAACCCGCCCATCCATCAGTCATTTGGACTGTGGAGCCTTGTGATGATAACGCGTTGCCGCGCTGAGGAAAAGAAGCAACGAGACCAGCCGTTTCACCGATCCACAACCTATCCACACCGTTTTCATCGCAGCGATCCACAGGGACTCTCGCAACTCATTGAAGCAGAAGGATGAACTCGTCCATCAGCTTGTGGAAATCCGGCTCTTCCCTGCGCTTACGTTCGATCTTTTGCACCGCGTGGATCACCGTGGAGTGGTGTTTGCCGCCGAAGCGGCGGCCGATTTCCGGCAGCGAGCACTTCGTCAGCTGTTTGCAGAGGTACATCGCGACCTGGCGGGGGAACGAGACCTGGCGGGCGTTGTTCTTGGATTTGAGCCGGCTGACCGGCAGGTTGTAGTAGTTGCTGACGTGTTTCATGATGCTGTCGACCGTGGCCGCCGGCGATTCGGAAACGAGCATGTCGCGCAGCGTCTTCTTGGTCAACTCCAGCGATATCTCCTGGCCCCCCATCGAGGCGTAGGCCACGACCTTGTTGTAGGCGCCCTCGAGCTCACGGATGTTGGAGCTGCAGTTCGAGGCGATGAAGAGACCGACGTCGTCGGGAAGCTCGGTGTGTTCGCGTTCCGCCTTCTTGCGCAGGATCGCGATCTTGGTCTCGAGGTCCGGTGGCTGGATGTCGGCGATCAGCCCCCATTCGAAGCGCGAGCGCAACCGTTCCTCGAGCTTCGGGATGTCCCGGGGCGGGACGTCGCTGGTGATGACGATCTGTTTTTGCGCGTCGTACAAGGCGTTGAACGTGTGGAAGAACTCCTCTTGCGTGCGTTCCTTGCCCGCGAGGAATTGCACGTCATCGATCAACAGGACGTCGACGTTGCGGTACATGTTCTTGAATTCCATCGTCTTCTCGAAGCGGATCGCGTTGATCAGCTCGTTCATGAACGTCTCGCTCGAGATGTAGCGCATCTTTGTCCTGGTGCCGCCGAGCATACGGTTACCGATGGCCTGCATCAGGTGCGTCTTGCCCAGTCCGACGCCGCCGTAGATGTACAGCGGGTTGTAGGAGCTGCTCGGTTGCTCCGCGACCGCCATCGCGGCGGCGTGCGCGAACTGGTTGCACGACGAGACGACGAACGAATCGAAGTTGTACTTCGGGTTCAGCGGAGCACCGACCGCGACGGCGGGCAGCTCGGACGAAGCGGATGCGTCCGGCGATGCGGCGAGCGACGCGGAGCCGTTGGGTGCGGGGTGTCGGCTGCCGTGGCCGTCGGTCGCCTCGGGCAGGAAGGTGACCGCGAGACCGGGGCGCGCAACCTCGCGCAGGCAATCCTGGATGAGCTGCGAGTAGTTGGTCTCCAACCACTCGGCGAACCAGGTGTTGGGCACCTTGACGGTGACCCGGGCGGCGTCCTCGTGATGGAACTCGGTCGGCTTGAACCAGGTGGAGTACGAATGGCGACTGACCCGACCCTCGATGCGGGTCAGAACCTGGTCCCAGGTATTCATGGCGGTGACCGGCAACGGTATCTCCTGAATACATCAAAAAATTATAAAATCAACAGCCCTCAACAGCCCTTACACCTATCCGCACACAGGTTTTCCACACCTGTGGACGGTTGCCGACAGCGCTAACTGACTGTCCGGGATCGGGTTGGGTAAGATCGGTCGCGGAAGGAGCCAAAAATTATGTAAACCGATGGAAGTAAATTCCTTAAGACCTTTGTTTTCAGATAGATACGAAAAGACCTGGACGGTTTTTGGCGGCACCTAACCCCACTTTCGATGACGCTTCGCGCGCTGAGATGACGTGGTTTCGACCCGTGCGAGGAACCGCCGGAGGATAACACAGCGGCTCTTCCGGAAGCAAGATCCGGGGCTCCGATCCTGTCATAGAGTTATTGTGTTAATTATAAATAGGAAGCTCCCGGTCTCGGCCCGGACGGGCCGATTCTTGACACCCATCTGAGCCTCTCCTAAGATACCGGCTTTCCTCTATACAACGATACGGATGACGCAGTGAAGCGGACCTTTCAGCCGAACAACCGAAAGCGTGCAAAGACGCATGGGTTCCGCGTCCGCATGCGTACGAAGGGTGGGCGCAGTGTCATTGCCCGTCGTCGCAGAAAAGGGCGGAAGCGTCTCGCGGCCTGACCCAGCGGCCCCAAACAGCTTTCCACGCACCGACCGACTCACCTCGCGCCGCCAGTTCCTCGCGGTGTACGACCACGGCCGACGTGTGCGCGGGCGGCTGGTCACGGTCTTCGGATTGGAGAACCGTGTCGGCCACTGTCGCGTAGGCATTACCGTAACCCGAAGACTGGGGGGCGCGGTCGTGCGCAACCGAGCCAAGCGAATCCTGCGCGAGATCTTTCGCATCCACCGGCTCTCCGCGGTGGGCTCGCTCGACGTCGTGATCAATGCACACGCATCGCTCCCTGGGAGCTCGCGGGAGGAGATCGAGCGCGACCTTCTTCGCTGCATCGATCGTTTGCATCGCGGAGCGCGATCGTGATCCGCACGTGCATGCTCGCGGCGGTTCGTTTCTACCGTCGTTTCGTTTCGCCGTTGCTACCACCGGCCTGTCGCTTCGAACCGACCTGCTCGCAGTACGCGCTGGACGCGCTCGAGATGCACGGCGCGCTGAAGGGCAGCTGGCTGACTTTCCGCCGGTTGCTGCGTTGCCATCCATTCAACCGCGGCGGCTTCGACCCGGTGCCCGTTCCCGACACGTTGCCCGGCGACCGCACCGACGTCTCCCGGACCGAATGCCATGGATGAAAAACGGATCCTCTTGGCGATCGCTCTGTCGATCGTGATCATGGTCGGTTGGTACGCGATGTTCCCGCCGCCGAAGCCGCCGGCCCCGACGACCGAGCCGGTCCAGGTCGACCAGCCGACGGGTCAGGACGAGACGAGCGCGACGCCACGGGCCAACGACATCGCCCCACCGGTGGAGGCGCCGGAAGGAGACAGCGGCCGACCGGCGGAGGACGAACCGGCCTACGCGGAGGCGAAGGCGGCGAGCAACGAAGAGCGGTTCACGATCGAGAACCGGCATTTCACCGCCGAGTTCATTAACTCCGGAGCGCGACTGCTCTCCTTCAGCCTGCGCGAGTACACGACCAACGGCGAGTCGCTGGGGTTGCTCCCGCCGTTCCCGCCCGAGGACAACGCCTACCTGGCGGTCGACATCGACGATCGCGAATTGGCCAAGTCGATCAACACCGCCCTGTTCGAGGCTCGTCGCGAGACGGTCACCGGCGGGCCTGACGGCGGGGGTGGGCAGCGAATCACCTTCGAGTACTCCGACGGAGCCGGTCTGGAAGTGCGCAAGGTCGTCACGGTCTGGGACGACGAATGGATCTGGGACGCCGACCTCGAGGTGATCGATCGCGGGCGCAGACTTCCCGCCCGGCTCGTGCTGGGCCCCGGGTTTGCCGCCCAGGAAAAGCGCGGGTCGCGCACCTACTACTACGGCAACCAGGTTCTCTGGTACGACCGTACAGGCGTCCATCGCAGCGCCGAGCACTGCGGCTTCCTGTTCTTCACGACGGCCTGCCGTGACTGGAAGGCGGCGATCCGCAAAGACGGTGTTCCCGATCAGAACGTGGTCGCCGGCCGCATCGGCTGGGCCGGTCTCGAGGATCAGTTCTTCACGGCGCTGGCCGTTTCGCGAAGCGACGAAACCGAGATGCGCTGGGTCACGAAGGAGCTGGCCCACGAGGGGGTCGAGGGGGACGAGGAATCCCCCGAACCCAAGCCGGCTCCGCTGGTGTCCGTGTCGGTGCCCAGCGAGGGCGCGCATCTTTACTTCGGACCGAAGCGGTACAGCGAGCTCAAGGAGTACGGCGTCGGTCTAGAGCGCACGGTGTGGTTTTCGAGCAAAGCCTGGCTCTCGGCGATCGTCCGCTCGATGTACCTCGGGCTACGCTGGTTGCACGGCAACGTGCTGGCCAACTGGGGGGTCGCGATCGTCCTGGCCACCCTGATCCTGCGCATTGCGCTGTTCCCGTTGAATCAGTTCGCGATGGTCCGGATGCGCAAGACGCAGGCCGAGATGCAACGGATCCAGCCCAAGATCAAGGCGATCCGTAACAAGTACGCCAAGAAGAAAGACGCCCAGAGCCGTCAAAAGATGAACGAGGAAACGATGGCGCTGTATCGCGCCGAGGGCATCAACCCGATGGGCGGGGTGACCGGGTGCCTGCCGATCTTCCTCCAGTTCCCGATCCTGATCGGCTTCTATAACATGTTGACCGTGGCCGTCGAGTTGCGCGGGGCCCCCTTCATCCTGTGGATCAAGGACCTGTCGCAACCCGATCCTTATTACCTGATCCCGCTCGCCATGGGTGTCACGATGTTCGTGCAACAGAAGATGGCGATGACGAAGGTGACCGACCCGATGGCCCAGCAGCAACAGAAGTTCATGATGTTCATGCCCTTCATGTTCACGTTCTTCTGCCTCCAGATGCCCGCGGGCATGGTGCTGTACTGGTTCGTCAACAACCTCCTGGGGATCGGCCAACAGCAGCTGGTCAACCGCCAAGCCGCGCGGTCGACCGCCTGATTCGCGAGGGGACCCTTATGAATCGCATCTTTGAGGGTAAGGACCTGGCGGAGGCGCTTGCCGAAGCCTCGAAGGGACTCGGGATCGCCGAGCCCGACCTGGATTACGAGATCGTCGAGCAGGGCCGTCGCGGCCTCTTCGGGCTGGGCGCCAAGAGCGTCCAGATCCGCGTCATGCCGCCGATCGACGCCGAGACACGGGCCGCCGGTCACGGCGAGCTCGCCGGAGTGCCTCAGGGCAACCGCCGCCGCGGCAGTCGCCGCCGTGGGCGCCGCGAGGAACGGTCGTCCGAGCGACCGCGCCGAGCCGCTCGTCGGGAAACGGCCGACCCGCCTACCGAGCCGCAGGCCGAGCGCGAACCCGCGCCGGAGGCTCCGGCGGAGGCGGTCGGGCAGGTGCAGGAGTCGGTGCAGAAGATGGTCGGCCTGCTCGGGCTGGATCTCGAGGTCCAGGCCAAGGGAATGCCTGGCGGCACCCAGATCGAGCTGGATGGCCCGGACCGGGAATTCCTCACCGACGGCGACGCCGAAGCGATCGGCGCCTGGCAGTTCCTGCTCAATCGGATGTCCCGTCGCGCCTGGCCGGAAGCGGGCCGCATCCACGTCTACTGTGACGGCCACGAGCAGATCCGTGACGAGGATCTACTCGCGCTCGCGCGCGAGACCGCGGAGCAGGTGCTACAAGATGGTCGCGCCCAGCGACTGCGTCCGATGAACAGCTACGAGCGTCGCCTGGTCCACCTGACGGTGCGCAAGATCCGCGGGGTGGATTCGCGCTCGGAAGGTCACGGGGCGATGAAACGGGTGCGCGTCTTCAAGCGTCGCCGCCGGCGTCGCAAACGGGGACCGCGGAAGACGCAAGAGTAGGGTCGCACTCGCGGGGGCGGTCGTTTCGGGAACACCTCGAGCGTCCTCTACTATCATGGTCACCGTTGTTTGAAGGGGTTGAGGCGTCCCCGCAACCCCGGTTGGGTACACGTCCCCGTGCACGATCTCGACACCACCGTGGTGGCCGTCGCCACTCCTCCGGGCAGGGGTGGGATCGGCTGCCTGCGCCTGAGCGGGGACCGCGCCGCGGCCATCGCGCGGACGCTGTTCGAACAGGGTGGTAAAGGGTCCGACCAAGGCCTTGATCAGGGTCAAAGGCCTTATTTTGGAACCTTTCTTGATCGTGACCATGCTCCCCTGGATCACGGGTTCCTGATCCTGTTCGACGCCCGGCACGCCTTCACCGGTGAGTCGACGGCGGAGCTCTGGACCCACGGCAGCCCGGCCGTTCTCCAGGAGCTCCTCGACACCGCCGTCGCCGCGGGGGCGGTCCCCGCGGGGCCCGGTGAGTTCACCTATCGGGCCCTCCGGAACGGCCGTCTCGACCTCGCGAGGTCCGAGGCGATCAAGGACCTGATCGAGGCGCGCACCCGCTACCAGGCGCGAGTCGCCTTCGAGCAGGCGGAGGGCAGTCTGTCCCGGCGCATCGCTCCACTGACCACCGGACTCGAGGAATGGATCGCCCGGGGAGAGGCGGCGGTCGAGTTCGTCGACGAGGCCGAGACCCATCTCCCGGCCGGTCGGCTGGCCGCCGCGATCGCCGACACGATCGATCAGTGCAACGACTTGGTTGCTGGTTTTCGAACGGGCCGAGTGGTCCGCGACGGTGCCCGCCTGGTCCTCGTCGGCCGGCCCAACGTCGGCAAGTCGTCGCTCTTCAACCGGCTGCTCGAAGAGGACCGGGCGATCGTGACCGAGGTCGCCGGGACAACCCGGGACACCCTCGAGGAAGACCTGGTGCTCGACGGGATGCCCGTCCGCCTGATCGATACGGCCGGGCTACGCGAGGTCCGCGACGCCGTCGAGCGCGAGGGCGTCAGCCGGGCGCGGCGAGCCCTCGAGCGGGCCGATCTGGTGCTGTTCGTCCTCGACGGCTCGCGCGAGACCGACGAGCTGGAGCGGGACACCCTGACCCGGGTGGAGACCGAGGCCGCACGGTGGGTGGCCGTGGTCAACAAGAGCGACCTCCCGCAGCGTGCACGGTTGAACGGGACGCTGGCCGTCTCGGCCAAGACCGGCGAGGGGGTGGCCGAATTGCGGGGCGCGCTGGGCGAAAGGCTGCTCGGGACCGCACCGACCGAGCACCCGGTCGTGACCAACGGCCGCCACGCCGCTGCGCTGGAACGAGCCAGGGACACGCTGACCAGGGCGGCGACCGCGGTCGAGGACGGCCTGTCCGAGGAGTGGGTCCTGGAGGACCTGAAGAGGGCCCGGGCGGAGCTGTCGGCGATCACCGGAGAATTCGACGTGGAGGATCTGTACGATCGGATCTTCTCCACCTTCTGTATCGGTAAATAGTGATGGCGCGACCCCGAGAATTCGATGTCGTGGTGATCGGCGGCGGGCACGCGGGTTGTGAAGCCGCGCTCGCCGCCGCCCGGATCGGGTCCCACACCGCGATGGTCACGCTCAAACGGGATGCGGTGGCGCGGATGTCGTGCAATCCGGCCATCGGCGGGGTCGCCAAGGGCCACCTGGTGCGTGAGATCGATGCGCTCGGCGGGTCGATGGGCCGGATCGCAGACGCCTGCGGGATCCAGTTCCGGCTGCTGAACCGGAGTCGTGGTCCGGCGGTGCGCGGTCCGCGCGCGCAGCAGGACAACCGGCTCTACCCCAGCGCGATGCTGGCCGAGGCGCTCGGCGTCGATGGCCTCGAGCTGATCGAGGACGAGGTCCAGGGGTTGACGGTTGCCGACGGCGGGATCACCGGCGTGCGATTGCGTCACCTCGGCGACCTGCGGGCCAGGAAAGTGGTGATGACCACCGGTACGTTTCTCCGCGGCCTGATGCACACCGGACTCGATGCGGTTCCCGGTGGTCGCGTCGGGGAGGCGCCGGCCAACGCGCTGTCGGAGGAGCTCGCGACGCTGGGGTTCCGCATGGGCCGCTTCAAGACCGGGACGCCGCCTCGGCTCGCGCGCGACAGCGTCGATCTCACGCGGTTCGAGGAGCAACCCGGCGACGACGAGCCGACGTTCTTCAGCGCGACGACGCGGGGCACGACCTTGAAACAGGTCCCCTGCCACATCGCCTACACGAACGAGAACGTCCACCGGCTGGTCCGCGACAACCTCGACCGGTCGCCGATGTTCAGCGGCGCGATCGAATCCACCGGGCCGCGCTACTGCCCGTCGCTCGAGGACAAGGTCGTGCGCTTCGCCGACCGCACATCGCACACGTTGTACATCGAGCCCGAGGGCCTCGACTCGGAGCTGCTCTACCTGAACGGCTTCTCGACCTCGCTCCCCGCCGACGTTCAATTGAAGATGGTTCACGCTATCGAAGGCCTCACGGGTTGCGAGATGGTGCGCCCGGGTTACGCCGTCGAGTACGACTACGTCGACCCGACCGAGCTGCTCCCGACCCTCGAGGCGCGACGCGTACCGGGGTTGTACCTCGCAGGTCAGATCAACGGAACGACGGGCTACGAAGAGGCCGCGTCGCTCGGGCTGGTCGCGGGTATCAACGCGGCGCTCGCCGTACGACGTGAGGCTCCTTTCGTGCTGCAACGCGACGAGGCGTACATCGGCGTGCTCGTCGACGATCTCGTCACGCGTGGCACGAGCGAACCGTACCGCGTCTTCACCTCGCGCGCCGAGTACCGCCTGTTGCTGGGTGTCGACACCGCGGGCAAGCGGCTTGCCGGGCACGGCCGCCGCGTCGGTCTGCTGGCGCCGGACCGCGCGGTCGCGGCTTCCGAACGCTGGCGAAGAATCGACGCGACCGTTGCGGCGCTCGAGAACGAACGTTGGCTTCCCGACCGCGAAACGAAAGAACGCCTCGCGCAGCGCGGGATCCGTCTGGAGAATCCTGCGTGCTCCGCCGATCTCCTGCGGCGCCCCGAAGTGCAACCGCAGACTTTAATAGGATTGAGCGGCGCGCTCGATGGGCTGCCGCGAGACGAACAACGCATCGCGGCGGAGACCATCAAGTATTCCGGTTACGTCGAACGACAGCGGCGCGACGCGCAACGCGTGCAGCGCGCCGGCGCTCGGCGCATCCCCGACGCGTTTGCCTACAAGGGGCTTCCGGGTCTGTCCAACGAGCTCGTCGAAAAGCTCGACCGCGTGCGACCGGAAACTCTCGGACGCGCGGCACGCATCGACGGGATGACACCGGCCGCGCTGGCGTTGTTGGCCGTGCACCTCGAACGGGGCGCCGGAGAAGTCGACGCGTGAGCGCCGATCCGTTCGACGGTTTCGATCTCGAGTCACGCATTGCCGTACGCGCCGCGGCGGCCGCGCTCCCGATCGAGGATCCCGCGATCGTCGCCATCGCGGATCATGCGCGTCGGGTTCTCCGTCACAACCAGCGGTTGCAGCTCACGACGGTGACCGATGCGGACGGCTTTCTCGAGCGGCACATCGGCGAGAGCCTCGAGGGCGCCGCGCTGCTTGACGCCAACGCACGCGGACGCCTGCTGGATCTCGGGAGCGGCAACGGCTATCCGGCGATCCCGATCGCCGCGGCGCGACCGGGCCTCGAACCGGTGTGCGTCGAGGCATCCGCGGGTAAGGCGCGTTTCCTCGCGGAGACGCTCGCGAGCGCGCTGGGCCGCGGCAACGTGTGGCACCGGCAAGTGCAGCGGCCGGCGGACTTCGCGGACACGGAACCGTTGCGCGTGCTGACCAGCCGGGCGATGGGAAACTGGGAGCGCATCTTCCCCCGTGTCGCTCCGATGCTCGCCCCGAACGGGATCGCCATGTTGTGGGCCGGTGAGTCGGTCAAGCAGGTCGCGACGCGCGAGGCATGGCGCCGTTTGAGTCTGGTCGCGCAACATGCGTTGCCGGGCCGGCAACACTCCTGGATCTGGTGTTTCCGGCCCGCCTAGGACATCTGTCGTCATAGAAACGACGATCCTCTTTAAAAAACCGTCGTTTCTCCAGAACTCCAGGTTAGAATGCGGCGTGCGCCCAAAATCATGGAGACGCCCTGATGCCGAAGAAGCCTTACGAAAAGCCCGCCGTCCTCCAGACCGAGAAGATCACCACGCGTGCCGTGGTGTGCGACAAGGCCGACGCCACGACGTGCGGAAGCGGCACCCTTCAAAGCTGAGACCCCACCCGAGGACTTCGTTCGCTGACCGGCGACAGCCGGGTGGGCGTCCGTCCGGTTTCATGGCGGGGTGGCACGATCGACCCCCAAAGGGCCGACACGCCGGTCGAGTCCGATCGTTGCTTGCGATCCACCCAAATTTCGAGACGATCGGGTCGACGCAAAACGACACCCAAATTGTCGTAAATATTTGATTAATAAACACTTAAAGGTTTGGGTGTCGGTCTTGTGCGACACGCCGGCGAGATTCCGGGCGGCAGAGCAAGATCGAGGTGACCTCGACGGATGTTCCACGTGGAACAACCGGCCATCCTGAACCCCGACAAATTGTTCCACGTGGAACAATCGGGGCGTGTTACATTACGCGGCGAGCGAAGACCCACCCCCCACGACGCCTGGGTTGCCAGCTCGAGAGGATGAAAACCATTCCTATTTAGGCCCTTTCGAGGTTCCCGTGGGCAGAATCATCGCCGTGGTCAACCAGAAAGGCGGTGTCGGCAAGACGACAACCGCGGTGAATCTGGCCGCCGCTCTCGCCATCGCCGAACGCCCCGTTCTCCTGATCGACGCCGATCCTCAGGCAAACTCGACCCGGTCGCTCGGTTTCGAGGCGGACCCGGAAAGGGCATCTCTCTATGACGCGATCATCGATGCGATCCCGCTCGAAGAGCTGAAACTGGCTAGCCCGGATCTCCCCTGCCTGTCGCTGATCCCTGCCGACAACAACCTCGTCGGTTGCGAGGTCGAGCTGATCGAGGCCGAGGGGCGGGAGTACCGGCTACGTAACCTGCTCGAAGCGAATCGCAACGACTACCACGAGATCCTGATCGATTGCCCGCCATCGCTGAACCTGCTCACCCTGAATGCGCTCACCGCCGCCGACGGCGTCCTGATCCCGGTCCAGTGCGAGTACCTGGCGCTCGAGGGGATCTCGCAACTGATGGAGACCATCACGCTCGTCCGTGAGAGCATCAACCCGAATCTGGCGATCCGGGGTGTGATCATGACGATGTACGACGAACGGACCAACCTCTCGAAACAGGTGGTGGACGAGGTCCGTGAGGTCTTCGGGGATCGGGTCTTCCAGACCGTCATCCCGCGCAACATCCGCCTGGGGGAGGCCCCCAGTCACGGCAAACCGATCTTCCTCTACGACATCCGCTCCAAGGGCTCACAAGCCTATTTCGACCTGGCCAAGGAGTTCGTCCATGAAGCGAAAGGCACTGGGCAAAGGGCTACGCAGCTTGATCCGCGAGGCGCCGCCGACGCAACCGCCGCCGGCACCCAAAACGCGCGAGAACAGTCTGATCCGGCTGGACATCGATCGCATCGTCCCGAACCAGGCACA
This sequence comes from Candidatus Polarisedimenticolaceae bacterium, assembly GCA_041568335.1. Lineage (GTDB taxonomy): Bacteria > Acidobacteriota > Polarisedimenticolia > Polarisedimenticolales > Polarisedimenticolaceae > WVWW01. The sequence continues at coordinate 5,615 of JBFFZZ010000007.1, read as the reverse complement.
GCCTCGTAAAGACTTCGACGAGGGCGAGCTGCAGGAGCTGGCCCACTCCGTCGGCCGCGACGGTGTGTTGCAGCCGGTCGTGGTGCGGCCGATCGACGGCGACCACTACGAGCTCATCGCGGGCGAGCGTCGCTGGCGGGCCGCCCAGGCCGCCGGATTGATGCGAGTGCCGGCGGTCGTCATGGAGGTCTCCGACGATCGCATGCTCGAGCTGGCCCTGATCGAGAACATCCAGCGTGCCGGGCTCAACCCGATCGAGGAGGCCAACGCCTACCAAACGCTGATGCACGACCTCGGGCTGACCCAGGACGAACTGGCCGAGCGGGTCAGCAAGTCGCGGGCGACGATCGCGAACTTCGTCCGCCTCCTCAACCTGCCGATCGAGGTCCAGCACTTCGTCAAGACCGGCGACCTGAACGCGGGCCACGCCAAGGCGCTCGCCGGGCTCACACGGCCCGACCTCCAGATCGAGCTGGCCAAGGAGATCGTGGCCAGGGGGCTGAACGTCCGGGACGCCGAGCGGCTGGTCGCCGTGGCCCGCAAGAGCGGGTCGGCGAAGCCGGCGGCGCGGGTCCCGAAGGCGCCCGATCCGAACCTGATCGCAGCGGCGGAGAAGCTCCAGTCGGCGGTCGGCACCCGGGTCAAGATCGTTCAGTCGGGCAGGAAGGGCGGCGGCCGGATCGAGCTTCACGCCTACTCCTCGGAGGAGCTGGACCGGCTCTACAACCTGATCCTTTTTGCCGCGGGACAGCCCATATAATCCAGAATAATTGGCCGACTTTTCCGTCGGCGGCCGACTTTTCCGTCGGCTTGCCCTTTCTTTGTGCAAAAAAGAGCGCGAATCTTGGAATTTTAAGAACTTACGAAAGCGCCGGTGGACATCCTCGCATCGACCCGTACCTTCTTGCAGGCTATGGCGAGATCGAACCGAACGAGGAGCGATTCCGGCTCCGCCCTGGTCGCGGCGATCTTCGTCCTCGCTCTGCTGGGGGCGATGGGAGCCGCCCTGCTCTTCCTGTCGACCTCGGAGGTCCGGTCGAGCAACTCCGATGTGCGCTCCAAGCGGGTCTTCTACCTCGCCGAGGCGGGGCTGGAGGCCGGCCGGGCGACGCTGCGTAACGTGAACGGAGCGGGACCGTTCACCGACGACCTGACCCTCCACGCCGGAGCCGACGGCAACCTCGACTTCGACCCCGCGTCGGTCCAGGTCACCTATGACGTCCTGGGCAACGTCACCGGCCTGACGGGTTACGGCGATGACGTCCCGCTGATCCCCCCGACCTCCTTCGCCGACGGCTGGTACGCGGCCTTCATGACCAACGATCCGGTCAACGGCACCAGCCCGACCGACACCAACGATCGGGTGACCATCACCGGCATCGGGATGCTGAAGCAAAGCTCGGTAGAGATCGTCCAGTCGATCGTCACACGCGAAATCCTGATCCCGCCGGCGGCGATCACCATGCTCGGTCCTTCGCCGAGCTTTTCCGGCGGCCACAGCAACCCGAAGATCTACGTGGGCGAGGATTGCGGCGGCAGCGGCGGACAGTCGGGCCTCTACGCTCCTGTCGTCGGGCTCACGAGCACGCCGGCCGAGGCCTTGGTCGAGTCGGCGATCGGCTCCGATCCGGCATATACCTCGGGATCCAACAGCGGCGATGCGACCGTCGCCGACCTCACCGATCCCGGCGACCCGATGTACCCCGGCCCGATCGATTCCATCTGGACGAGCTGTCAGGAGCTCAAGCAGAAGGTCGAGACGATCCGGGTCATCGCCGATGTGGTGTGCACCGACGGCGGGTCCTGCACCTTGCCGGCGTCTTCGCCGGACCGCGTCGTCTTCATCGACGACGATTACTCGCTGAACGACAGCGGCGAGGGGACCATCGTCGTCACGGGCGAGCTCACGACCAACGGGTCCGTCTCGTGGGCCGGCCAGATGTGGGCCGTCGGCGAGGGTTCCTTCCGCCGCAACGGCGGGGGCGGCGCCGCCGTCGACGGGGCCATCGTCATTGCGGACATCGCGGGACCCGATGGCATCTACGGGACCAGCGACGACTGCACCGGTGGCGTCGGCGGATTCGGGCCCACGACGTTCGACGAGAACGGCGGCGGCAACGGGACGACGACTTACTGCACCGACGACATCATCGCCGCGAGCCCGGCCTACCCGTACGAGATCGTCGAGTTCCGCCAGCACTGATCACGAAACCGAAATCCCCTTACGAGAACCGCATTCGAAGTCGGAGATCGCGACCGCGCGTCGGTTTCCGAGACATTCACCAAAAAGGGGCACGATACGGACTCAATCGGGCTCCGACCTCCGTTCCCGTCGTGCTCTGTGTCGCGATCCGCGACACCCGTCAGTCTTCCGAGAATCGCATTCGCGTCAGAATAGACTGAGCCTGGGGCGCTTTTTTGCGAATCTCCGTTTGCGGGAACGGAACTTGCGTAGATCCCGGGCAACGTTTCCGAATCTAGGAGAAGCTCCATGAGCCGTAAGGACAGCGGGTCTGCCCTTGTGATGGCCGTTTTCGTGCTGGCCCTGATCACCAGCATGGGCATGGCCCTGGTCTTCATGTCGACGACCGAGGTGCGCTCGAGCAAGGCGGACAGCCTCAGCAAGCACACCTACTACCTCGCCGAGGCCGGCATGGAGGCAGGTCGCGCGACGCTCCTCATCCTCACCGGCACCGGCGGGTTTACCGACGACCTGACGACGTATGCCGGTGGCGATGGCGTGCTCGACTTCGACCCGGGCTCCCTGCAGGTCACCCGCGATGTGCTCGGCAACGTGACCGGGCTCAGCGGCTACGACGATGACGTACCGTTGATCCCGCCGACACCGTTTGCCGACGGCTGGTACGCGGCGTTCATGACCAACGACGCGGTCAACGGCACCAGCCCGAACGATACCAACGACCGGGTGGTCATCACCGGCGTGGGGCTGGGTGCGGACAACGCGCTCGAGATCGTCCAGGCGGTGGTGATCCGCGACGTGATGATCCCGCCCGCGGCGATCACGCTGCTCGGACCCACCCCGAGCTTTATCGGCGGCGCGAGCAATCCGAAACAATACATCGGCGAGGACTGCAACGGAGCGCCGGAGGGCGTTCCGAACCTGTACGCACCCACCGTCGGCCTCAGCGATTCGACCGCCGAGGCGCTGGCGGAAGCCGGCGTGGGAGCCGATACCTCGTACAGCTCGGGGCCTATCGTCGGAGACCAGGCTTTCGCCGACTTGACCGATCCATCGGAGCCGACCTACCACGGCCCGCTCCAGTCGGTCTGGTCGAGCTGCGAGGAGCTCAAGCACAGGATCGAAATGATCCGTCTCGGAGCCGATCTCGTCTGCACCGATGGGACGAACTGCACGTTCCCGGCGGCGACCCCGGACCGGATCGTCTTCGTCGACGACGACTACAGTCTCAACGCCGACGGCGCCGGGCTGCTCATCGTCACCGGGACCCTCACGAGCAACGGGGCGAACGATTGGGACGGGATGATCTGGGTCATCGGCACCGGGGTCTATCTCCGTAACGGTGCGGGCAACGGCGCGACCTCCGGCTCGCTCGTGGTCGCGGACATCGCCGGCCCGGACGGGATCTACGGGAACTCGGACGACTGCAGCACGGGGTTCGGCTCCGCCAGCTTCAACGAGAACGGCGGCGGCAACGGCGACACGATGTACTGCACCGACGACATCTTCAACTCGACCCCCGCGTTCCCCTACGAGATCGTGGAGTTCCGCCAGATGTAAGGCGTCGGCGCGGCGTGGGCCCGCGCCGACAATATTGTCGGACGCCGACATGATTGTCGGCATCGTCGATCAAACATCGGACTCCCCGGCTCGTTGCCCCGGCGGGGCCGACGGCCTCCGAAAGCCTCCTCCCGCCCGCCCTCACGACCCTCGAAACCACCTCGCTCGAGCCGCCGACGAACACGTCGGCAGCCGACAAGTCGGTCGGCGACGGCGCGTCGGCCGGTTCTGTTGACACCTTTTTCGGGGCTGTGCTACTTTCCAAAATCCTCTTCTACCCGCAACCATTTAACTCGAGTCTGCGCGCCCGACGACGCCGGCGAGAACGAGGCTTCGCTCAGTCATGAAAGACCGCAAGCTGGCCGTTCGTTACGCCCGGGCCCTCTTCGCCGCCTTCCCCGATCCCGTCGCGAACGAGTCGATCTCGCGCTTCCTTATGAACCTCGGCGAGTCCATCGACGGCTCGCGCGAGCTTCGCGACCGGCTGCTCGATCCCGCGGTCGCCCGGACGACGCGCGCCGCGGTCCTGACGGGACTGGCGCAGAAGGCCGGCCTGCCCGGGGGCGTCTCGAACTTCCTGACCACCCTCGTGGACAACAACCGTATCCCGGCGCTGGGCTCGATCGCCGCGGTCTTCGAGGAGATGCGCGAGGATGCGCTGGGGATCGCCCCGGCCGAAATCACCACCGCCACCCCGCTCAACGACGAGCAACGCCGCCGTGCCGAACAGGCGGTGCGGAAGCTGACCGGCCGCGACGTCCGCCTGACCTGCACGGTCAAGCCCGAGATGATCGGCGGCGCGGTCACACGAATCGGATCGACGGTCTATGACGGCAGCCTGCGTACCCAGTTGCAACAACTGCGGCGCAGGATGGCCGGGGAGTAGTCGGATGGAACTGAAGGTCGACGAAATCAGCCAGATCATCCGCCAGCAGATCGAGGGCTTCGACAGCCGGACCGATCTTGCGGAGGTCGGCACGATCATCTCGGTCGGTGACGGCATCGCCCGCATCCACGGCCTGGAAAACGCGATGTACCTCGAGCTGCTCGAGCTGCCCCACGGCGTGATGGGGATGGCGCTCAACCTCGAGGAGGACAACGTCGGAGCCGTGTTGATGGGCGAGACCACCCTGATCAAGGAGGGCGACCAGGTCCGCCGCACGGGTCGCATCATGCAGGTGCCGGCCGGCGACGCGATGCTCGGCCGGGTGATCGACGCTTTGGGCCAGCCGCTCGACGGCAAGGGTCCGATCCAGACCGACTCTCACATGAACGTCGAGCGCATCGCCCCCGGCGTGGTCGAGCGCAAGGGCGTGCACGAGCCGCTGCAAACGGGTCTCAAATCGATCGACAGCATGACCCCGATCGGCCGCGGCCAGCGCGAGCTGATCATCGGCGACCGCCAGACCGGTAAGACCGCGATCGCCCTCGACACGATCATCAACCAGAAGGGCAAGGACGTCGTCTGCATCTACGTGGCCGTCGGACAGAAACAGTCGACCGTCGCCCAGGTGGTCAAGACGCTCGAGGAGCACGACGCGATGTCCTACACCATCGTGGTCTCGGCTCCCGCGGCGAGCCCGGCCCCGCTGCAGTACCTGGCGCCGTTCGCCGGGTGCGCGATGGGCGAGTACTTCCAGTTTCACGGCCGGGACGGCCGGCCCGCCGGCCAGGACAACCCGGGTCGCGCGGTGCTGGTGATCTACGACGATCTGTCGAAACACGCGGCGGCCTACCGCGAGATCTCGCTGCTGCTGAGGCGCCCGCCGGGCCGCGAGGCGTTCCCGGGCGACGTCTTCTACCTGCACTCGCGGCTGCTCGAGCGCGCGGCCAAGCTCACGACGGACGAGAAGGT
>JBFFZZ010000006.1:0-27654 GCA_041568335.1 Candidatus Polarisedimenticolaceae bacterium | reverse complement strand
CTCGCCGGCGGGAGCATCACCGAGGACTTCGACGGCGACGGGGACCTCGACATCGTGGTCTCGTCGGCGGGGCTCCGCGACCCTCTGCGCTACTTCCGCAACGACGGTGACGGGGGCTTCACCGAACGTACGCGGGAGGCGGGGCTCAGCGGGATCGTCGGCGGGCTCAACACCGTCCACGCGGACTACGACAATGACGGTGACGCGGACGTGCTGGTGCTCCGCGGCGCGTGGCTCGGCGTGGCGCCCGCGACCGACGGAGGTCGTCACCCGAACTCGTTGCTACGCAACAACGGCGACGGCACGTTCGAAGACGTGACCGAGCAAGCCGGTCTGTTCAGCGCCCGGCCGACGCAAACCGCGGCCTGGGGGGACTACGACAACGACGGCCGGCTCGACCTGTTCATCGGCAACGAGAGCTTCGGCGACGCGGTCCATCCGTGCGAGCTGTTTCGCAACCGGGGCGACGGGACATTCGAGGAGATCGCTTCGAGCGTCGGACTCGACGTGCGCGGGCTGGTCAAGGGTGTCGCCTGGGGCGACTACACGAACGACGGACGGCCGGACCTGTACGTTTCGAGGCTGCGGGAGACGAACCTGTTGTTCCGCAACGATGGCCCGGAAGAAGGGGGTGGCTGGCGCTTCACCGAGGTCGCGGAGACGGCCGGCGTGACCCGACCGATAGCGAGTTTCCCGACCTGGTTCTGGGACTACGACAACGACGGCTGGCTCGATCTGTTCGTGTCGGGGTACGGCACCGGCGGGGATACCCAGGCCGCGGACGTTGCCGCCGAGTACCTCGGTCGCCCGACGCGCGCCGAGCTTCCGCGGCTCTATCGAAACAACGGCGACGGCACGTTCGCCGACGTGACCCGCCGATCGCGCCTCGACCGCATCGTTTTCACCATGGGGTGCAATTTCGGCGACATCGACAACGACGGCTGGCTCGACATGTACCTGGGGACCGGCGACCCCGACCTGCGCGCCCTGGTGCCCAACCGGATGTTCCGCAACGCCGCCGGCGCCGTGTTCCAGGACGTGACGACCTCGGCCAACGTCGGGCACCTGCAAAAGGGTCACGGCGTCGCCTTCGCCGACCTGGACAACGACGGCGATCAGGACATCTACGCGGGGCTGGGCGGGTTCTTCAGCGGCGATGTTTTTCAAAATGCGTTGTTCGAGAATCCCGGTCACGGGAACCGTTGGATCACACTCCGCCTCGAAGGCGTGCGCACGAATCGTTCGGCGCTGGGCGCGCGCATCGAAGTGCGCACGGTCGAGGGCGGGCAACCGCGAACGATCCACGCGGTCGTCTCGAGCGGTGGCAGCTTCGGAGGCTCGAGCCTGCGACAGGAGATCGGTCTGGGCCGGGCCGAACGCGTCGAGTCCGTCATCATCCGGTGGCCCGCCTCGGGGACGGTGCAGCGCTTCGAGGGGTTGAGCGCGGGCAAGGGTTACCGGATCCGTGAGGGTGTCGACGAGGCGGTTCCTCTGGGGCAAACGAGCTTCAGGCTCGCGCCGGACACTTCGCGAAATCGCTAGCGCTTGCGCTTTCCGCCCTTGCCCTTGCCGTTGTTCTTGTTCTTCACGCCGCCTGCAGCGGTGTGTTTGTGTCCATGACGTTTCCCGTATTCCTCGGAGACGAGCACGCGCACGTCGCGTCCGGTGGAGCGCCACTCCATCGCGACATCGACGGAAACCCCGTAGTACTCGTGCAGCATGCGCACGGCCACCAGGTTGCGGGCATCCACGTCGGTGAGCACGATGGCATGGTGGCGGTTGCGCTTGTGGTGTTTCCAGTGCCCGTAGGCCTTGCCGTACGGCGGCCCCGGATCCCGCCGGGCGGGCACGAACCAGACGTCGACGGGCATCCCGAGACGCACCGAGATGTCCCACCACGACAACCCGTCGGTGCGCATGCGATGGATCATGTCCGCCGATTTGCCCGAACGCCGTGCAACGAACAGGGCCACGGCAAGGTCATCGGGGTTGCGGTAACGCACTGCGAGACGGTCGATCGAGCGGCGATCCTCATCGAAGTAACGCGCCGAGACCGACAGGAACAGATCATGGTCGTCGCCGATCCGGACCGCAGCTCCGAAGTCGATGTCGAGCCCGGCCTGCGCCACGGGCGCTGCCAGCGCGCCGATGACGAGAGTCAAGAGTAGGCGTTTCATCTGCCGTACCTCCACGAGCAACCCGTTTCGGGCCGTCCCGAAGAACCTAATGCCCGGTCACTCGGTGGTCGATGACGAAACCGTGATCGTTCGAAAACTCCCCGGTTGCGATGCCTCGCGACGAAAAGCTAACCTCGTCCGAAATGGACCGATCCTTCGACATCATCACGTTCGACTGCTACGGAACGCTCGTCGACTGGGAGGGCGGCATCAGCACCGCCTTCATGGAAGCCGCCGCGGAGGACGGCGTCCGGCTGGGCCGTGAAGAGATCCTCGCCGCGCATCGCGAGGTCGAGCCACAGGTCCAGGGCGAAGGTTTCCGCACCTACCGCGACGTGCTGACGGAAACCGCCAAGCGCATGGCCCTACGTTTCGGCTGGACCATCGATCATCCCAGGGCGCGGTTCCTGCCCGAGAGCCTGCCCGGTTGGCGCGTCTTCGAGGATACCAACGCCGCTTTGTCGCGGCTGCGTGAGGCGGGCCACCGGCTGGGGATCCTGTCCAACGTCGACGACGACCTTCTCTGCGCGACGATGCGACAGTTCGACTGCGGCTTCGAGTTGGTCGTCACCGCGCAGCAGGTCCGCTCCTACAAACCCGCGCACGCTCATTTTCTGACCGCGCGCGAGACGATCGGCGGAGACAGCTGGCTGCACGCCGCGCAGAGCTGGTTCCACGACATCGTTCCCGCGACGGTACTGGGGATTCCACGCGCATGGGTCAACCGCAACGATGAGGCCCCCGGCGAAACCGGCAAGCCGGATTATGAAGTGGCCGACCTGGCCGGCCTGGCCGACCAACTCTGTCAGAGCAGCCCCGGATAGGTCACCGCTTTGTCGCGGACCCGTGCCAAGGGGCTGAGGCGGTGCGGCTCCGTGCGCAGGGTATCGAGCAGATGCACCACGTCGACCTCGCGAACGAGCAGGCTATCGGCCAGTAGGCTGCGGTGGCAGTGCTGCGGGGAGGCTTCCGCGCAGAGGACCGTCGTCGCCTCGATCGCGGCCGCCGCGATCAACCGTTCGACACCCTCGCGAAACGCGGCCGACTGCATGTGATCGGCGTAACCGCGGAACCCGTCCTGTTTCAACGCCCGGTTGATCGAGTCCGGGAGAGGTTGCCGCAGGCCGCCCAGCTCGGGCGCGTGGCTGTAATCGATGCCGGCTCGTTCCAGCTCCCAGGCCAGCGCATCCCGATCGAACTGCGGGTTGCGGCGCGAGCGTGGCAGCGTCCGCACATCCGCGACACGCCGGATCGGAACCGTGCCGAGGATCGCGATCAGCTCGTCGATGGTTCGGTTGGAGTGCCCGACTGTCCAGACGCGGATCCCCATCGATCAGCGGCGCGCGGGATAACGCGACGCCTGACTGAGCCAGGCCTCGGCGACCTCGGCGTCCAGCAGATGGCTCGGCCGCACGTTCTTCAACGCGGCCGTCATGACCTGGCGCACGTCCGGGATGCGCTGTTCCAGCTCGACCAGCAACCGCTTGATCTCCACGCGCTTGAGATCGCTCTGCGACCCGCACAGGTTGCACGGGAGGATCGGGAAACCGCGCTGCCGTGCGTGCCGAGCGATCGAGGCTTCGCCACATTCGATCAGCGGGCGCAGGACCTCGAACCGGCCGTCGTTCGTCGTGTAGATCGCCGGCATCGCCTGCAAGCGACCGGAGTAGAACAGGTTGAGCAGCAAGGTCTCCAGCGCATCGTCACGGTGGTGGCCCAGCGCGATCTTGTTACAACCGAGCCGCTCCGCGGCCGTGTAGAGGACACCGCGCCGAAGCCGCGAGCACAACCGGCAGTAGGTCTTGCCCGGGTTCTCCGTGGCATCCTCGATGACCGCGCCGTAAGTATCCACGCGATCGATCTCGAATGGGGCGCCGAACGATTCGAGCCACGCGCGCAACGGCCCGCCGTCGTAGCCCGGTTGCCCCTGATCCAGGTGATAGGCCACCAGCTCGAACTTCACCGGCGCCTTTCGCCGCGCGCGCCACAACAGATCGAGCAGCGTGTAGCTGTCCTTGCCGCCACTGACCGCGACGAGGATCCGGTCGCCTCCGCGGATCAGGTTCCACTCCCCGACGGTGCGCAGCATCGTGCGCGACAGCCGTTGGCCCACTCGCTCGGCCGTCCGGTTCGGGCCCGTTGGCGTCAACTCCAGCATCGCGTCCTCTGAAGGGGAACCCCGCATTATTACAAAAAAAAGGCGCCCGAACAGGGCGCCCTCTTGAATGGACCGTGATGGTGGCTAGAAGTTGAACGTCATGCCGGCCAGCAAGCCGGAGGACTCGGCGGTGCCCTCCATCGAGGTGCCGAAGCCGAGCAGGGGATCCAGCCCGGTCTGGTTGAAGTCGACGCTTTGCATCCGGTAGCCGGCGCGGAATTGCAGGAACGGGAAGGTCTTCACCGAGACGCCCAGCTCGTACTCGTAGCCCGTCATGCTCTCGAACTGGCCGAAGCCGGGCGTCGAGGCGGTTGCGTCGCTGAGCGCAGGAAGATACGAGGCTTCGCCGTAGGCGAACAGGATCTTGCCGAAGCCGACCCGGCCGTCCACATTGATGCGCACGCCGCTCGTGTCGCCCTGGAGCCCGATCGTGTTGAGATCCATCTCCTGCCAGCCCAGGCCGACGGCGATGAAGTTGTTCTGCGTCGGAGAAAACGGCCGCCACATCAGATCGACGCTGGTGTAGTCGGAGGTCGCGATGGCGGCGAAGTCGTCGAGGTCCGTGCGGTACATGCCCGCCTTGAGACCGTACTTGTTGAACAACCAGAGCTGCCCGCGGAAGCCGGGGGAGCCCGAGTCCGAGGCCAGGGCGGCCACGCCGCGTGAGTCGAACTCGCTGTTCCAGTAGATCGCGCCGATCTCTCCGTCGATCGGTCCCGCGGCCTCGACCGCGGTCGCGCCCACGAGCGCAAGGCTCGCCGCAAGAATCCCTAGCTTTCTCATTGCACTCCTCGATTTCCCGTGCTTCGGGTCGGTAGATCGGACTGCAACAAAGATGAGGCGTTTGGCCACAAAGAGCAAGAAAGCCCCGGAATTCAATAAACAGCTTGTTTGGCGCCTACTTTTTGGCCGGGGAGGAGCCCTCTCGGACACCGATCACCCGGTTGGCCGGCACTTCGGTCAGGACGTCGATCGTGCCGCTCGGCCAGCGTACCTCGATACGCTCGGCACGGGTGGCAGCGCCCAGCCCGACGTGGATTCTCGGGTCGGAGGCGCTGAGGTAGGAGCCTCCGCCCTTGCGCTCGCGGATCACGCTGCCGGAGGTGGTCGCGACGGTGATCCTCGCCCCGATGCCGTCCCTGTTGGAGCGCGTGCCGGTCAGGGCGAGCTGCAACCGGTTCCCGACGTCCGGTGAGTCGTTCCTGAGCAGGACCGGGGGTTGATCGAGCGCCGTCACCAGCACGTCGATGTCACCGTCGTCGTCGTAGTCGGCGAACGCGGCGCCGCGGAACGATCGCGCGACGCTCAAGCCGGGGCCGCCGCTCACGCCCTTGAACTTCCCACCTTCGTTCTCGAACAGGTGGTTGGTCTGACGGTAGCGGGTGGCCAGATCGAAGTCGTCCACCTGCGGGTAGACGTGGCCGTTGGCGATGAACAGGTCGAGATCGCCGTCGTGATCGAAGTCGTGGAACGCGGTGCCCCAGGAGAGCGCCAGGTTGGTGACGCCCATCCCCACGAGGCTCGACTCGTCGACGAAGAACCGGCCCGAAAGATTGCGATACAGGGTGTTGAGATCGTGGGCAAAGTTGGTCACGACGATGTCGAGCCAGCCGTCACCGTTGTAGTCGCCGAAATCGGTGCCCATCCCGGCCTGGGCGCGGCCGTCGGCGTTGAGCCCCGAGAGTGAGCTGACACCGACGTCGGTGAAGGTCCCGTCGCCGTTGTTGCGCCACAAGGAGTTGGTCACGCTGTCGTTGGCGACGTACAGGTCGGGGTCTCCGTCGTTGTCATAGTCCCCGCTCACCACGCCGAGCGCGAAACGCGGCGTGTCGAGCTCGATCCCGGCAGCACGGGTGATCTCGGTAAACGTCCCGTCACCGTCGTTACGGAACAACTGATCCTGTTCCGGACGGCGACCACGAGGGCCGCAAAAAACCTGGATCCCCTGGTAGTTGCACGAACCCTGGACCGCGGCCTCGTCGGTCCGGCGCGGGATCTTCGACACGTCCGATTCCATGTAGTTGCCGACGTAGAGGTCGAGATCACCGTCGCCGTCGATGTCGACGAACGCCGCCGAGGAGGACCACGGCGACGGGCCCACCCCGGCCCGTTTCGTCACGTCCGTGAAGGTCCCGTCCCCGTCGTTCCGGTAGAGCACGTTCGGTCCCATGTTGGCCAGGAACAGATCCGGATCGCCGTCGTTGTCGTAGTCGCCGACCGTCACACCCTGACCCCAGCCGCGGTCCCCGACCCCGACGGCCTCCGTGACGTCCGTAAAACGTCCCTTGCCGTCGCCGCGGTAGAGACGGTTGGGCTCGCCCTTGCCGGCCGGTCGGTCGTGCGTCGAGCCGTTGACGAGGTAGAGATCCAGCTTGCCGTCCCCGTCGTAATCGAGCCAGGCCGCTCCGCCGCCCATCGCTTCCGTCAGCCACTCCTTGTCACGAGGAGCCGCACCGCAAACGGGTTGGAAACGAATCCCCGAGTCCTGGGTGGCGTCGACGAAGCGCATTTCGGCGAGAAGGTCCGTCGCGACGAGCGAGGTCGACAGGGCAACGAGGAGAACGACGCGAGACGGACGCATGAACCTTCAGTCGCCCATCGCGACGGGGCTCCGGAGCTCTTCCGACGCCAAGATCTCGACGTGCTTGTCGAACGCCTGCTGCGCTTCTTCCGGTCGGCCCAGGTGCAGCATCACCTGTCCGTAGGCGTAGTGCGCGCGGTTGTGCTTGGGTGCCAGCTTGATCAGCTCGGACAACATCTGGGCCGCGCGTTGGTGCGCGCCCATCCTCACGTCCAGCGCCGCCAGCTTGTAGAAGGCGTCGATGTAGCTATTGGCCTCCCGGGGGTTCTGCGGCTCGAGCTCGAGGACGCTCTCGTACGCGCGGTACGCCTCCTGGAGCCGCCCCGAAGATCGAAGCGAGTCCCCGAGGTGCAAACGCGCGAGCAGGTACTCCGGTTCCTTCTCGAGCGCCCGGTTGAAGTAGCCGATGGCCTTGTCGTACTCGCCGCGCCGGTGCGCGAGCGTGCCCAGGTTGTGCAGCGGGATCGAAAAGTCGGGTGCCAGTTCGAGCAGCCGTTCGGAGGTTCGTTCGGCATCCTCGAGTCGTGCGGCGCCGCTGTAGCCGACGGTCAGGTCGAGTAGCGTTCGAACGCCGGGCGCCAGCTCCGCGGCACGTTCCAGGTGCACGACCGCCTCCTGCTGGTAGCCGGCCTCGTGCAGGGCGCGGCCTAGCGCGCGTTGCTTCTCGGCGTTGCCGGGGTCGGCCTCGACCGCCAGGCGGAGCGGGGCGATTTTTTTTTCGGCCTCCACCGACAACCGCTCGAGCTCCTCACGGGTCAGCACGGAGGTCGGTCCGGTATCGCCGGCCGGTGGCACGTCCCCCGCCGGCTGGGACGATCGGGTCTCTGGATTCCCGTCTTTTTCGGGTTTTTCTGGATCGCGCGCTTCCGAACAGCCTGCTGGAACCAGGGCGACGACGATCGCCACGCCGACCCACACCAACGATCGACCGCGCTGCGAGACCATGGGAACACCCGTTCCGGACTGAGAAAATCCCGTTATCCGCCCGATCTTCAGGGTATCATTCGCTAGGCACGTCTGAAATCTACGGTTGCAGACGGCAGTTGCCTCTTAAGAGCCAGGCTTATCGAGGGGGTTGAGCCCGGCGCCTGGGAGATTCCACGTTGAGCCACGATCGGCCCACCGACGAGAACGGTGTGTCCAGGGGGGATCTGCATGATCGCCAGAAAACTGGCGTGAATCCTCCTGCGCCGACGGGCAAATCCGATCGACCTTCCCACAATACGGGTGGGACGGACACGGCCTTCGCCGCTCAACGAGCGATCGGCAACTTCCTTCGCGCGACGCGTACCGCACAGCGGTTGACCCAGGAACAGGTCGCGGAAATGACGAAGGATTCGCCGTGGCAGTTGTCGCGGGCGGCGATCAGTGCGATCGAGCGCGGACAGAACTTCCCCGGGATGGAAGCCATGCTGGCCCTCTCCAACGTCTTGTACGTGGACCCGCGGGAGTTGATCGAACGGGTTCGGTTGGCGACGATCGTTCCGATCGACGTGACGGGGTTGTCGTTCGAGGAGTTGGAAGAGAAAGCTTCGAAGCACTTCTGGAGCGGAGAGTTCCGCGAGGCCCTTTCGGTTTACGACGCATTGCTCGAGATGATTGCACTGGAAGAAAAGCAAAACGCGGCCACCCAGGAGACCCTGGCGCGGCTGGAAGTGCGGCGCGCCGCGGCGTTGCGCCGGACCGGTGCGATCACGGCGGCAACGGCGACCGCCGAGCGCGCGATCGGACTCGCCGTCGGCCACCCGGCGATCCAGGCCGACGGTTATATCGTGCTCGCCGGACTGCACTGCGACCGGGGCCTCCTACCGCTGGCCGACGATGCCGCCCAGCGGGCCATCGAGCTGTCGCCCGAGGCCGATCTCAGAACACAGGGTTGGGCTTGGGTCGTCAAAGCGAGTGCGCTGTTCCTGGCCGGCCAATACGAAGAGGCGCGCCAGGCCTACCTCGAGGCGCGCGCGCGCGCCGTGAAGGCCAACGATCGAAAGCACCAAACCCACATCGAGGGCAACATCGGCGCGTGCTGGATGGGGCTGGGGCAGCTCGCCGAGGCGCGAACCTGGGTCCGCCGGGCCGTCGAGCTGGCCCGGCAGGAAGGACAGGCGGCGCTCGAGGCCAGCTGGCTCGTCGAGTTGGGCAAGATCGCGCTGCAGGAAAAGCGTTATGACGAAGCCGACAACTACGCCAAGGCGGCACTCCGTCTGGCGAAGCCGCTGGACAACCGGTTGACCGTGTTCCGCGCTGAGTGGTTGCGCCACCGGGTGGTGAAACTGAGAGACCCCGAACGGAACGACCGGCATCGTCTGGCCTACGTGCGCAAGCTGTTCCTGCAGCTCGACCGGCACGAGGGTATCGAAGAAGTTCTGGAATTCAAACAAACGGTGATGCGAGCGACCGCGAGCCAGGATAGGAAACAGCCATGAAGCGGATACAAATCGGCATCCTCATTGTGCTCGGCCTGTCGGCAGCCCAGCTGCTTTGGGCGAGCAACGAGGAGGCGTACGGCGAGCTCGACCTCTTCGACCTGATCCTGTCGATCATCGAGAATCCCGACCCGATCCCGCAGTGCCACTACATTCCATTGACCGCCGACCCCTCCGCTCCCGACACGACTCGCAACGGCTACCGCGACGACGGTCGGCCGATGTTCGAGTTCGACCGTCGCACCGAGGAACCCTTCCTGACCTGGGCTTTTGATGCCGGCAACGACCACGACATCGCGTTCAACGAGTGGCGCAACAGGGACTGGCATCGAAGGATCGAGTTCATCACGGCATCGAGTGCCGACGAGGTCGATCCGCGGGTCTACGTCGACGATCGAAACAACGTTTACCTGACCTGGTGGGAGGACGACCCGGGTAGCCGGATCATGGCCGTCAAGCGCACCCGCAACACTTGGGGCATGCCGATCCACGTCGGCACCGGGCGGCGTCCTTCCGTGGCCGTCTGGGAACGCAGCCTGGTGGTGACTTACGAGCGCGACCGCACCGACGGCCCGGGCCAGGAGATCGTCTTCGCGCCTCACTCCTTGGACACGCTCGGGACCTACGTCCCGATCGAGATCGTCGCCGTGACGTCCCGAAGCAACCGGCTCGACCCGATCGTTCACGTTCGCGGCGGCCAGATGTGGATCGACTGGAAGAGCAGCGACGAGACGATCTCGGCCTCGGTCCACCAAGACGACGGCTGGAGCCTCGCGACCGTCCAGCCCTGGACCGACAAGTCCTGGGTCGGCGAGCTGACCGTCCGCGATCAAATCGAGCAGGTCCTCCTGACAACACCATCCGCCCCCGCATCCGCCGAGCAGAATGCGGTGGACGACCGTCGTGTCGACCGGATCCGGACGCACGCGGGTCACCGGTTGCCGTAGCACGCCCCGACCGGCCTCCGCTATTCTTTCGGCTGCCATGGCCAAGCTGGACAAATTGCGCAATATCGGTGTCGTCGCGCACATCGACGCCGGGAAGACGACCGTCACCGAACGGTTCCTGCATCACTCGGGGAGGATCCACCGCGTGGGCGAGGTCCACGACGGACAGTCGCAGATGGACTGGATGCCGCAGGAAAAAGAGCGCGGTATCACGATCACGGCCGCGGCGACGACGCTGCCCTGGCGCGGGCACGAGATCCATCTGATCGATACCCCGGGCCACGTGGATTTCACGATCGAGGTCGAGCGGAGCCTGCGCGTCCTTGACGGCGCCGTGATCGTTTTTTGCGGCGTCGGCGGCGTCGAGCCGCAATCCGAGACGGTGTGGCACCAGGCGGACAAGTTCCACGTCCCGCGAATCGTCTTCGTCAACAAGATGGATCGCGTCGGCGCCGATTTCGACGACGTCGTGCAACAAATCCGAGATCGACTCGGCGCTCCGGCGGTACCGTTCCAGATCCCGCTCGGCGCCGAAGACGATTTTCACGGCGTCGTGGATCTCATCCGCAACGAGGCCGTGCTGCTGAGCGGGGACCTCGACGACGAGGGGCGGCGGGCGCCGATCCCCGACGAGGTGGCCGAGACCGCCCGCCAGGCGCGCGAGCGGCTGATCGAGGCGGCCGCCGATCTCGATGACGCCATCGCGGAAAAGTTCCTCGATGAACAGGAGCCCGACGAACGCGAGCTGTTGGCCGCGCTGCGCACGGGCTGCCTCGAGTTGAAAATCGTCCCGGTCTTTTGCGGGACAGCGTTGCGCAACAAGGGGGTCCACCTGTTGCTCGATGCCGTGGTCGATTTCCTTCCGTCGCCGGACGATGTGCCGCCGGTCCGCGGAGTCGATCCGCGGGATCCTTCCATCGTCCTGACGCGCGCGCCGGAGGTCAAGGCGCCGTTCGCCGCGTTGGTGTTCAAGATCGCGATGATGGAAGGCCGTCGTGTGATCTATCTGCGCATCTTCAGCGGCCGGCTCGCGGCGGGCGACGACGTCTGGAACCCGCGGACGGGAAAGACCGAGAAGGTCGCGCGACTGTTCTCCGTCCACTCACACAAGCGCCAACGGTTGGATGAGGCGGGTCCCGGGAGCATCATCGCGGCCGCCGGGCTCAAGGAGGCCACGACGGGGGACACGATCTGCGCCGCCGCCGACCCGATCCTGCTCGAGCGAATCGATACCTACGAGCCGGTCATCTCCGTCGCGATCGAACCGAAGAGCCAGGCGGTCAAGGACAAGCTCGACCAGTCGCTCGAGAAAATGGTCCAGGAAGATCCGACCTTCCGAGTGCGGGTCGATGAGGACACCGGTCAGACGCTCATCTCGGGTATGGGTGAGCTGCACCTCGAGATCATCGTCGACCGGCTGCGCCGCGAGTACGGCGCCGAGGCCTCGGTGGGCAAGCCGTACGTGGTCTATCGCGAGACCATCCGTGACGAGGCCGAGGCCGAGGCGGTCTTCGAACGGAAGCTCAAGGAGGCCGAGCTCTACGGCAAGGTCGCGTGCAGGGTCGCTCCGCGGGAACGCGGGACCGGCGTCCAGGTCGAGACCGACGGGCCGGGGCTGGCGCAGCTCCCCCGCGCGGTCCTCGAAGCGGCGATCGCCGGGCTGGAGGAGGGCGCCGAGGCGGGTCCCGGCGGTAATCCGCTCGTGGATCTTCGCGCCACGCTCCTATCCGCGGAGTATCGCGATGACGCGCAGCCCGAAGTCGGTGTCAAGGTCGCTGCCGGCGCGGCGCTGCGCAAGGCCGTCGCGGCGGGCAAGCCACAGCGGCTGGAGCCGATCATGGCCCTCGAGGTCACCACGCCCGAGGACTACCTCGGCGGCGTCATCGGCGATCTCAAACAGCGTCGTTCCGTGATCCTGGACATCGGCAGCCGCGGCGACACCAGCGTGATCCGCGCCCACGCCGCGCTCAGCCGCATGTTCGGCTACGCCACCGACTTGCGGTCGCTGACCCAGGCGCGCGCCGCCTTCAGCATGCAGTTCCACGCCTTCGACGTGATCGACGTGTAGCGCTTGTCGTCAGTCGTTACGCCTCCGGAACCTCGCGCGTGGAAACGGTGTTAACGCTCGAACTGGCCTACGCCGCTCAAACCCGGTCCAGCCGAGTCGCGCACCAGGGGCAAACCTGCCAACCCTTGCGGATCGCCTTGTCGCAGCCGGGGCAGCGCAGCGAGGCGCCGCAGGCGGGGCAGACCTTGAAGTCGTCCTCGACCTCGCCGCCGCAGGATGCGCAGGTGGGGAGCACGGCGTCGACCACGACCGGCTCACCGCCGGGCGCGGCCGCTGCCGTCGCGCCGGGTGGATGCGCTTTGACCTGGTTGACCTCGTGGCTGATCTTCTCCATCGCGTCGGTGACCCACAGCAGGTAGACGAGCAGGCCGACGATCGACGTGAAGAACACCAGCAGGCCCCAGAAGTAACCGTTGCTGCCGCGCTTCTGCGCGTCGACGCCGACCCAGACGCCGAGGATCAACTGCAGCAGGCCGGAGAAACCGAGAAACGACCACGGCGTCGTGAACCAACGCGTATCGTGGACGCCGGGCACCCAGTAGCATCCCCGCGAGTTCACCAGCAGAAACCCGATGGCGATGATCGCGAGCACGATCGCCAGACCGGGGTTGATGCGACCGCGTTGACTCTTCATACGGCGGCCTCCTGCTTGGGCCGCGCGGCTTTGAGCCGGAGCAGCAACGGAAGCGAGACCACACTCGAAAGGCCGAGGTAGACGACGACCACGAGTGTCGCGATCCAGACTCCGGACTCGGCGGCGCCGGCCGCGGCGAGCGACAGCGCCATGGCGGTCGTCATCGCCAGGGTGGCCGCGACGGCCATGCCGAGCGCCATGACCGGCCACGCGAAGCGACGCGCGGTAAACGGCATGGTTCGCAACGCCGTGCGCACACGGTGGTCGAGCGCGGCCGGGACCGGCAGCTCGGCGGTCTTGCGAAGCATCTGCTCAATGCTCATCGTCACTCCAACTCGCGAGTCTCTCACGTAACGCGAGCGCCCCGCGGTGGACCAGCGTTTTGGCCGTATTTTCGGGCACTTGCAAAGCCCCGCTGATTTCCTTGTAGCTCATCCCTTGTTGATGACGGAGCAGGACCGCGTTGCGTTGCCGCTCGGGCAGATGGGCAAGCGCTTGATCGAGCGCGCGGCCGATTTCGGATCCGAGGCCTTGGGCTTCCGGCGAGGGCGCGTCGTCGGGGACGCGATCGATGACACGCTCGCTCGTCTCGTCACCGGCCGGCGCATCAAGCGGCGGCCCGGCCCTTCGTTTTTCCTTGCGCATCCGGTCGACGGCGGCGTTGGCCGCGACACGGAACAACCAGGGGCGGAACGACCCCTGTGCGGGGCGGTACTGCGCGAGCGATTGCATCACCTTGATCCACACGTCATGGAACACGTCCTCGGCGCTCTGTCGGTTGCCCAACATCTTGAGCAGGTAGCCGAGCAACTTGTCCTTGTGCCTGTCATAGAGCGTCTCCAGCGCCTGCCGGTCGCCGCGTCTCGCCTTGCGAGCCAACCTTAGATCGGTGTCGGTCATCGCCGCCGGCTCCCGTCACCCCCGATACGTCCGGGCTTATAAAATCGTTTCAGCGGCTCGGATTACCCGTTTTTGAGTCGAACTCCGGCCCCGCGGGTGGCGAGCCGATCGCGGGTCGACGGCGATTGGCCCATGCTAGACTCCCGCTTTTCCCGAAGCGGAGGCGATCACCGATGAGCACGCCCAAGCTGACCATCGGAGTCGAGGAAGAGTACCAAATCGTGCATCCCGGGACGCGCGAGCTGCACTCCTACATCCAGGAGTTCCTCGACGTCGGACGGGTCGTCCTACGCGATCAGATCAAACCCGAGTTCCTTCAGTCGCAGGTGGAAGTCGGCAGCAACATCTGCCACGACATCCACGAGGCACGCGCCGAGTTCGTGCGGCTTCGCAGCACGGTCTGCAGGCTCGCGGCAGAAAAGGGGTTGACCGTCGCGGCCGCCGGGACGCACCCGTTTTCCAAGTGGAGCGATCAGAAGGTCACGGCCGGCGAGCGTTACACCAAGCACGAGATCAACATGGCCGACATCGCGCGGCGCATGCTCGTGTTCGGGATGCACGTGCACATCGGGATCGAGGACCCCGACATACGCATCGACGTGATGAATCAGGCGCGTTACTTCGTCCCACATCTGCTGGCGCTATCGACCTCGTCGCCCTTCTGGCACGGGCGGGATACGGGGCTGAAGTCCTACCGCACGATCATCATGAACGACCTGCCGCGCGCGGGCTTGCCGCCGCACTTCCTCTCCTACACGGGGTACGAGCGCTTCGTCGATACCCTGATGAAGACCAACTGCATCGATGAACCGACCAAGATCTGGTGGGACCTCCGGCCGCACCCGAAGTTCCCGACGCTGGAGTTCCGTTTCACGGATATTTGCACCAAGATCGACGAGTCGGTGTGCCTCACGGCGCTGATCCAGGCGCTGACCGCCAAACTGATCAATCTGCGCCGCAGCAACATCGCCTGGCGCCAGTACCGCCGCAACCTGATCACCGAGAACAAGTGGCGCGCAGTGCGTCACGGCAAGGACGGCGTGCTCATCGATCTCGGCAAGCGGGAGGAGGTCCCGATGAAGGCGTTGGTGCACGAGATCCTGGAGTTCGTCGACGACGTGGTCGACGATCTCGGCGTGCGCAAGGACTGCGAGTACGTGCACACGATCCTCGAGCAGGGCACCAGCGCCGACCGCCAGCTCGCGACGTACAGGGAGACCGGCAGTCTGGAGGCCGTCGTCGACCGGATCGTCGAGGAGACCCGTCAGGGGTGTGATCTCTGATCCCTTCGCCGGTAGCCCCCGCGCTCGTCGCCTCCCTCGTCCTCGTCGCGGCCGTCATGCACGCGACCTGGAACGCCCTGATCAAGTCCAGCCGCGACCAGGTCGGTACCCAGGCCGCGCTGATGTTCGTCGGCGTCCTGCTGGCCGCGGTGGTGTTGCCCTTCGTTCCCGTGCCGGCCCGGGAGAGCTGGCCGCTGATCGCACTCTCGGTCGTCGTGCACACGGTCTACCGCACGGTGCTGGTCTGGGCCTACCGGGATGGCGACCTGTCGAAGGTCTACCCGCTGGCGCGCGGTTTCGCCCCGTTGCTCGTCGCGCTCGCCGCGGCCTACTTCGCGGGCGAGCGGCTCAACCCGTGGGAGACCGTGGGCGTGCTGCTCGTCTCCGCCGGCATCGCCAGCCTCGCGTTCGAGAAGCGGTTGCCGGGGAAGGGGAGCCGGCGACCTGTCGTGCTGGCAATGCTGACCGGGTTGTGCGTTTCTTCCTACTCCTTGATCGACGGGCTCGGTGCCCGTCGCGCCGGGACGGCGATCGGCTACGCCGCCTGGATGTTCGTCTTCGAGGGATTGCCGTTCGCCCTGGGAACCGCGTTCGTCCGGCGTGGTGAGATCGTGTCGATGGTACGCGGGTCCTGGAGGGCGGGCCTGATCGGCGGCGTGATCTCGACCGTCGGGTACACGATCGTCATCTGGGCCATGAGCGTCGGGGGGATGGCCCAGGCGATCGCCCTGCGCGAGACCAGCGTCATCGTCGCGGCTCTGATCGGCATTGTCCTGATGAAGGAAGGATCGGGGGCGCGGAGGATTACCGCCGCGGTGATTGTCGTGATCGGTAACCTACTACTGCAACTGCTCTGAGACCGCTATCGTAAGCGTTCCTTGCGTTGCTCGAGTTCCTCCAGGCTGCGCGGCCAGTCCTTCTTGAGCAACCGGGACAGCGCACGATCCGCCAGCAGCTTGCCGTCCGTCTGACACGTCGCGCAGTAGTTCGCCTCGTTGGCCGCGTAGACGATGCGCTGTACCGGGCTCGCGCAGACAGGGCAGGGCTCGCCGTAGCGGCCGTGAACCGCCATACCTTCGCGGAACGCCGTCACCTTCGTCGGGAAGCCGTCACCGCGCCGCTCACGCAGCCGCGCGAGCCAGTCGCGCATCACGACGATGCACGCCGCGCGTAGCCGCTCGAGCTCATCGTCGCCGATGGCGTCCGTCCGCTTGAACGGGGAGAGCTTCGCCGCGTGCAGGATCTCGTCGGAGTAGGCATTGCCGACACCGCTGAGGATTCGCGGGTCGGTCAGGGCACGCTTGAGCGTGTGGGTATTGCGGCGCAACGCCTCCGCGAACTCGGACGGGTCGCAGCAAAGCGGATCGATGCCGCCGGGATCGTGCCCCGACAGCCGCGCCTCCCCGCGGACCAGGTGCAGCGAAGCGCGTTTCTTCTTGCTCGCCTCGGTCACGACCAACGAACCGGCCTCGAAGTCGAACGCGGCGAGCCCCAGCTTGCCCGGCAACTTGACGCCCGGGTCGTTCCAGCGCAGCCGCCCGGCAATCATTAGGTGCAGCACGAGAAAGAGATCGTCTTCGATCTCGAAGACGATGCGTTTACCCAGCCGCCGCAGGCCGGT
Organism: Candidatus Polarisedimenticolaceae bacterium; assembly: GCA_041568335.1. GTDB lineage: Bacteria > Acidobacteriota > Polarisedimenticolia > Polarisedimenticolales > Polarisedimenticolaceae > WVWW01. The sequence goes on along the minus strand of JBFFZZ010000006.1, from coordinate 10,862 downwards.
GACGCGGCGTCCCTCGACTTCCGTGACCGGAGGGTCGACGGAACGAAGCAGGAACGGGCTTCCCAGACGCACGCGTTGCAGCACGCGGCCCTCGACCCGCTCACGGAGCGCGTCCAGGTAAACCTCGATGTCCGGCAACTCGGGCATGCTCCGAGTTTAGTCGGTCCGGCCTCGATGAGGTATGGTCCGCCCATCATGACGCTACCGACAATCGACGACGTGCGTGCCGCGGCCCGGCGAATCGGGCCTTACACGCATCGCACCCCGGTCATGAGCTCGAGCCGGCTGAGCGACGAGCTCGGGATCGATGCGTTCTTCAAGTGCGAGAACCTCCAAAAAGTCGGTGCATTCAAGGCGCGCGGCGCGACCAACGCGGTGCTCGGCCTGGACGAAGCGGCGGCGGCGCGCGGCGTCGTCACGCATTCATCTGGGAATCACGGCGCGGCGTTGGCCTACGCGGCGTCCGTTCGCGGAATCCCCTGTGTCGTGGTGATGCCGCGGGACGCGCCGGAGATCAAGGTCGCCGCCGTTCGCGGCTACGGAGCCGAGATCGCCCTGTGCGAACGCGCCGAGCGGGAAGCCGCGTGCCGCAGGGAGATCGAGCAGCGCGGGATGACCCTGATCCACCCGTACGAGGACCCAAGCGTGATCGCGGGTCAGGGCACCGCGGCGCTCGAGCTGCTGGATCAGGTCGCCGATCTGGACCTGGTCGTCGCGCCGGTCGGGGGCGGCGGCCTGCTGTCCGGCACCGCGCTGACCGTCTCGGCGGTGGCGCCGGGGATCGCCGTCTGGGGCGCCGAGCCCGTCGCGGTGGACGACGCCTATCGCTCGCTCGAATCGGGCGAGCTCCAACCGGGTCCGACCGACCCGCAATCCTGGGGCGACGGGTTGCTGACCGGGCTCGGCCGGCATCCCTTCGCGATCCTCAAGCCGCGTGCCGTCCGGGTCGTCACCGTCGAAGAGCAGGCCATGCTCGCCGCCGCCTGGACGTTGATCCGCCGGCTCAAGGTCGTCGTCGAACCCTCGGGCGCCACCGTGCTGGCCGCGCTGCGCGCTCGCCGTGCCGAATGGAACGGCCTCCGTGTCGGCGCGATCATCAGCGGCGGCAACACCGACTTCGCCTGGATTGCCGAGTTGGACCGCTGATCCAAGGACGGCCGACCGTCCGCGGAGCGCGGCCAGCCCTTGGATCAACGGTCCAACGCGGCAATCCAGGCTTACGGCGAGGCACAGGCGGTGTTGAGCGTGCGGCCGGCACCGCCGCTGGTTTCCACGCCGGATCCGTTGGTCGCGGTGACGAGGTAGGCGAACAGGCCGCCGGGGCCGGGATTCGCCGGGTCGCCGATCCAACGTGTTTGAACCGTCGAATGGATGCAGTCGAAGTTGCCGTTGGGTGAGCCGCTGTAAACGCTGTAATAGCTGATCGGGTGCGACGAGCTGCCCTGCAGGTTCTCCCAGGTCCACTGCACGTTCTTGTTGACGAGGAACATGTCCGGAGCCAGCACACCGGCGCCGGAGACCTCGAAGTCGCTCAACGGTGGAACGATCTTGAGAATCACGCCGCCACGATCGACGGCGTAGAGCTCCCCCTCGCCGTCGCGGCCGAAGCTGGTCATGCTGAACGACAGGACGTTGCCGGGATCGACGGTGGCCGTCCAGTCCGTCTGCATCGTCGCGACGCCTCCGGAGATCAGGAAACTGTCGATGTTGCCGGCACAGAAATCGCTCCAGAAGTAGTGCCCCTGCAGGTTCGAGATGCGGCACCCGCGGTAGACGTAGCCGCCCGTCATCGAACAGGCGCCGGTGGTCTGCGGCACCTGGAGCACGGGCAGCGTCAGGCTCGGATCATCACATTTGGGTACACCCATGCACTGGACGGATGATGGATTGCAGTTGCCCGCGTTGTTCGGATCGAAACACTGCGCGCCTTCCATCGAGCGCCAGCCGTAGTTCTCGTTGCCCGTGCTTGTCCCCGGAACCCAGTTGACCTCTTCCCAGCAACCCTGGCCGACGTCGCCGATGTAGAGGTCACCGTTGAGCGGGTCGAAGTCCCAGCGCCAAGGATTACGCAACCCGTTGGACCAGATCTCGTCGCAGACGCCACCGGGGCCGTCGGCCTTGGGGTTGCCGTCGGGGATCGTGTAGCTGCCCGAGCCGCAGTCGGGTGGGTTGGGTGAGCTGCCCGTCGGGTCGATGCGGATCATCGTTCCCAGCAGGTTCGTGTCGTCCTGCGCGTTGCCGCACATCGAGTGGCCCGGCCCGTCGTCATTGGAGCCGCCGCCGTCGCCGATCCCCAGGTAGACGAAGCCGTCGGGGCCGACCTGGATGTTGCCGCCGTTGTGGTTGAAATCGGGTTGCGGCAGGCTGAAGAAGTTTGCAACGGGAGTGGTCAGCGCCTGATTCACGTTGTTGGGGTCCTGCCGGTAAGTTGCGAGCTCGTTGGTCCCGGTGCCGGCACCGCCGGTGTAGCTGACGTGAAACAGCCCCGACGTCTCGAAGTCCGCCGCGAAGGCCATGCCCAACAAGCCCTGCTCGTTGGTCGCGTCGTTGACGACCGCGGAGAGATCGAGGTACAGCGTGCGCGAGCCCAGCGCCGAGCCGCGCTGCTTGACCCAGATGAATCCGTCCTGCTCGACGATGAAGATGCGGTTCTTGTCCCCGGGTGGCGCGGTGATCAGCAGGGGTCGGCCGGTCAGGCCGTTCTCCGCGACCACCGACACCAGGCTCGTCGCCTCGACCGGGGAAACGCCATCGCAGACCTGGGCCGGCAGCGGAGATCCGACCGTTGCGCAGGTCAGAACGACAATAATTGTGACGGTCTTCATACGGATCCCCTCGGCCCTGGATCTTCGCCCTTGTATACGCCAACGGGCCGGGGCGGACAACCACCTCGGTATGCGGACGGGCGACCCCTGCCACGTTTCTCGCAGAGTCGCCCTTGCCCCGCGGGGCGCGGGCGGTTTGAATGGAACACTCAATGTGAGGGAGGGAACGCCCGTGAAGAAGCTATCGATCGCACTCGTGCCGGTGGCGCTGATCGCCGCCGTTTGGGTCTCGCCGGCGACCGGTCAAGATGCGCCGGGGACGGCGCCGGAGCAGGTCGCGCGCGAGCTGGCCGGCATCCGGGACTCGCTCGACGAGCTCGTGGCCCTGCTCGTCACGATGCGCCGCAACCAGGACGCCGACCTGATTCTGCGCCGTATCGAGATGCACGAACGCCGGCTGGCGCCGCTCGACGGACGGCTCGATCGGAACAGCCGAGAGCAACAGGACGCCAAGTCGTCGATCGGCAACATCAAACAGTGGATGTCGCAGACCGAAGAGCAGATCGACAAGATGGAGCGCGAGGGGCGCGAGGAGGTTCCGCTCCAGCTGTATCAGGAGCTGCGCATGGCCGAACAACAGCTTACGCAGGAGGAAGCGCGCCTCGAAGGCCTCCAGCAGAGACAGATCGAGCTGGAGAACACGCTGGCCGACCGCCGCGACGACGTCGAGATCCTCGAGGACCTGCTGCGCGATCTGGTCGAGTGACTACCTCGCGCCGGATCTCAGATCGAGCGTGATCGCCACCTCGTCGCGGATGAGATCGTCTTGCCGCCCGGGATAGACGATCCCGAAATCGAAGCGCTTGATGGCAAAGGACGCCCGGACCGAGACACCGCCGTCGGCGACCGTGATCTCGGCGGGGAAGCTGATGCTCTTCTCCACGCCGTGCAGGTTGAGGTTGCCGGTCACCGTGTAACCGCTCTCGGCGGCTTCGATCGACGTCGAGACGAAACTGGCCGTTGGGTACTTCTCGACGTCGAAGAAATCCGCGCTCTTGAGATGGCCCGTGAGCCGATCGTTGTCCGACCACAGCGACGTGGTGTCGATCGTGACGCTCACCGAGGACGCGGTCGGATCGTTGTCGACGAGGTGGATCTCGCCCTCGAAGGAACGGAAACCGCCGTCATGACTTCCGGTGACCTTGGATCCGACCCAGCTGATCGTGCTGTCTTCGGAAAACCCGAGCACGGTCCCTTCCGCCGCGCGTTCGGAAACCGGTTGGGCTTCGCCGACTTTCGCGTCCGGTTTGTCCGCGGCGGGGTCGGCCGCGCAACCGGTGAGAGCGACGAAGACGAGCAAACCGAACAGAAGGGCATTTTGCTTACGCATGCGAATGACTCCGAATGGGATGGTGGATAGGACTCGAGATTACCGTAGCAAATCCGGCATGAGAAACAAGTCCCGGGGTCACGCCTGCTGGTGTGGGCGGCGCGCGCGTCGCGGGCGGCGCGGGTCGAGCAGTCTCGTCAACTCGTGACTCAGGTGTTCGAATCCGACCGGCTTGGTCAGGCAGACATCGGCGCCGGCCTCGAGCGCCGGCTTCCTGTTCCCGGGATCTCCGGTGATGGCCAGGATACGGATCGCTCGCGTCTCCGTGTTGCTCCGAATCGTGCGGCACAACGAGAGGCCATCGACGTGCGGCATCATGACGTCGAGTATCACGAGATCGGGACGACTCATCCCGATCTTGATGCCCGCCTCGTACCCGTCGGCGGCCTGATCGACGATCCACTCCGGATCGATCTTGCGCAGCAGCCGGAGCAGGACCTCGCGTTGATCCGGCTCGTCGTCCACGACCAGGACGCGGCGGGGGTGCGAAGCGTTTGCCTCGGTCCCGAAGAAAGACTCCTGAACCGGAAAGGCGTAGAGCTTCAGGAACTCCCGGAAATCCTCGGCGCTGATGCGGTAGTGTCCGCCCGGCGTCGAGAACGCGCGAAGTTTCCCCGACTTGATCCACTTAAGGACGCCGTCGTTCGAGACCTCACAGTAACGCGCGACTTCGGTGGTCGTAAAAAACCGACGGTCCTTCGGTTGAGTCTTTGCCATGGCGCGCTCCCCATCCAAGCGTCCCCCATCGCTTTTCCAATGGACTCCCGATCTCCGGTCCGGACAACGATTGCGTCGTCTCCCTCGAGGACCCGTTGCCACAACTATAGATGAGAACAATACGACCCGCTATTTAATCCAGCCGTGGTCTCGAACCTACACCACTTATCTGGCGGGGAATTTTCAAGAATTCCTCAGGGCAATAACACGGTCGAACCGGACGTTTTGCGCGCTTCGAGATCGCGGTGCGCCCGTGCCGCTTCGCCCAACGGATAGGTCCGGCCGATCTCGACGCGCAGCGCGCCAGAAATGTAGAGGTCGAAAAGTTCGGAGCTCGAGGATTCGAGCTGGGCGGCGGTCGCAATGAAATGGGCCAGCGTCGGCCGGGTCAGGTTCAGCGAGCCCTTGGCGGCCAGCACGCCGATGTTGAACGGTTCGACCGGACCCGACGATTGACCGAAGCTCACCAACGTCCCACGGGTTTCAAGACAGTCGAGCGAGCCGTCGAAGGTGTCGCGGCCGACCGAGTCGTAAACGGCCTTGACTCCAGCGCCGCCCGTGAGGGCCCGGACGCGTTCGACGAAGTCTTGCTCCTTGTAGAGGATCGGGTGGTCGCAGCCGTGGGCGGCGGCCAGTTGCGCCTTCTCCGGCGAACCCACCGTCCCGATCACCGTGGCTCCCAGCGCCTTGGCCCACTGACACGCGATCAGCCCGACACCCCCGGCTGCCGCGTGAATCAGGATCGTGTCTCCGGGCTCCACGCGATAGCAGCTGCGCAACAGGTACTGCACGGTCAGGCCCTTGAGCATCATCGCCGCCGCGGTCCTGTCATCGACCGGGTCGGGAAGGCGAACAAGACGTGCGGCATCGATCACACGCGTCTCGCAGTACGCGCCCGGCTCGAGCGCGTAGGCAACGCGATCGCCGACCGCCAAGGTCTCGACCCCGTCGCCGACGGCTTCGACGATCCCCGCGGCCTCTCGTCCGAGGATCGCGGGTAGCTCGAGCGGATAGAGCCCCGTACGATGGTACGTGTCGATAAAGTTGAGACCGACCGCGGTCTGCCTCAACAAGACCTCGTTCGCTGCGGGCGCCGCGACATCGACTTCCTCCCAACGCAGGACTTCGGGTCCGCCGGTTTCATGGATACGGATCGCTCGCGTCATTGTGGACCCCCTCAGTCCAGGTGAGCGCGCGACGAATCACCCATCTCGACGCCGCCCGGGAAGTATTCACGCCACCGCTGCTCTACCGTTCGTGCGGTTTGCTCGTCGCAGAACAACTCGGCCGGGAAACCCGGATTGAGGCGAGCGTCGATCACCACCGGTGCGCGGTAGCAGATGTGGTTTCTTTCCACGCGCGTCGACGCGGCGTGGAGATCGGCCGCGGGCTCGAAGCGGGTGAACGTGGTCCACAGGAAGTTGATCGAGCTGGCCGCCGCTCGCTCGGGCTCGTCGGTGACCACGATCAGGGGCCAGTCCGCAAAACCCTCGTGCCGGGCGACGCGCCGGGCAAACTCCCCGTCGTCGTTTTTGGGAGGGCCACCGACTACCAGGCAGCCCGCGCAGAATACCCGCACATCGGTCGTTCCTTCGGGTGGAGCCCCGCCGGTGTACTCGCGCGGCAGCTTGCGGACCGGGTCTCCCAGCCCCAGCCAAACACCCTTGGAACCGGTGTTGACCTCGGGGCCGGTGTAGTCGAGCGTGTCCATCGACAGGTTGGAAAACACGTACAGGTCGGTCTCCGCGTGGGTCCTTTCCAGCAAAGCCTCGAGCACCCGTGGGAAATCCTTGAGATCGATCTTGCGGTCGAGGACGATCAGGAATTTGGTCAACGAGAGCTGCCCCTCGCCGAGAATGCGGAAGGCTGAGGCCATCGCCTCGCGTTTGTAGCGTTGTTTCACGACCGCCGCGCCGAGAGAGTGGTAACCGGTCTCGCCGTAGGACCAGAGGTCCTCCACGGCGGGCATGACCAGCGGGAACAACGGCGAGAGCAGATCCTGTAACAGGTCGCCGATGAAAAAGTCCTCCTGGCGCGGCTTACCCACGACGGTCGCGGGGAAGATCGCGTCGCGGCGGCGCGCGATGCGCTCGACTTCGAACACCGGGTAGTCGTGGGTCAGCGAGTAGTAACCGTAGTGATCGCCGAACGGTCCTTCCGGGCGCCTCAACCGCGGCGCCACGGACCCGCACAGGGCGAACTCTGCCGTGGCCGGTAGGGCGTGCGGGCCGACACCGCGACACATCGGGAGCCGCTCACCCGCGATCAACGAGGCGAGCAGCATCTCGGGTACGTTCTCCGGAAGCGGCGCGATGGCCGCGAGGATCAACGCCGGCGGGCCTCCGAGAAACGTCGTCACCGGCAACGGTTCGTTGCGTGCCTCCGCGACAGCGTAGTGAAAACCACCGCCCTTCCCGATTTGCCAGTGCATCCCCAGCCGTTTTGCGTCGTGCACCTGCTGGCGGTACATCCCCAGGTTGGGGATCCCCGTATCCGGATGCTCGGTGTAAACGAGAGGCAACGTGAGAAACGGGCCTCCGTCCTCGGGCCACGTGGTCAACGCCGGGAGACGGTCGAGCCGGACGTCGTTCTCGACGACCTCGGTCACCGGACCCGAGGAGCGGCGTCGGGAGCCGACGCGTAAGAGCTCACGCGCGACGTCACGCGCCCTCCACAACTTCGAGAGGGTCGGTGGCATCAGCGTGTGCGCCAGTTCGACGGCGCGCCGGATCAACCGGCCGGGCCGCGATCCGAACGCCAGCTCGGCGCGTCGAGCGGTGCCGAACAGATTGGTGACCACCGGGAATTCGGATCCGCGGACATTGATGAACAACAACGCCGGCCCGCCCGCCGCGATCACGCGGCGGTGGATCTCCGCCACCTCGAGTTTCGGGTCGACCGGCGCGTCGACGGCCACCAGCTCGCCGTCATGACGCAACGGCTCGATGAACGAGCGCAGATCGGTGAAGGTGCTGTCGGTCAACGCTGCTCCGAAGGGGTCAGACCGGGCATTATGAACGACCGGCTACGGGGTGGGAACGGCATCTCGCCGGTGTGCCGCAAATGTATTGGCCACGGTCGCGATCAGGATCACGACGCAACCGGCGACGGACCAGCCGAGGGGCCGCTCTCCGTGCGCCAACCACGTCCAGAACACCGACGCCACCGGTTCGAGTATCAGCAACAGGGACGCCTCCAGCGCGCCGACCCCGCGGAAACCGCGGGTCATGAAGACGTAGGCCAGGCCGATCTGGAACAGGCCGAGGTAAGCGGCGAGCATCCAATCGGTCGGCGTCGTCGGGCCAAAGGGCAGGGCCAACGGCAAACAGACGATCCCGACGATGAGGTTGCCCACGACGACGGCGGCTCCCGCCGGATCGGTTCCCGGGGCCGGCTCGCGGCGGCCGAGCCAGCGCAAGCCGGCCAGCGTCAACGCCCAGGTGAATCCGGTGATCGCGCCGAGCAGGTTGCCCAGCGCGGGGTTCGGCGCGGTCTCCTGCGGGCTCTCGTATCCGATAAAGAACAGCGCCAGCCCCATCGCCAGCACCCCTCCCACGACGACTTCCCGCGCCCGGATCTTCTCGCCCAACAACAACGGACCCAGGAGCATGAGGTAGAGCGGGGCGGTCGCCGACAGGAAGATCATGTTGGCGTTGGTCGTGAGCTTGTTGCCCAGAACGAACAGAACCATCGTCGAGCCGTAGGCGAGCCCGACGAGCAGCGTGCGTCTCGTCCAGGCGCGACGCCACGCCGGCATGAAGACGAGCAACCCGAGCGCCGCGATGGTCGAACGTGCCGCGGCCGTCTGCCAACCGTCCAGCGAGACCGCCTTGATCGCCGCCCCACCGGTCGAGAACAACAGCGCCGCCGCGAGGATCTGCAAACGCGGCACCGCGTTCGAGCGCGTCACCCCTCGAGGCCGTAGATGCCGCCCAGCTTGGTCTTCAGGTAGTCCATGAACGGCCGGTGATCCAGCGGCCTGCCCGTCAGCTCGATGCACAGCGCCTCGGCGGGCAGCTGCCGGCCGCGCCGGTGGATCTTCACGCGCAGCCAGCCGAGCAGCTCGGCGAACTCACCGCGCCCGATTCGTTCCGGAAGGTCCGGGAGATCGACGAGGATCGCATCCCAGAACTGGGCGGCGTAGAGCGTCCCCAACGTGTAGGTCGGGAAGTACCCGATCGCGCCCATCGCCCAGTGGATGTCCTGCAGGCAACCGCGCGCGGCGTCGGGCACATCGAGCCCGAGATCCTTTTTGACCCGCTCGTCCCACGCGCCGGGCAGATCGGCGACTGCGAGATCGCCGCGAAACATCGCGCGCTCGAGGTCGAAGCGCAGCATGACGTGCAGGTTGTAGGTCGCCTCGTCGCTCTCGACACGAATCGGCTTGGGGCGCACGATGTTGGCCGCGCGGTAGAGCGCCTCGGCGTCGTAGGCGGCAAAGGCATCATCCGTCGCCGCAGCCAACCGTGGCCGCAGCCAGGTCCAGAACTCGCGCGAGCGGCCGACCTGGTTCTCCCACATCCGCGACTGGCTCTCGTGGATCCCCAACCCGAGCGGCTCGCTCATTGGTTCGCCCCAGTGCTCGCTTTTGGGCAAGCCCTGCTCGTACATCCCGTGCCCGGCCTCGTGCATCGTGGAGCTGAGGGCCTCGGCGAATCCCGTGGGCTTGTAGCGCGACGTGATACGCGTATCTCCCGGCGCGATGCCGGACGAGAACGGGTGCGTGGACACATCGAGACGCCCGGCCTCGAGATCGAAACCGATGAGCTTCAGGATCTCTCTGTTGAACGACTTCTGCGTCTCGATCGGGACCTCGACCTTGGCGGGTCCGTCGTCCGGTTCGGGCTTGCCGCGGATCGCGTCGATCAACGGCACCAGCTCCTCGCGTAACGGTCCGAACGTCGATTCGACCACCGCGGCGGTCATTCCCGGTTCGAATTCGTCGAGTAAGGCGTCGTACAGCTCGCCTCCCTCGGGCACCCCGAAGTACTCCGCCTTCCGGCGGGACAGCCCGAGCAGCTTCTCGAGCCACGGTCGGAACGTCGGGAAGTCGCTGTCCGACCGCGCCGTCTTCCAGGCCTGCAGCGCCTGCGACGTGGTCTGGCTGAACTCGGCGACGAACTCCGTCGGCAGCTTGCGGGCGCGGTCGTAATCGTGCCGGATCTCGCGCAGATTCGCGGTGACCGCCGCGTCGGTCTGCAACTCCGTATCGGTTTCACACGCGCTCAGCATCTCGCCCAGTTCGGTCGCGATCGCGCGTTCGTGCGCAAGACGGCTGAGCAAGGACAGTTCGTCGGCACGCGCAGCCGCGGCACGCGTGGGCATCATCGTTTCCTGGTCCCAGCTCAACAGACCCAGCGCGGAATTCAACGCGGCGAGCTCACGCAGGTGCCGCCGCAGCGCCTCGTAACGTTCGGACATCGGTTTTCTCCCGTCGGTCTCGGAACACGCATCACTATAACGAAAACCCCGCGCCGTAGCGCGGGGTCGAGAGGTTCTTCGTTCGGCGGGCAACTATTCTTGGAGCTTGCTCCCCTTCTCCTTGAGCCACATTCCGGCGGTCCGACCGTCCTCCAGCCGGAAGTGTGCCCCGTTGTAACCGGCGGCCGAGGCCGTCTTGCCGACGTCGTCCATCAAGGCGATGCGATCTTCTTTCGTGAGCTGCCTCCATGCCTGTGCGTCCAACTCGACGTAGAGGCTCGGTGGCTTGGCATCGATAAAACGGATCTCCGATTTCGGCGCGATATCGGCGGTCGTCAATACCGGCACCGTTTTGACCGAGAGCTTGGGCAGGATGAACACGCCCCAGACCACCACGGCCAGCCCCAGCAACATCAGCAGCGGCTTGACGTGGCTCGGTGCAGCGGCTGGGGTCGAGTCTTTGAACACGACCGGCCGTGTGGGGGGGTTACGGATAGGCGTCGGCTCCGGCGCCACCTCGGGGGTCTCGCGCTCGGTCCAGGAAGCCATCCCCTCCGGAGCGATCAGCT
>JBFFZZ010000005.1:0-28356 GCA_041568335.1 Candidatus Polarisedimenticolaceae bacterium | reverse complement strand
TCGATCGTCCCGTCCTCGTCACCCCCGCCGCCGTAGTACTGGAACTTCATGTCGACGTTCAACGTGAGCGATTCGAGGTTGGGGATCGCGGTGTCGATCGGCGGCGACTCGAGGATGGTCGAGGTCATGGCCCCCGACCCGCACACCGAGTTGGCCACCGCGTGGAACCCGCTGCCCGCGCTGGGGACCGTGAAGCTGCCGTCGGTCGCGACCCAATCGCCGCAGGTGTGCGGGCCGGGGCCGGTGGTTACCGTCCAGCCGGCCAGGTCACCGGTCTCGAAGTCCTCGTAGTAGACGGCCCGAACGATGTTCGGTCCGCTGGGCACGGCGGACGCCTCGGCCGTATTGCCGTCGTCCTTGCCGGTGGAAGGCTCGACCGCGCGGACCAGGTAGTGATACGTCTGGCCGTTGACCAGCCCCTGGGTGTCGGTCAACCCCTGGGTCAACAAACCCGCAGCCACCTCGGTGGCCGGTGAAGGCACGACGGGAGAGACCGTGTCCCGATACACGGTGTAAGTCACCGCCCCGGGGCAGAACGATGCCGCCGCGTCCCAGTCGACCAGTAGGGTGCAATCGTCGGCACCCGCATTGGTCGCGGCTTGAACGCCGGCAAAGGCCGGCGCGTCGCGCCAGGTGATCCGCGTCGGCTGCGGGTCGGTGACCGCATCGGGGCAGGTTTGCGCGCGGACATCCACATTGTAGAGGTACGACCCGACATCGCTGGCGTCGTACGTGTCTCCGGTGGCGCCCCCGATATCCAGCCCGTCGCGGGTCCACTGGTACTCGAACGGGCCGTTGCCCCCGGTCAGATCGGCGGAGAAGGACACACTGTCCCCGACGCAAAGGGTCTGGGAGCCGTCCGGCAGGACGTCGACGAACGGGTTGTCCGCGCAGGCGCTCGCCGTCGCGCAGGCCGCGGCCTCGCTGCCGATCTCGATGTCGTCGATGTTCCAGCCGGATCCCGTCGTGCCGGAATCGGACGAGATCAGCCAGCGGATCATCACCGCCTGACCGTCCCAGGGAGTGAGGTCGGCGGTGTAGCGTGTCCACGCGGTACCGCTTCCGGTGAAATAGTCACCCGCGGGCAACCCGCAGGCGTCCGAGGTGTTGTTCGAGGCTGCCGGGTAGGTCATCTCGACACGCGTCCACGATCCCCCGCCGTCGGTCGAGATCTGCACCTCTCCTTTGTCGAATCCCGATTCGATCGAATAGCTCGACCAGAACGAGAGCGTGTTGCCGAAGCCCAGCGTGATCGACGGGGTCGATAGATCCGCGCAGATGTTGTTCCCGTAATCTCCGGTGGAATAGACACCGGGCCCGTTGTTGCCGCCGCTCGCGTTCACGGCCCACGGGCCGCTGGTCGACAGCTGGGCCGCGCCCGTGTCGCCGCCGTCGTCGCTGAAGATCGGCGACTGCAGGTTCCCGAACGGGACGGCCGAGACCTCGACCGTGTTCGCGTCCGAGACCCCGTTGGAGTCGTCGATGGCGCGCACGACGTAGAAATACTCCTGACCCGAGATCAACTGGTCGAAGTCGGCGTAGGCCGTCGCCGGTACGGTCGTCAGCAGGTTGACCGGGCCGGGTACGAAACCCGGCATGGTCGAGCGATGGATGGCGTAGGAGATCGGGCCGGCGCACTCGGGAGTCGCATCCGACCATGTCAGGTCGAGCGTGCAGACGCCCGAGTTGGGTGTCTCGACCGTATCCAGGCCGCCGAACAGCGGCGCCAGCGTGCAGGCACCGGTCGCGGTCACGCTGAGCTCGTTCGACGGATCCGACGTGCAGGCGCCGCCGTCCGACGCGACCACGACGTAGTGATAGTCGATCCCACCGCTGACGCTCGCGTCCGAGTAGTTGTAAGCGCCGACGTTGCCGCTGCCGGGGCTGGTGTCCGCGATCGTCACGATCTCCGTGTACGGGCCGCCGGAAGTGCGCGATCGCATCACGCGGTACTCGATGACCTCGGGCAGCTCGGAGTCGTTCCACGAGAGATCGATCTGATTCGGGCCACCGACCCCGCCGGAAACGTTCAACGGCTGCGGGAACAGCTCGCACCCGCAGTCGTCGAAGCGGAACGAGGCGATGCGCGTGGACCAGTTGCTGGAGACGTTGTACTCGCCGGTGAACCAGAACGTGCAGTCGTCCTCGGGGTCCAGGTTCATCCCCGAATAGTCGCCGTAACGGTTGCTCGAGTTCGAACCCGAGCCGGCGACGATCGAGGTCTCCGGCTGGGTCATCGTGCCGGGCGGATCGTCCGCCGACCGGCCCGTGTAGCGCAAGCTGGGGAAAGTCGACGTGGAGGACACGTTGTAGGCGATCGCGATGTTGCCCGACTGATCCATCGCGCTCGCGGCCATCCAGCGGCTGTCGGTATCGGGAGAGTAGGTGCCCTCCTGATGCAGCGTCCAGGGAGACGCTTCGCCGCCGATGCGCCGCAGCTCGAACCAGCGCAGCCCGCCGAGATCGGCGCCGTCGACGTCGGTCACGAAGTTTCCGACGAGACTCTCACGGTCGTCGAAGTTGACGTACTGGAGCCGGTTCATGATCACTTCGCGCAAGGGGTCGAGGGTCGGTCCCGAAGGCTGCGGGAAACAGGCGAAGGCGGTCAGCCCGCAGAGCGCGGAGTCGAACTCGGCCACGACGATGTCCGGCTGTTGAACGAGCGTGGTATTGGCGGTGTCGACCCAGTCGACGTCGAAGTGCCACATCTCGAGCACGTCGTTCGGGGCCGAGGGACCCCCGTGCGGTTCGCTGTCACGCTGTCGCATGATCACCGCGGGCGCGCCGACCGGCGGGGCGTTGGGCCCGTCGAGGTCGGCAGGGGTGACGGCGTTGAACGCGAACCCCGGCAGATCGGAGATCGAGAAGCGCTGGAACGTCGCAGCGGTCCCCGCGAGCATCGCGCCGCGATCCATCGCGTAGATTCCGAGTCCCGCCTCGTTGGTCGTCACGATGTAGGAGCCGGCACCGCCGTTCTCGTCGGTCGGCCAGACGCCGTACTTCGGGTAGTCGGGGAAGGACGGGGCGCCGAACTGATAAGCGTAGTAGGACCCGGTCGGGTCGTTCGTCTGCGAGACGTACATGCAGAGGTTGTTGCCGGAGCTGGAGAACTCGGACAGCATCCAGCGGTCGGCGAAGCGATCGTAGAGCACGATCGGGTCGCCGAGCCCTCCCGAGCAGGCGCCCGAACCCAGCGAATCGAGGGAGAAGCTGGCCAGCACGTTGGGCGTCGGGAGCGCCTTGTCGTAGATCCGGACGGTCGCGCCGCCCGAATCGTTGATCATTTGGACATAGTGGTCGGGACCGACGTCGCCGACCGTGTCCGGCGGGTTGACCCCGCTGAAGCCCTGGCCGGGGAAGTCGCGGTCGGGAACATCGAAGGCACGGGTCGATTCGTCCGGTCGCACCAACCACTGCAGCTCGACCAGCGGATCCAGGCCGTAGCTCACGTTGGCGTCCCGTTTCGGCTGCGACGGATGGGGATAGGTGCGCCGTGGGATCTCGCGAACCGGGTCTCCGGGCCGCCACTGCCTGGGGGCCGGCAGGTCGCGAACGTCTCCGTCGAACCGATGCGGCGTGACCGGCGCGCTTTGAACGACCGCGAGCGGCGCTGGAGTCGCGTGATCGGCGGGGCCCTCGCCGGCTGCCTGAGCGGTTCCCGCAAGCACGATCGAGAAAGCAAGGATCCAAGCACCGCCACGCGACTGGCGTTCGACGTCGTCGGTCACACCATCCCCCAAGGCCGGCGGATCGGCCCGCAAGACGAACCGCGGCGTGCCGGCGACAGGTCCCCGCTCAAATGCCGGGACACGGGCTTCTCATACCCCAAAAAAACGGTTTTGACAGCGAGTTTCTCAGGGGCATGCGCCGCTCGGGTTTTTGGTGGCGATCCCGCACTCACCCGATGCCACGGACCCGTTGCGCTCCCCGTTACTCGAACCGCCCCAACTCGACTCGACTCCCGCTCCGTCGGTCCCGACGATCAGGAAAAAGAGGTTCCCCGCCGGCACTCCGGTCCAGGTGGTGTTGCCGGTCGTGCCCAGGGCGCAGCTCGAACCGCTCACCGCATAGGTCGCCACGTTGGTCAGGTCGCCGAAGATCAGGTTGTAATCGGTCGCCGCGCAGGAGGCGTCCCAGGTGACCCCGAGCGTATCGCCGACGCCGTCGGCGAGGTTCTCGGCCAGCAGCGGTGTCGTTCCCGCCGAGCCGTCGGGCGCCGGTGGCGGCCCTGCGGACCCGGGTTGGCATTCCTCGGCCACGTACACCTCCACGTCGTCGATCCACCAACCGGCCTCGTTGATCGACCCGTCGGTGGAGAGCCGCCAACGCAACATCGCGGACTCACCGGCGTGGCCGGACAGATCCGCCGTGTACTCGGTCCAGCCCGCGCCGCCCAGACCGGTGAAGAACGTTCCGGTCCCCAGATCGCACGCGTCGGACGTGTTTACGGAGCTTCCGGGGTACGCGACCTCGACGCGGTTCCAGCTGGAACCGCCATCGGTGGAAATCTGCACCTCGCCCTTGTCCCAGCTCGACTCGATCTCGGCCCTCGACCAGAAGGTGAGCGTGGTCGCAGCGCCGTCGATGCTCGGAGTCGCGAGGTCGACGCAGAGGTCGGGGCCGTAAAACCCGGTCGCGTAGACATGGGGGCCGTCGTTCCCCCCGCTCGTCTGCACCGACCACGGGGATGTCGCCGAAAGCTGCGCCGGACCCGTGTCGCCGGCGTCGTCACTGAAGGCGAGGATCTCGCCGGGGGCGGTCGGCAGGGCCGACCGCTCTTCCGTGTTCATGTCTTCCTGACCCGTCGAGGTGTCGACGGCGCGCACGAGGTAATGGTATCTCACTCCACTGCCCAGCCCGACCGTGTCCGAGAAGCTCGTCGTGCCGATACTCGAGCCGACCCGGTTCGCCGGGACCGGCATCACCCCGGGCGACGTCGAACGGTAGACGTCGTAAACGATCGGACCGGGGCAGAGAGACGACGCGGCGTCCCAATCGAGGTCGATCCCGCACGTGGCCTGGTTCTGGTCGGTCGCCGACAGCAGACCGGCGAATTGCGGCACCCCTCTGGCGGTGATCTCGGTCGGGAACCCGTCCAGCGTGTCGTCCGTACAGCTCGCCGCTCGAACCCGCGCGTTGTAAACGTGGGTTCCGTCATCCACGGGCTGGAACGTCGGGTCCGTTGCCCCGGGAATGAGCAAACCGTCCTGGTACCACTGATAGCTGAAGGGCCCGGCGCCACCGCTGAGATCGGCGCTGAGCAGCGGAAGCGAAAGCGTGCAAGCGGTCAGCGGACCGTCCGGCGTGACGTCGACGGTCGGGTTGTCACCGCAGGCGATGGCCGTGTCGCAGGCCATCGGCGGGCTGCCGACCTCGATGTCGTCGATCAGCCAACCGTTCCCCCGAATGGTGGTGTCGCTCGACATCAGCCAGCGGATCGTCACGGTCTGACCGTCCCACGGGGACAGGTCGGCCTCGAAGCGCGTCCAGGTGGGCACGGAGCCGGTGAAGTAGTCGCCTGCGGGAAGTCCGCACTGATCGCTCGTGCGGATCGAGTTGGCCGGATAGCCGACCTCCAGACGGGCCCAGTTACCGCCGCCGTCGTTCGAGATCTGGACCTCGCCCTTGTCCCAGCCCGCCTCGATGTCGTAGCTGGACCAGAACGTCAAACGATTCCCCACGCCCAGGTCGATCGACGGCGTCACCAGGTCGGCACAGGTGAGATCGCCGTAGTCGCCCGTCGTGTACACGCCCGGACCGGCGTTGCCGCCGGAGGCCTGGACGCTCCATGGACCGCTCGTCGTCAGCTGCGTCACGCCGGTATCGCCGCCGTCGTCGGCGAAGATCGGCGCGACCGGCACGCCCTGCGGGATCCCCGAGCCCTCGACCGTATTGGTGTCCGACACCGCGTTCGATTCGTCGATGGCTCGCACGATGTAGAAGTATTCGTCACCGCTCGTGAGCTGGTCGGCATCGGAGAACGTCGTCGTGGTGGTCGTCGCATGAAGGTTGGCGGACTCCGGCGAGAAACCCTGGACCGTCGATCGGTGGATCTCGTAGCGCAGCGAGCCGCCGCACTCGGAGACCGCCACGGGCCAGTCCAGGTTGAGGGTGCAGATTCCGAGGTTCGGTGCGTCGACCGTGCTCAAGCCGGCGAACAGGGGTGGCAAGGTGCACACGCCGGTCGCTGTGACCGATAGCTCGTTCGACGGATCGGAGATGCAGGCGCCGCCATCCGAGGCGCGCACGATGTAGTGGTAGTCGATCCCTCCGCTGACGGTCGTGTCGGAATACGTGTAGCTGCCGCTGTTCCCGTTTCCCGGGCTGCTGTCCGGGACCGTCGCGATGGTCGTGTAAGGCCCGCCGCTCGTCCGCGACCGCATCACGCGGTACTCCGTGACCTCGGGAAGCTCGGAGTCGTTCCAGGAAAGATCGACCTGGTTGGGGCCGGCGATACCGCCGGAGATCGTCAGCGGAAGCGGGAGCAAATCACAGCCACAGGCATCGAATCGAAACGATGCGACGCGCGTGGACCAGAGGCCCGTCGCGTTGTACTCGCCCGTAAACCAGAACGTGCAGTCGTCCGCAGGATCGAGGTTCATCCCCGAATAGTCGCCGTAACGGTTTTCGTCGTTGGAAGCGGTGCCGGCGACGATCGTGTTCTCGCCCTGCGTCATCGTCGACAACGGGTCGTCCGCGAGCCTCCCTGTGTAGCGAAGACTCGGAAACGTGGTCGCCGAGGTGACGTTGTATCCGATGGCGATGTTACCGGACTGGTCCATCGCGCTCGCGGCCATGAAGCGATTGTCGGCATCGGGCGAGAACGTACCTTCCTGATGGAGCGTCCAGGGCGAAGCCGCACCGCCGATCCGGCGCAGCTCGAACCAGCGCAGCCCGCCGTGATCCGTCCCGTCCACGTCGGTGACGAAATTGCCGACCAGCGTTTCGTGATCGTTGAAGTTGAGGTACTGCAGCCGGTTCATGATCACTTCGCGGAGCGGATCGAGCGTCGTCCCGGTTCCGGGTTGCGGGAAACAGGCGAACGCCGACAGGCCGCAGAGATCCGACTCGAACTCGGCGACATCGAGGTCGGTGAGCTTGGTGAGCGTGGTGTTTCCCGGGGTCACCCAGTCCACGTCGTAGTGCCACATCTCGAGGACGTCGCCCGGGGCCACGGGACCGGCATGCGCCTCGGTATCGCGCTGGCGCATGATCACGGCGGGGGTCCCCACCGGCGGCGGGTTCGGGCCGTCGAGATCGGCAGGCGTCACCGCGTTGAACGCGAACCCCGGCAGGTCGCCGATGCTGAATCGTTGGAAGGTCGCGGCGCCCCCGGCGAGCAGCGTCGCCCGGTCCATGGCGTAGATCCCGAGCCCCGCCTCGTTGGTGGTCACGATGTAGGAGCCCGAGCCGCCATTCGCGTCGGTCGGCCAGACCCCGTATTTCGGGTAGTCGGGGAAGTTCGGCGCCGTCAGATCGTAATTGAAATAAGACCCGGTGGGATCGGCGGTCTGGGAGATGTAGACGCAAAGCCTGTTGCCGGTGCTCGAGAACTCGGACAGCAGCCAGCGGTCGGCGAAGCGATCGTAGAGGACGATCGGATCGCCGAAACCGAACGCGCAAGGTCCCCCGCCGAGCATGTCGAGCGTGAAATCGGCCAGCACGGCGGGTGTCGGGAGAGCCTTGTCGTAGATCCGGACGGTCGCCCCGGCCGAGTCGTTGATCATCTGGACGTAGTGGTTCGGCCCGACGTCGCCGACCGTGTCCGGCGGGTGGACGCCGCTGAACCCCTGTCCGTCGAAGTTGCGATCGGGGGCCCCGAACGCGCGGAGCGTCTCGGGCATGTACTGCTGGAACCGCAACAGAGGATCGAGGCCCTGGTTCGCCGCGGCCCGGTCGTCGCGTTGCTGGGAGGGGTGGAAGTAGGCGCGTCGCGGGATCTCGCGGATCGGATCGCCCGGTTTCCAACGTTGGGGCGGCGGCAGGTCGCGGACGTTGCCGTCGAATCGATAGGGCGTGACCGGGGCGCTTTGAAACACCTCCCCGGGTCGCGGTTGCTGCTGCGGCGTGTCTTGATCTTCCGCGGGAACCGGCGGTCCGACGAGAACGAGCGCGCAGGCCAGACCGACCGCCAGGAAAAAAGTCTGTCGGCGGATGAGCTCGTCCGTCACAGCACCCCCTGAGGCCGGCGGAAGCGGTGCCACTGTAGGCCAAAACGACAGGTTAGTCATACTCGAAAAACGGTGTTTTGGCAGAGGTTTCAGGAACAACTACCTTCTGCGACAGAAGTAATTATGATTGCTCAAGCACCTTCGAAGGAGAAGTCCATGGAACCCACGATTTCCCCCGAACCGATCTCCGTTTCGTCCCTCGGATCGGACGCCCGCGCCCGCTTCATCACCCGCGCGTACAACCACCTGTTCGGCGCCATCCTCGGCTTCGTCGCGGTCGAGTTCCTGCTGTTCACGAGCGGGCTGGCCGAGCGTATTTTTCTTTTCGTCGCGAACACGAACTGGCTGTTGATCCTCGGCGGGTTCCTGGTGGTCAGCTGGCTCGCCAGCCGTACGGCGCACGCTTCGACGAGCATGGGCGCGCAATACGCCGCCCTGATCGGTTTCGTGATCGCCGAGGCGATCATCTTCGCGCCGTTGCTGTACATCGCCGACACGTTTGCCCGAGGCGGGGTCATCTCCAGCGCCGCGCTCGTCACGGTGGGTCTGTTTGCCGGGCTGACCGCGATCGCCTTCTGGACTCGCAAGGATTTCTCGTTTCTGGGTGCGATCCTCCGGTGGGGCGGTTTCGTCGCCCTCGGGGCGATCGTCGCCGGCGTGATCTTCGGCTTCGGCCTCGGCACCTGGTTCATGGTCGGCATGGTCGCGTTCGCGGGTGCCGCAATCCTCTACGACACCAGCAAGATCATCCATCACTACCCGGAAGACCGTTACGTCGCCGCCGCGCTGGAGCTGTTCGCCTCCGTCGCGTTGATGTTCTGGTACATCCTGCAGCTGTTCCTCTCGCGCGACTAGACGGTCATGTCATTCGGGCTCGCCCGCCGGTCGCGGGTGCTCGATCTTGTACAGGAAGCGGTCGCCGCGGAGGTAGAGAGCATTCCCCACGATCGCCGGGGATGCGGAAAAGGAATCGTCCAGCTCGTTGAGCGCCAGGGGCTCGAACTCGGAGCCCGCCCCGGCGACGAGCGTGACGCCGTCGCGACTGGCGATGTAGATGCGGCCGGCGGCGGCGACCGGTGAGGCGAACACGTTGCGCACCTTGCCCAGGCGAACCGGGCCGAACAGGGTCTTCCCGCTGGCCGCCTCGACGGCAGTCAAGACCCCGTTGAGATGCTTCAAGAAGTAGAGCCGGTCCCGGTAAAGCAAGGGAGACGGCACGTACGAGGTATCGCGGTTACGCTCCCAGACCACATGCCCGGTACCGGTGATGTTCCCGCGAGCGCCGGCGGGGCGGATCGCCAGGATCTTCTGCCAGTCGTAGCTGTTCGACACGAACACCAACCCACCGGACGCAACCGGCGTGGAGACGACGTTGCGCGAGAGCCCTTCGCACTCCCAGACGAGCTTGCCGCTGGCGAGGTCGTACCCGCTCACCCGTCGCGTCGCCGCGACGATGACCTGGGGTTTGCCCTCGACCTCGACGATCAGTGGGCTCGACCACGACGTCATCTCGTCGCGCTTCGTTTTCCAGCGGATCTTGCCGTCCGCGGCATCGAGGGCGACGAGGAACGACTCACCCTGGTGATCCCAGTTGACGACCAGCGTGTCCTTGTAAAGGGCCGGTGAGCTCCCCTCCCCGTGGGCGTGGCGGACCTGCATGTCCCCCAGATCGACCTCCCAGAGCAGGTTGCCGTCGAGATCGAGCGCGTAGATCCCGTGCGAACCGAACGAGGCGAACAACCGCTTGCCGTCGGTGACCGCGGAGGGCGAGGCCCAGCTTCCGGTCACGTGCGTGGCTTCGTGGGGTTGCGCCGTGCGGACGGTCTTGTTCCAGACCAGCGAGCCGTCCGCGGCGTCATAGGCCAGCACGACGAACCGCATCCTTCGATCCGGCGGCATGTTGTCGTGCGCACCGTGGTCTTCGTGTTCGCGAGACGTCTCGAGTCGCTCCCCCTGGGGGATGGCGGTGGTCAGGAAAATGCGGCCGTCGCGGACGATCGGCGACGAGAGTCCCCTGCCCGGTAGCTGCGTCTTCCAGGCGATGTTCTCGGTCTCGCTCCAGCGCACGGGGGGGTCGCCCTGCACCGCCACGCCGGTCCCCAGGGGCCCTCGCCACTGGGACCACGAGCTTGTTCCCGCGGTATCGGCGGAGGGTTGCGACGCGCCGCACATCAACACGAACGCGAGAGCGGTGATCCGGACGCGTTGCATGGATCGAGTATAGGACGCCCGTCCGAGGCCCGCCGGTGTGTCCTCGCCGACCGGCCATCGGCGCGATCGTCGCCGCGAAGAACAAGGTCGACCCGGTCGACCTGCCCGCCGGTACGCCGCTGGTGATCGCTCTGGACGCTCCGTTGACGATTCAACTGGAACGCGACGCTTGATCCGTTCTTCATCCCCCCTTTTGTCCGGGCCCCGTACGGGGCCTTTTTTTTGGCTGCTAGACTCGGCCGATCCCATGCACCACGCCGACGGTCAACTACGCTTCTCCCCGAGCGATCTCGCCGCCTTCATGGAATCCCGGTACGTCAGCTGGATGACCCGGTACGATCTCGAGCGGCCCGGCGAGCTGAGCCGTGACACGCCCGATCCGATGCTCGACCTGATCCGGCGACGGGGCCGCGAGCACGAAAAGTCGGTGCTCGAGACGTTGCGAGCCGAAGGCCGGACGGTCGTGGAGATCGGCGACGATGCGGTCGAGGCAACGCGGCGCGCGTTGCGGGACGGCGCCGATGCGATCTATCAAGCGGCGCTGACCGACGGCCTCTTCTTCGGTCAGTGTGACTTCCTGCTCCGGAGGGACGGCGAATCCGGTCCGGGGTCGTTTTGCTACGAACCGCTCGAGGCGAAGCTGGCCAGGCGCGCCAAACCGACTGCGGTGATCCAACTCTGTTGTTACGCGTCCATGCTCGAGCCGCTCCAGTGCGCGCGGGTCGGCGCGGTCGAGCTCGCTCTAGGGGACGGGCAGCGTGTGCGGTTGAGCCACGCGGACCTGCGGTTCTTCTTCGCCTCGTTGCGGCAGGAGTTCGTCGATTTCCACCGTGAGTTCGATTTCGACACGACCCCGGAGGTCGAACCCGGTGTCCGGTTGACTCCGTGGAAGACCGAGGCCGAGGCGCATTTGCTGCGCACGGACGGGCTGGCCCGGGTCGCCGACATCACGGCGGCCCAGATCCGACGTCTCCGCCAGGGCGGGATCGCGACACGCGCGGCCCTCGCGAGTCACGACGGCAGTCCCGTGACGGGGATCCTCCCGATGACTTTGGAACGGCTGACGCGGCAGGCGCGGCTGCAGGTCGACTCGGAGGAGACGCCGCGACCCGCGTACGAGCTGGTGCCGCCTCAGCGCCTGCGCAGCGGGCCCGACCTGACCGCCCTGCCCGACCCGTCCTCGCTCGACGTCTATTTCGATCTCGAAGGCTACCCCATGGAATCGACGAGCCTCGAGTATCTGTGGGGTGCCGAGTCCGCGGGCGGTTTCCAGGGATGGTGGGCTTTCGACGACTCGCAGGAGCGCGAGGCCTTCATCGGTTTCATGCGCTGGGTGCTCGAGCGAATCGAGCGCGATCCGTCGATGCGCGTGTACCACTACGGCGCATACGAGACGAACGCGCTGAAGCGATTGGCCTCGCGTCACGCGACGCTGGAAGTCGAGCTCGACGCCATGCTTCGCGAGGGACGGTTTGTCGACCTGTATCGCGTCGTGCGCAACGGCGTCCTTATCGGGACCCCGTCGTACTCCCTGAAGCACGTCGAGCGGTTGTACCGAGAGAGTCGCGAGGCGGAGGTCGAGTCCGCGCTCGACTCGGTCGTGCGCTTCGACGATTGGATACAGAGCGGCCAGCCGGCGGACTGGCAACGGTCCGACATCCTGGCCCAGATTCGCCGTTACAACCGTGACGACTGCGAATCGACCGCGGAGCTCGCCACGTGGCTCCGCGCGCAGCGAGAGCAGCGGGTGGCCGGCGCCGGCGCCCCACTCCCGGAGCGGGTCGAAACCGAGCGAGCGCGCCAGGATCGCGAGCGGCGCGAAGGCGTCCTCGCCGAGTTGCGGCAAAGCACGGGAGGTCGAGCCGCGCTCGCGCCGTTGCTGGCCCAGCTCCTCGAATTTCACCGCAGGGAAGACCGGCCGGCGTGGTGGGCCTTCTTCGAGCAGGCCGCGAAGACCGAAGAGCAACTGTTCGAAGATTTCAACTGTTTGGCCTCGCTGTACTACAGACGACCCGCACGGGACGCGGGCAACTCGCGGACCTTTCGCTACGACTTCGATCCGGTGCAGCACACCAAGATCGACGCCGGAAGCGGTTGCTTCATCGACGGCGACCTCGATCTACAGGTGCAGGTCACCGCGATGGCTCACGAGCAAGGCGCGGTGCGGTTGGAATTCCCGATCCCCACCTGGAACCGCCTCGGGCGCAGCGCCCCGCGGAAGATCTCGCTGATCCCCAGGGACTCGTATCGAACCGACACGATCAGCCGCTCGATCCTGATCCTCGCCCAGCGCTACGCGAAGACGGGCGCGCTGCCACGCGCGCTGGCCCACTTCCTCGAACGGCGCGCGCCGGAAATCGAGGGGCACGAGGACGGCCCGTTGGTACGCGCGAACGAGACGGCGACGGATGCGGTCCCGCGGTTGTGCGCCGCGCTGCGGAACTCCTCTCTGGTGATCCAGGGCCCACCCGGCAGCGGCAAGACAACCTCCGCGGCGCGCGCGATCGTCGGTCTGCTGGAGTCCGGCGCGACGATCGGCGTGGCCTCGAACAGCCACAAGGCGATCCTCAACGTGCTGGCCAAGTGTGTCGAGCTCGGTCCGGCGGAGTTGCGGCCGCTCAAGTCCGGCGGTAACGGTGACGACCCGTTCTTCCGGCGCTACCCGACGGTGCGCCACATCACGACGACCGCTGCGGCCGGCCTGCTCGAGCGCCACGGTCTCGTCGGAGGAACGGCGTGGCTGTTTTGCCGCGACGACTTCGAAGGGCAGCTCGACTACCTGTTCGTCGACGAGGCCGGCCAGGTCCCGCTCGCCAACCTGGTCGGGATGGGACGTAGCGCGCGCAACCTGGTGCTCGTCGGGGACCCGGTGCAGCTGCCCCAGCCGACCCAGGGGGCGCATCCCGGGGAGAGCGGATGTTCGACGCTGGAGTACGCGCTCGACGGAGCGGCGACGATCGATCCGGCTGCGGGCGTGTTCCTCGATCGTTCGTACCGCTTGCACCCGGTCCTCTGCCGCACGATCTCGGACGCCTTCTACGACGGACGGTTGCGGTCCGCGCCCGGTTGCGAGAATCGCATCGTGAGGATCGATGAGACGCTGGAAGCCGACGTGCGCGGCGCGGGCCTGGCGTTCGTTCCCGTGATCCACGAGGGCAACACCCAGACGAGCATCGAGGAGGTCGAGAAGATCTCGACGCTCGTCGAGCGTCTCGCTTCGTGCGAGGTCACCGGGATCGACGGGCGAGTGTCCGGCAGGCTCGGCCTCGACGGGATCCTCGTCGTGGCTCCGTACAACATGCAGGTCCGCGCCCTGCGCCGCGCTCTCCCGGACGAGGTGCGTGTGGGAACGGTGGACCGCTTCCAGGGCCAGGAGGCCCCGGTCGTGGTCATCAGCATGTGCGCGAGCGACGCGTCGCATTCGCCCCGCGGCCTCAACTTCCTGCTCGATCCCAACCGCCTCAACGTCGCCCTGTCGAGAGCTCGAAGTCTCGCGGTCGTCGTGGGCAACCCGGGACTGGTTTGCGCGCGCGCCCGTACGATCGAGGCGATGGAGCGGATCAACCTCTTTTGCCGCATCCTCTCGGAGGGCAGGCTTCGATGACGCCGCCCGGCACTACGCAACGGCGGGTGATCCTCGTGCTGACCTTCGCCACCGGCGCTGCCGGGTTGATCTACCAGGTCGTCTGGCAGCGCTACCTCGCGCGGTTGCTGGGGAATGACGGGCTGGCGACCGCCACGGTTTTGGCGGTCTTTCTCGCCGGGCTCTCGCTGGGGTACTGGGGCTGGGGCCGCCGGAGCCTCCGCGAACAGGGTCTGCTGCGCGCGTATGGCCGGCTCGAATGCATCATCGGCGTGTGGGCCCTGGCGTTCCCCTACTGGTTCGCGTGGGTCGACCGCGTCACGTCCGGTTGGCGCCTGGAATCCTCCTGGAGTCTGGCCACCGGGGGAACCGTGTGCGCGGTGCTGCTGATCGGCGTTCCCACGTTTTGCATGGGCGGTACGGTGCCGCTGCTGACCCGGGCGCTGACCCGGCTACTGGAACACGCCACACGGACCCACGCGCTCGTGTACGCGATCAACACGGCCGGCGCCGTCGCCGGCGCGCTCGTGACGGGTTTCTTCCTCATTCACCGGCTGGGGCTTCCATGGACACTGCGTCTCGGCGCCTTTCTCAACATCGCGGCGGGGCTGTATTTCCTGGCGCTCGATCGAGGCAAGGAACGGCCCACGCAGACGACGGGTCCCACCGGCGAAGCGCTCGACAGGAAACTGTGCTCGATCGCCTTCCTGAGCGGATTCGCGTTCATGAGCCTCGAGTCGATCTGGATTCGCTACGTGCAGCTTTCGATCGGGGCGTCGTCTTTCCATTTTTCCCTCGTGGTTGCGGCGGTCGTCCTGGCCATCGCGATCGGGGCGTGGCTGGCCGGCCGGCGCGCACCGCGCCCGCCCTCCGCCCTGTTTCGCAATCAGTTCGGGGCCGTGGTCTCGCTGGCGCTTCTGTTCGTCACGCTCGATCTCTGGCCCTGGCTCGCGTACGTCCTGCGCACGGAGTTCCCGTCGACCGATGCGGGCTTCGTCGCATTCAACGCGGCGGTCTTCTTCGCGTTGCTCGCGCTGATCGGAGCGCCGGCCGGCTTGATGGGGGCGACGCTCCCTCTGACGTTCGATGCGGCGCGAAAGAGCCTGGGCTCCGTCGGCAGGCAGGCAGGGGGGCTGCTCGCCTGGAACGCGGTGGGGAGCCTCCTCGGAGGTCTCCTCGGCGGTTACCTGCTCTTGGCCCGGCTGAATCTCGGCGAGACCTATCTCGTCGCGCTCGCCACGATCCTCGTCTCGGTGTGGATCGTGGCGCCCGGGGTGGGCCGGCGCGCGATCGTCTCGGCCGCCGTGCTGACCATCGCGGTGGTCGCGCTCGCCGCCTGGTTCCCCTACGATCCGTTGCGCTTTGCCGTGGGGACCTTCCGCTTACGCGAGCCCATCGGTCAGGACCGTAGGGGACCTTCCGCTTTTTACGAAACCTATTACAGGAACCGAACCGTGGTGGCCTACCGCGACGAGCCGCAGGGAACGTTCGCGGTGGTCGAGAACCTCACGCCGGAGCAACTCCTGACGCGGGACTTTCCGGTGCTCGCCAGCGAGCTGCTGGCGGGAGAAACCTACCTGGGCGTTGCGGAACCGCCACCACGATCGATCGTCGTCAACGGCAAGTCCGACTCGAGCACGTACTACGACCGCGAGACGTTGCGGCTCTCCGCGCATCTCCCGGCGCTGTTCGGTGTACGACCGAAAAACGCGCTGGTGATCGGGCTCGGGACCGGGGTCACCGCGGGCGAGCTGACGCTCTACCCCGAGCTCGAAAGGGTTCGTGTGGTCGAGATCTCCCCCGCGGTCGGCGATTTCCTGAGGTTTTTCGACGACGCGATCCACGGCTTACGCGACGATCCGCGGTTCGAGCTGGTCACCGGGGACGCGTTCCGCGTGCTCCGGAGATCCGATGAGCGCTACGACGTGATCGCGTCGGAACCGAGCAACCCCTGGGTGCTCGGCGTCGACCAGTTGTTCAGCCGCGAGTTCTACGCGCTCGTCGGATCGAGGTTGGAAGCGGACGGGATCTTCGTTCAGTGGATCCAGCGCTACGCCACGACGCCGGAGGTCTACGACACGGTCGTTCGAACGCTGTGGGCCGAGTTCCCCCATCTGCGCGCGTTCCGCGGCGCCGAGCACGACGACCTGTTCGTGGCGTCGAGGACACCGCTGGACGACGACCGGCTCGAGACGATGGAGGCACTCCTTCACGACAACGCCGGGCTCCGGCGCTCACTCGCGGAGATCGAAGTCGTCGGGGTGGACGACCTTCGTTTGCGCGAGCTGCGTATCGAAACGGGGGGCGGGGCGGGACGGCTCGAGACGCTCGATCGGCCACGGATCCACCACCTCTCCGGACGCGCGTTCTTCCGCCGGGAGACGCTCGGTGAGCCGACGATGCGGCAAGAGAACTGAATTCGCCGCGACGCGCTCTATGACACGAAAATCCCCTGCATCCTCACCGTCCCGGTGGTATGTTGGATTCGACATCCGGAGCGGCCCGGCATCCGTCGGGTCCGGCAACCTGGGACGGATAACCCAAGGTGCCCTTCTCGCCTCACCGGCGGGAGATGGGGTCCCGGTCAAACGGGGCAACGAAGTATCCGGCCCCCGAACGGGGTCTCCGGTTGTTTCTTTCGGTCGTAGGAGGGAACAACTTTCGCCAAACTCACGACAACAGATACCGATCGCTCGAATCACCACCTTTGGTTGAACGGGCGCCTCTGGTGGATCGCCTTCACCGTTCACCGCCCGAACTGGACCAA
Source organism: Candidatus Polarisedimenticolaceae bacterium (assembly GCA_041568335.1). GTDB lineage: Bacteria > Acidobacteriota > Polarisedimenticolia > Polarisedimenticolales > Polarisedimenticolaceae > WVWW01. The sequence goes on along the minus strand of JBFFZZ010000005.1, from coordinate 11,624 downwards.
GCACCGCGTGCGGCTGTCGCTCAAGACGGCGGACCTACGCGAGGCGCGTCGGAGGCGTGACCGCATCCTGGCCGCTTTTCGCGAGCGGACCGATTGCCGCCTCTCGTTGCGTTTCCCATCCGGTGGTCGTTCGGCATCCGACGCCGCCGCTGCCACGCAGGCCGCGGTGCGTTAGCGTGGCGGGGCGCCGAGCGGGGCCGGAACGTCGGCTGTGGAAGCCGGGGGCGGGACGCCCTCGGCTTCTTTTCCGGCCTTCCGGGGATCGATGTTGCCGTCGTGCGAGGTTCGCGAGGAGACGGCGTGCGACGGGCTCGCAACGGGCGCCGTGCGTGCGTCAACGGGGTTGTCCGCCGGATCCACCGATTTCTGGGAGACTCGGCCGAGCTCGAACGACGCGTAAAAGCTGATCAGGACGACCAGAACCGCCAACCGCGTCCGCGCTTTTTTTTCTTTTTTTTTTTGGCCGTGTCGGCGGCTTGTCGGTCTCGTACCGCGTCGACCCTGGCCTCGAGGGCCTCGTGGATCGGGCCCGTCAAGCTGGAGGCCTCGATCCAATCCTCGACGTACTCCTCGACCAGGTTGTCCGGATCGAGGACGCGTGTCAGTGCCTTGCGCCGGATCACCGGCTCGGCCTCGAGACGACCCATTTGGAGATCCTCGATCAGGCTCTGATGCTGCTCCTGCATCCGACGCTGGATCCGTTCGTGGGAGTAGTCCGGGGAGTCGGCCAGATCGGCATACGACGTCAGCACCGAAGCCACGACCTCACCGCCGCGATACACGCGTGACTCGACGACCGGATTGTCGAGCCCCAGGTCCTCGGTCTGGACGTGAAAAGCCGTTCCGTCGTGTTCGACTTCGCTGTTGTAGCCGGTGAACATGGTCCTGGCCAAAAAGATGATCCCCGCGCGCTCCGGGTCAAGTCGGGGATGAATACGATTTCGTAGTTTGTGCAGATTCGTGGCTTGTTCGTTGACATTCGAGCGCCGATCGGTATACGAACGACAGGCAACTCGGGGACCGGACAAAAAAGGAAGGCACGGTAGTGGGCTCGCGTTCCATCGATCAGGCAGCGCTCATCGACACCGCTCGGGCGATCGAGCGCGAGCGCAAGCGCATCGCGCGGGGCCTCCACGATCGCGTCGGGCGCCAGCTTCAGGACGCCCTCGGAGAGCTGGATCGGGCGGGCGACGACCCGAACGTATCCGAGGCGAGGGCGCTGATCCGGGACGCGCTGGAATCGACGCGATCGCTCACGTTCGATCTCGGGCTACCCCCGGTCGGAGAATACGGACTCGGCGGCGTGCTCGAGACGGTCTGCCGGGCGACGGATGCGCGCCACGAAATCGATGTTTTCTTCGAAGAGAACGGCGATGCCGTGGAGCTTGCCGACGGGGTCGTGCTGGTTCTGTCGCAGATCGTTCGGGAGCTGCTCTACAACGTCGTCAAGCACTCGAAGGCTTCAACGACCGCGGTCTCGTTGAGCTACGAATCGAACAAGGTCAGGATCACGGTGACCGACGACGGTGTCGGGTTGACGGGCGATCTCGGCAACCGAGGTTTCGGTCTCGCGGATTCGCGCCACCGCGTCAACGAGCTCGGCGGGCGCTTCGAGTTCGGCACGAAGGATGGTCTCGGCACGCGCGTCGTCGTGGAGCTGCCCGTCAACTGTTAGTCTGTCCCGCGTGACGGACACCCTCTTCATCCTCGCCGTCCTCGCGGGCGGGATCGCCGTCAGCGAGTGGCTCGCCGCCAACACCTGGTTCCGGCACCTCGGGTCCGCCCTGCTCGTCATCGTGCTGGTCGCGATCGTCGCGAATCTGGGTCTCATCCCGACCTACTCTCCGGATGTCGCGGTGTATGACGTCCTGCTCGGCACGGTCGGCCAGCTGGCCATTTTCTGGCTTCTCCTCCGCGTGCGGTTGAGCGCGGTCCTACGCGCAGGCGGTCCGATGATCCTGCTGTTCCTGATCGGCGCGGGGGGCACGATGATCGGCGTCGTGACGGGGCTTCGTCTGTTCGGCGGCGCCGCTGCCTTCGGCGAGCTGCACTGGGCTCTCGGCGGCATGTTCGTGGGGACCTACATCGGTGGCAGCATCAACTTCAACGCCATCGCGCTGGAGTACGGCGTCATCCAGGACGGCGTCCTCTACACCGGCGCGGCGGCGGTCGACAGCGCCTACACGACCGTATGGATGGCGGCCACCGTCGCGTTGCCGCGGCTTCTCGGACGTTTCTGGCCGGCGTCGAGGATCCCGAGGAGAAGCGGGGAAACGGACGCCGATACGGACGACCCGGAGCGGGAAACGGTGGATCCCCTCGGCGGCGCCCTGTTGCTCGGTCTCGGCTGCACGGCGGTGTGGCTCGCGGCCTGGTTGCATGACCGCATCGCGACACTCTGGGGGCTCGAGATCCCCACCGTGCTCGTGTTGACGACTCTCGCCTTGATGCTGGCGCAGTCCAAGTACGTCCACCGGATGCCCGGTATCCGGGTCATCGGCTGGCTGGCCGTGATGCTCTTCCTGGCGACGATCGGAACGCTCTGCGACGTGGCGTCCGTCCGTCGCCTGGGCGATCTGGGACCGCGGCTGATGGGATTCGTCGGGGTCGTGGTCGCGCTCCACGGCCTGATCGTGTTCGGTGCCGCACGCCTGCTCCGCTTCGACCCCGAGATGGCCGCGGTCGCCTCGCAGGCGAACATCGGCGGCGGCACATCCGCGCTGGCGCTGGCGCGCAGCCTGGTCCGTCCCGATCTGGCCCTGCCCGCGGTTCTGATCGGCGCGCTGGGCAACGCCCTCGGAACGTTCCTCGGCTTCTGGGTCGCCTCGATCCTGCGTTAGTACTTGAAGTGAACGCCGGCGGAGAGGAAGTCGCGATCGACCGAGTCGGTGGCGATCCGTTCGTACTCGAAACGCAGACCGGTCGAGCCCCGGACCTTCCAGGCGAGCCCGGCGCCATACAGCGGATCGACGCCGTCGCTTTCGCGCTTGGCGAGGTTCCCCATCGAGTGTCGGATCGTCGTTTCGGAGCGCCATCGCGCGACCCCGCCCTTGGCGAAGAAGGTCAGCCGTCCGGCGGGTACGACGATCACCGCCGCGACGCCGAACGCGGTGGTGTCGGCACTGGCCTCGACCGGTCCGGGCGAATAGATGGTTCCGGCGCCATCGGAGATCGCCGAGAAGGACGACTGGCCGTAGTCGCGGTAGTCGAACTCGGCGTTCAGGAAGCGAAAGACCTTGACGCCGCCGAGGAGCTTCCAGCCGGTGTCGGTGCCGTCGGTTCCGCCCGTCAACGTCGACCCGTCGGCGATCGGACCCAGGTCCAGATCCTCCGCCTCGGACTGCCCGAGACAGGCCCCGAAGTAGAACCCCTTCGCCTGAGCGGGCGCGGCGCAGAGCGCCACGACCGACGCCAGGACCGCTCCGGCCACCCACCGCCGGATCCAACTCATCGGGGTCTCCTTATCGACGGCTCCCTCGCGACGGTACCATCGGTTGTCTCGGACGGCCCCGGTTTTCCTGACCTGCAGGGAAGAAATGCCGCAAAATTGGATCAATTCAAACAGCTTATTGTCGAAAAAATAAATATAAATATGTTATTCGTTGAATTCTCATTGTCGCGGGGAACGGTCTGACATGCGCGCCTTCCGCAACGCATCGTTCAAGAGCAAGCTGGTCACGCTGACCAGCGTGATCAGCATCCTCGTCGCGATCGTCGCCTGCACCGCGCTGATCGCCGGACACGCCCTGAGCTTCAAACAGGAGCTGGCGAAGGATCTGTCGAGCCTGGCGCGTGTGATCGGCAACAACTGCTCCGCCGCGTTGTTGTTCGATGACCGCGAGTCGGCCCGGGAGACGCTCGCCTCGTTGAACGTGATGCCGCACGTGCGCTCGGCGTTCATCTTCGACGCGTCCGGAAAACAGATGGCCAGCTACGAGAATCGCCCCGCGGGTGGCTCGGCGTGGCTCGGCGGATCCCGAATCGTGGTGTCCCACCCGATCGAGTTTGACGGCGAGGCGCTGGGCTCGATCCGAATCGAATCCGGACTGGAGCAGCTGTACGCGCAAATCCGGCGCAATCTCCTGACGGGTCTGGGCGTCGTGGGGGTCGCCGGGTTGATCGCCTTCCTGTTGTCGACCTGGTTTCAGAAGTTCCTCTCGCTTCCGGTTCGTTCCCTGGTCACGGCGACGCGTGACGTGTCGGAGAGCAAGAACTTCTCGATCCGCGTGCCCAAGACCTCCGAAGACGAGCTGGGCATGTTGACCGACAGTTTCAACGCCATGCTGGCCGAGATTCAGCGGCGAGACTCGACGCTCATCGAGGTCCAGCGTGACCTGGAGAAAAGGGTCCGCAAACGCACGATCGAGCTCGTTCGCGCCAAGGAGAGGGCCCAGGAATCCTCGCGCCTCAAGTCGGAGTTCCTCGCCAACACGAGCCATGAGATTCGCACACCGATGAACGGGATCATCGGGATGACCGAGGTCGTGCTGGACACGGAGCTGACCGCGGATCAACGGGAGTCGCTGCATACCGTCAAGACGTGTTCGGACCACCTGCTCGGTCTGATCGACGACATCCTCGACTTTTCGAAGATCGAGGCCGGCCGCCTGGAGCTCGAAGAAATCCCGTTCGCGCTGTCGAGCACCGTCAGCGACATGATCAAGTCGCTGACGCTGCGCGCGGAGGAAAAGGGCGTCGATCTCCTGTATCACGTCCAGGAGGGCGTGCCTTCCGTCCTGATCGGTGATCCGGGGCGACTACGCCAGATCATCGTCAACCTGATCGGCAATGCGGTGAAGTTCACGGACGGCGGCGAGATCGTCTTGCGGGTCGGCCTGGAATCCGAAACCGAGCAGACCGCCTGTCTGCGTTTCGAGGTCAAGGACAGCGGGATCGGGATCCACCCGGACAAGCAGAAGCTGATCTTCGAGGCGTTCTCGCAGGCCGACGGCTCGACCACCCGGCAATACGGTGGTACCGGACTGGGGCTGGCGATCACCTCCCAGCTGGTCGACATGATGGGCGGGGAGATCCGTGTCGAGAGCGAGCTCGGGGTCGGGAGCACGTTTTGGTTCACGGCCGTTTTCGGGCGTCACGGGGATCCCGAATCGGTGCTCGGCGTCATGCGTGACCCCCAGCTCTCGGGCATCCGTGCGCTGATCGTCGACGACAACGCCACGAACCGGAACATCCTGGCGCAGACTTTGCGAAGCTGGAACATGCTCCCCGTCGCGAAGGCCGGGTGCGTCTCCGCGATCCAGGCCATGCACGAGGCCGCCGACGAGGGCAAACCGTTCGGTCTGGTGATCATCGACGGCATGATGCCCGGGATCGACGGGTTCAGTGTCGCCAAGCTGATCCTGCAGGACGCAACGTTGCGAAACACGCCGCTGATCATGTTGACGTCGGCGGCAAGCCGGAGTGATGCCGAGCGTTGCCGGGCGCTCGGGATCCAGGGCTACCTGCAGAAACCCGCGTTCGCCGAGGATCTCCAGCGTGTCGTCTGTCGCGTCCTGGGTCATCCGCGGGACGAGCCCGTGGAGGCCGAGCCCCGACCCCACGACCCGGGGGACGGACACCGGATTCTGCTCGCGGAGGACAACCTCGTGAATCGCAAGGTCGCCGTCCGCTTGCTCGAAAAGCAGGGCCACCGGGTCGTGGCGGCGGAGAATGGACGCGTCGCCCTCCAGCGGGCGCTGAGCGAGACGTTCGACGTCATCCTGATGGACGTCCAGATGCCGCAGATGGATGGGCTCGAGGCGACCCGACGGATTCGCGAGGCCGAACGCGCGACGGGGCACCGGACTCCGATCGTCGCGTTGACCGCCCACGCCTTGACGGGCGACCGGGAGCGCTGCCTCGCGGCCGGGATGGATGCGTACGTCACGAAACCCATCCGTGCCGCGCAATTACTGGCCGCGATCCAGCGCATCGTCGGCCAGCGCGAAACCGTTAAAAGTTAGAAGGACGCCCGGAACGCGTGTAACTTGACCGCTGCCGGACCGTAATTAAAGTTAGCGGTGAATACCGTGCCGGGCCCGGTGTACCATCGGGCGCACTCGAGATCGCTACGATTTTCTAGGAGACGACATGTCACGTTCAATCGTCCGTTGGGTCGGCGTCGCGCTGGTGGTTTTCGCACTGACGCTCCCGATTCAGGCCCAGACCGTCCTGACGGTCCGGATCGAGAGCTTCGACGCACTGATCGAAGACATCGACAAGATCGCCGTCGCGCTCGGTCAACCCGAGGGTTCCGCGGAGACCTGGGTGCGGATGGCCCAGGGTGCGATGGGCATGCCCGACTTCGACTGGGTGGATCGGCGAAACCCCGTCGTCCTGGCCCTACCCCTGGAAGGGATGATGCTCGGTCAGAAGGGTTTCGTCGGCGCATTGCCCGTCGCCGACGTCGATGCCGCGATTGCCGCGATGAAGTCCGCCGCCGAGGGCGTCACGGTCGACGAGAACGGCCTGATCCACCTTCCGACCGGTGGTGAGAGCGAGACCCTGTTCCTACCCTCGAAGGGCTATCTGGTGTTCGGCCAGAACGCCAACCTGATCGGGGGATTCGATCCGACCGGCCTGCTCTCCGGCGCGCACCTTCCTCCCGGAACGATCGCGGCGGAGTTCAACGTCGATTCGATGCGCGCGATGATCGGCATGGCGATCCAGGGCGCCCGGCAGCAGATCGCCGCCGGGATCGCCGCGGGTGCCGGAGAAGCCGAGGTCGACCGGGAAGCGGTCGCGGCGGTCACGGACACCGTGGTCGGGTGGATCCAGAGCCTGGTCGAAAACACGCGCAGCGTCCAGCTCGCGTTGGAGGTCAGCGACAACCACCTCATCGTGCACAACCATTTCCTGCCGGTGACCGGGAGCACGCTACAAGGCTTCCTCCGCGCGCAGGAAGGCGGCATGCCGGATGTCGCGCGGCTGTTGGACGACGACGGCGCCGCGTTTGCCCTGGTCGGCAACGTGACCTGGACCGAGGAAGCCACGGCCGCCCTCGAGGGTTTCATGCGGGGTTATGTCACTCTCATGCAGACCGCCGCGGCCAGCAACGAGCAGTACGCCGCGCTCGGGTTCGGCGAGTTCATGCCGACGATGGTCGATCAGTACACGGCCATGATGCGGTGCATGCGCGGGGACATGGCACAGGTACTGAGCATGTCCGATGGCATGAGCTTTACGCAGGTCTCCGGGCTGGCCGACAACGACGAATGCCGCGATTTCAAACAACAAATGCTCGACATGGCGGCGTCACTCCCCGAGGCGTTGAGAGACCTGTTTTCGATCACGGCCGACGGACCGACTCACCGCGGTGTCACGGCCCTCGCGTACGGTTTCGACATGCGCAAGTTCGCCGACATGCCCAACGACGAAGATTTCAATGAAGCCATGTCCATGTTTGACAAGTTGTTCGGCGAGGGCGGCTTCAACACCTACATGGCCGCGGTCGACGGGCATTTGGTGGCCGCCGGCGGGGCGGGAGCCGATGCGGCTCTCAAGAAGACGATCGACCGTATCAAGGACAAGAAATCGGGCGGCGGTATCGATGCTTCGGCGTTTGCGCCGTTCGATGTCGGCGCCGGCCTCTACGTCATGGCGGATCTCGGCCGGTTCTTCGATGGAATCGGTGACGTGCTGCCCGCCGAGCTTGCCGGCAGCGGCGACCTGGCGGAGATCCAGGAGGTGTTCAACGCTCTGGGCCGGATGACGGGCGGCGTCGACCTGCAACACGATGCCCTGGCCTTGAAGTTCGCGCTAAAGACCTCGGGGTTGAGCCGGATCGCCGAAATGGCCCGGCGTGAATCGGAGGAGAAGGCGAAGAACGAGGTCCAGGATGCCCACGACGACGGGGAAGACCATCACGGCAAGGGCCACGACGACGACGATCACGAGAACCGGACGAACGACTGACCCGGCCGCGAACCGGAGACATGGAACAGCCCAGGCGGATCGCCGCCTGGGCTGTTTTCGTGCCGGGGGGGGGGGCGGCTAGTCGTGCAGCGTCCAGACCAGCCGCATTTGTGTCGGCGGTTCTCCCGTAGCGTCCGAATCGCCGGTCCAGGCGGCGACGCGGCCATCCTTTTCGATCGCAAAACCTTCCGCTTCCTCGAACTCCCCCTCCGTGACGACGAACCGCAACTCGTCGGATCGGAACAGCTCGAATACGGGGCCCTCGTCGTTTGCCAGGGGCTCGATGTCGATCGGAACGATCGTCAAGACGTGACGATCGCCCACCTTCTCCAAACGGAGGTCCGCGCCGATCTCGGCGGCTCGGAAGAGACCCGTGAGGGCGTGCTCGAGGTCCTGGAAGCGAGCGGTGGCGCGGAGGCTGAAGGGTCGCCGGTCGCGCAGCAGCTCTGCGTGGACGTCCGTTCCGCCGATCTCGATCAATCCGTCCACGATTTCGGGTCGTCCGGCCAAGGCGCGACGAAGGTACTCGTTTTCTTCCCGTAGACGTTGTTCCTTCTCGCCGGCGGACGAGTAGACGTCCTGTTCGAAGACCTCCCAGGTGACCGATCCGTCGCGCTCGATGTAGATCGTCTGCGTCGTTTCTTTCTCCAGGCAGCCGACCGATGCCACCGCCATCAGGAGGACGAACCATGCCTTTTTCATCGCTGTCTCCTTGCGCCCGATTCTCCGGGCTCACCTGGAGAGACGGGTTTCGTGCGCCAACCGAACGGACGCGCCGGAAGCCAGGATTTGGTAAGGTTTTTGGATGCTGTCGCCGTCCGTCACGACCCTATTGATCGAGGCCCGCGAAGGTTCGGAACCGGCGCTCAACCGTCTGTTCGAACAGTGCGGCGAGCGGTTGCTCGGCCTGATCCGGCTGCGCATGGGGGCCCGGCTACGCGCGAGGATGGAGTCGGGTGATCTCCTGAACGCAACGCTGCTGCGGGCGTTTCGCAGTTTCGATTCGCTCGAAGCGCGCAACACCCCGTCCCTGATGGCGTGGCTCGCGCGCATCGCGGAGAGCGAGATCCGCGACGAGATCGATCGCCAGAACGCGCAACGCCGGGACGCCGCCCGTGAGGTCGCGCTCGACTCGGGTCTCGAGCAGCTGGCCGCGCGTGTCCGCTCGCAAACCAGCCGGCTGGTGCTCAGCGAGGCGCGTTTGCGACTCGAGCGAGCGCTGGCGGAGCTTTCCGAGGAACACCGTGAGATCGTGTTGTTGAGACGCTACCAGGAGCTCGGGTTCAAGGAGATCGGCGAGCGTCTCGGGAAAAGCCCGGATGCGTGTCGCATGTTGCTCGCCCGGGCGATGACCGCTCTGACCCTGAAAATGCGAGAGTCGTCTTGAAGAAAGCGCAGGAGCTGTTCGGCATGTGGGTCGAGCGCCACGTCCTCGACGGTGTGCGACTGGATCCGCGCGACCTGTGCGGCGGCGACGAAACCCTGTGCTCCGAGTTGCTGCGCTGCATCGCCGAGTACGACGAGCTGCAGGAAACCCTCGGTCACGATCAGGCCCGCCCGGCGCCGGTAAACGGCCCGTTACCGCGATTCGAAGGCTTCCGCACGATCGAGAAGATCGGCAGCGGGGGCGGCGGAGATGTCTACAAGCTGGAAGACAGCGAGCTCGGTCGACCCGTCGCGGCCAAGGTGCTCCGTGCCGACAGCGTGATGCGCCAGGGGCTGGAGGGATTCCTGCGCGAGGCCCGCTCGCTGGCCCTGTTCGAAGACCCGCGTATCGTACGCATCCACGAGTTCCGCAAGCACAACGATCCTCCGGTCCTGCTGATGGAGTTCGTCGAGGGTTTCCCGCTGGATCGCATCGCCCCCTCACTGGAGTACCGGCAACGGGCGAGATTGCTGGTCGAGATCGCCGAGGCGATCGATCATGCCCATCGCGCGGGCGTGCAGCACCGCGATCTCAAGCCGGCCAATGTGCTGGTCGATGCGAAGCTGCAACCGAGGATCCTCGATTTCGGTTTGGCGTCCGGGGATCGTTGGCGCGGGCACGGGCTCGGCACGCCCGCCTACATGGCGCCGGAGCAACTCGATCGCGACCGTCCCATCGATGCGCGGACCGACGTCTACGCGTTGGGTGCGATGCTCTACGAGGTGCTGTGCGGCCGGCAGCCCTATCAGGGCTCCACCCGTGACGAGTGGATCGCGGTCATTCGACGCGGGCAACCCCGTCTACCGGTGGAGCTCTGTCCCGATTGCCCGGAGCCGCTGCAGGCGATCGCTCTCAAGGCGATGGAAACCGAGCCTGCCAAGCGCTACGAAACGGCGGCCGCGCTGGCGGCCGACCTGCGGCGCTGGCTCGACGGTCAGCCCGTCACCGCCCGGCCGAGCGTCTATGACGACACGCTCTCGCGCCGGTTGCAACCGCACCTCGAGGAGATCCGCGAATGGGCGCGTTTGAAGTTGCTGTGGCCTCACGAGGCCGAAGCGCTCGAGAACCAGTACCGCAAGCTCGAGGTGCGGGAGGAAGAGTGGTTGCTGCGCTCGCGTGGACTCTCGCTCTCGCAGATCTCCTTGTACCTCGGTGCGGTGCTGTTGTTCTGCGGTGCGTTGCTCTACTACATCGCCTACCTGAACGAAGCGGTCAGCGGAATCGCGGGCCCTTTCCTGTTTCTTGCCCTCCCGTTCTTGGGCATCAACGTGATCGCCAGGCGGCTCTACCACCGTAAGCGCCAGTCGGTCGCCGTCGCCTTCCATCTCGCGGCGGTTTTGCTGTTGCCGTTGTTCCTGCTGACCGCTCTCGACGAGGCTGGCTGGTGGCCCGCGAGCGGCGCCGACTCGGAATTGATCACGGACTGGGTCTCCAACCGCAGGCTACAGATCGTCACGGGGCTGGCCGCCGCCTGGGGAGTCACGCTGGCGTTGTTGACCCGCACGTTGACTTTCAGCGCGTACGTGATGATCCTCTGCACGACGTTTTACCTCGCCTTGCTGACCGACTTCGGGCTGTCCGACTGGCTTTTCGACGAGCGCTTCGACCTGCTGGGCCTGAGGCTCCTACCGCTGGCCGTCCTGTTCTTTGTCGGAGGCACGGCCGGCGATCGTACGGGACGCGAGTGGCTGGCGCGGCCCGCCTACGTCGCGTCCGCGCTGGTGTTTGCCCTGGCGCTCGAGCTCGTCGCTTTCGACGGGCGTGCGCTGGCCTGGATCGGCGTGTCTCTGGCGCCGTTGATGGCGGGGTCGGAGGCGGATCCGGTCACGCTCGATACCACCGTAACGATGGCGGTCAACGGGATGATCTTCTACGGTCTCGGTCGCGCGGCCGAACGGACGGGATTGGCTGCGATGCGCACCGCAGCCTGGCTGCTTTGTAGCGCCGCACCGTTTGCGATCCTCGAACCCGTGGCCTACCTGACCCTGTCCGGGGAGTACCCGGTTCGGTTCACCTGGGCCTACCTGGTGCTGGCCATCGGGATCGCCCTGCTGAGCCGGCTGCACCAGCGCAAGGCGTTCTACTATGCCGGTCTGTTCAACACGATCCTCGCCCTGTTCTACCTCACCCGCGATTACGAGTGGTGGGACCGAGTACCGTGGGCCGTGCTGGTGCTGATGGCGGGTCTCGTGCTGCTCGGCATCGGCTATTGGCTGCACCGTCGCGAGCAGCCCTAGAACGTCACCAGGTGTACGTCAGGTGACCGAGGGCGCGGCGGCCGAGC
>JBFFZZ010000004.1:0-32721 GCA_041568335.1 Candidatus Polarisedimenticolaceae bacterium | reverse complement strand
CCTGCCGGTGCTGATCACCAACTGCTCGAACAACTACGGACCGTTCCAGTTCCCGGAGAAGCTGATCCCGTTGATGATCCTCAACGCGCTGGATGGCCGGAAATTACCGATCTACGGGGACGGCCTCAACGTCCGGGATTGGATCTACGTCGAGGATCACTGCGAGGGAGTCCTGCTGGTGCTGCGTCAAGGCCGGCCGGGACGGAGCTACAACATCGGCGGCAGCAACGAGCGCACCAACCTCGATGTGGTCGATACGTTGTGCGCGACGCTCGAGCGGATGCGCCCCGGCAAGGACAACCCGGCGCTGGCCCGGGCCGGGGTCGGGACCTACGCGCAGCTCAAGACCTTCGTTGAAGATCGCAAGGGGCACGATCGCCGTTACGCGATCGACGCCACGCGAATCCGTGAAGAGCTGGGGTGGAAACCGCAACACGACGTGGATGCCGGGCTGGACGCGACCGTGCGTTGGTACCTCGACAACCGAGACTGGTGCCTGAAGGTGCAGGAGCGCGGCAGCTATTCGCGTGAGCGGCTCGGGTTGAAAGAAGAGGACGTCGACGCGTAATCCGACCGACCAACGTTCGATGAGCCGACCCAGTTTCGCATGGATGCTGGTCGTTTACGTGCTGCTCGTCGTGATCTGGGGCACGACGTGGTCGGCGATCCAGATCGGGCTCGAGCGCACGCCGCCGCTCGGGGGTGTCGGGATCCGGTTCTTTCTCGCCGGCGTCGTCCTGTGGATCATCGCCCGGATCCGTGGAATCCGCCTCGGCACCCGACCGTACGAAAAGCGTCTGTGGTGGATCAACGCCTCGCTCGCGTTCGGGCTCTCCTACGGGATCGTCTACTGGGCCGAACAGTGGGTGCCGTCGGGGTTGGTTGCGGTCATGTTCGCGACCTACCCGCTGTTCATCGCGTTGTTCGCACCCCTGGTCCTGCCCGGCGAACGGTTGTCCCGCGGCGAGGCCGTCGGCTCGGTGCTGGCGTTCGCCGGCGTGGCGGCGATCTTCTCGGCGGATTTCAATTCGCTGGGCGGCCGCCAGGGGTTTTTTGCCGCGGTCGTGATGCTCGGGTCGCCCGCCGCGGCCGCGATCGCGACGTTGTGCGTGAAGCGCTGGGGCGGGTCGGTGCATCCCCTGTCGTTGTCGGCGGTGCCGATGATGCTGGCCGGCGCCGGTATGGGCATCGCCGCCGCCGCGCTCGAGCGCGATCGCGTGTACGTCTGGGACGCGACCGCCATCGGCGTGATTCTCTACCTGGCACTGATCGGTTCGGCGCTGACCTTCACGCTGTACTACTGGTTGCTCGCGCACCTGCCCGCCAAGCGGATGGCGTTGATCGCTTATTTGATCCCGTTGATCGCGGTGACCATCGGAACGCTGCGTGGCGAGCGCTTGACGCCGCGCATCCTCGTGGGATCGGCGACGGTGATCGCGGGCGTCGCACTGGCGCTGCACATCGACACGCGACGCAAGCGGGGCGGTCATTCGTAGCGGACGCTATGGACCCGACGCGATGCGCATCAGGTTGCCGCAGATCACGGCGCCGTAGGTGCCGAGCGCGTAACCGAGGACGGCGAGCAGCACACCGACGGGTGCGAGCGAGGGGTGATACGCGGCGGCGACGATCGGGGCCGAGGCGGCGCCCCCGACGTTGGCCTGGCTACCGACGGCGAGGAAGAACACCGGGGCCCGGATCAGTCGGCCGACGATGATCAGCAACGCCGCGTGAAACAGGATCCAGACGCCCCCGACCAGGAACAGCTCCGGATCGCGGAAGATCGCGAGCAGATCCATCTTCATCCCGATCGTCGCGACCAGGATATAGATGAACACCGAGCCGACGCGCGAGGCGCCGACCCCTTCGAACTCTCGCGCTCGCGTCAGCGACAGCAACAGCCCACCGGTGGTGGCCAGCACGACCAGCCAGAAGAACGTGCTGCCCAGCGAGTACTTTTCGAGCGCCGGAGCGTTTTCCAGGATCCAGGGACCGAGGAAGTTGCCGCCGAGATGCGACAACGCGGTCACCGAGAAGCCGATCGCCAGGAGCATCATCGTGGTCGGCAACGTCGGCATCTTGGCGATCTGCGCCTGGTAGCTCGACACGCGCTCCCTGAGCTCCTCGATCGCCGACGCATCGGCCCGGTTCCACGCGTCGATCTTCTTGGCCCGGCCGATCGCGATCAGGATGCAGGCCATCCAGATGTTCGCCACGATGACGTCGACCGTCACCATCGCCGAGAACAGGCCGTCGCCGACCTCGAAGACTTCCTTCATCGCGGTCTGGTTGGCGCCGCCGCCGATCCAGCTTCCCGCCACCGTCGTCAGCCCGCGCCAGACTTCGTCGCTGCCCGCGCCGCCGACGAACTCGGGGGCGACGTAGGAGAAGAACAACACGGTCACCGGACCGCCGATCATGATCCCCACCGTCCCGGTCAGGAACATGATCAAAGCCTTGGGTCCCAGGTTCCGGATGCCCTGAAAATCGATGCTCAGCGTCAGCAACACCAGCGCCGTCGGCAACAGGTAATTCTTGGCCATGGTGTAGAGCTGGGAGACGTCCCCCGAGATGATCCCCAGCGTCGAGAACAGCGAGGGCAGGAAGTAACACAACAGCAATGAAGGAACGATCGAGTAGAACCGTTTCCAAAATCCCGCGGGGCGACTCGTCCCCCAGAACACGAATCCCAGCATCGCGACGAGGAGACCGAAGACCACGGCATCGTTCTGGATGAGCGGTGCGTTTTCCATGAAGCGCTGACTCTACCAGATTTCCCCCGCATGGCTCTTCTCACCGGGAAACACGAGATTCAAGACCTGACCCCACGGTGTGTAGAATGCAGGCGCGGAGGGGCTGCGACAGCGATGTTGAAATCTCGTACGTTCATGCTTGCGGCGGTGTTGCTGTGCTGGCTGCCCGCCGTCCCCGTTCACGCCGCCTCCGCGACGCTGACGGTCCTGTTCACGAACAACGGAGAGCCGCTACCCGATCCCTCGCACGGACGCGTGTACGTCTACGAGGAGGGCAAACGAGAGCGCTACCTGGCCTGGGCCGACGCCTCGCGTTCGATCCGCATCGAGGAGGGCACCTACGATGTCGTGATCCGTTACGTCAACGATACGATCGTCGAGGAACGCGTCCTGGAATCGTTCGAGCTCACCGGGGACGTCGTCCACGAGGAGAGCTTCTCGATCGTCCCGGCCTATCTGACCGTCGAGATCACCGCAGGCGGGTCGCCGATCCACGTCCACAGCGGGGGCTACAACGTGTACAGCGCGGGACGGCGCGACAAACCGCTCGCTTCGCGCCGGCCCGGTGAGCGATTGACCCTTCGCGCCGGACGGTACGACGTCGAGGCGCTCTACCGCGACCCGCGCGGCCTGCAGTCCACCTGGCTCGACGATTACCTGGTGAACGACGATCACCTGGAGACCGTCGATATCGGCGTCGCCTCGGCGCGGCTCCGCGTGGCGCTGACCTACCGGGGAGTGCCCGTTTCGCCCACCGAGGGAACGTGGGAGATCCACCGTCCCGGTGACCCGCAGCCGTTCGCCCACGGACAGTCCGGGGAGCTCCTCGAGATCCCCGCGGGGACCTACGATGTCCGGGCTCTGTACAGCAGTTTCGGGGCGGCGCCGATCGAACGCTGGGCGCGCGACATTGCCGTCGAGGGCAGCACGCGCGAGGTCATCGAGGTGCTCGAGGAGGCCGGGGCGGAGCTGCGTGTGGTCGTGCGGCGCGACGGGGAACCGTTGCGTGACGCGTGGTTCAACGTGTATCGAGCCGGTCAGCCGGAGACTCCGTTGACGACGCAACGCAGCGGCAGCACGATCGACGTCCCCGCGGGCCGGTACGACATCCATACGACCTATCGCGTCGGCTCGATCCGCACGGAGAACTGGGTGCGCGATCGCGATGTCGAGGGCCGGGTCGAGATCGACGTCGACCTGCCGCTCCAGACGGCGAGCTTGACGATCCGGCCGCCGCGTCGCATCCGCGGTCGGATCGAACGTTCGACCGTGTTGATCCTGCTCGACAGCTCGCTCGAGATGGACGACTCGATGGGTGGCCGGTCGCGGCTGGAGCTGGTGCGTCAAACACTGCTCGACACGATCGACATCCTCGATGTCGAAGACATCGATGTCGGGGTGCGCGTCTGGGGCATCGCCCCGCGCAACCAGAACAACTGCCAGGACTCGACCCTGCTGGTGCCCCCGGCCCCGTTGAACAAGAGCCTCCTGGAGCAGACGTTCGACCTGATCCGGCCATCGGGGTTCGCGCCGATCGCCTACAGCCTGCAGAAGGCCGCTTCGGATTTACCACTCAACGGCCGCTCGACAGTGGTCGTGATCACGGGCGGCGGCGACACCTGCACGGGCGACCCTTGCGACGCTTCGGCGCGGCTGATCCGACGCGGCCGGGCGGATCGCGTTCACGTCATCGGACTCGATCAACCCAAGCATGCCGAGTCGGATCTGGAGTGCATCGGGACGTACCACACGGCCAGCAACCGGGCCGGTTTACGCAGTGCCTTGAGAACGATCTTCCGCGAGGCCACTCGCTCCGACCAGGGCCGTGTCACGGTCTTCCTCCCCGGCCGCAACCGCTGGGTTGCCAGCGGCGAGCTGGGACAGTCGCTCCAGCTGCTCGAGGGACGCTATGACCTGATGATCCGGGCGGGCCAACGCGTCTATCACTGGACCGACGTCGATGTCCGCGGCGATCGGCGGGTGACGGCGGGTCCGAAGCGCCGCTAGCGTCTAGAGCCAGTCGCGCGGGCTTTTTAGCCAAACGAGCAATTGCGCCTCGGGGCTTCCCGGCTCGGGCTCGTGACCGTAGGTCCAGCGCACCAGGGGCGGTAGCGACATCAGGATCGACTCGGTCCGACCCTTCGTTTCCAACCCGAACAACGTACCGCGGTCGTGGATCAGATTGAACTCGACGTAGCGGCCGCGACGGTGCAGCTGCCACTGGCGCTGGTCTTCCGTCCAGCTCCGCGACTTGCGTTGCTCGACGATCTCCCGGTAGACGCGGTTGAACGACTCCCCGACGCGACGCACCATCTCGAACGTGCGTTCGGGCTCGTCGTCGAGGTAGTCGAAGAAGATCCCACCGATACCGCGCGCCTCACCGCGGTGCGGGAGGTAGAAGTACTCGTCACAGGCGCGCTTGAATCGCGCGTAGGCATCGGCGCCGTAAGGATCGCAGGCGTCCTTCATCGCGCGGTGGAAGGCAACGGCGGCCTCTTCGTCGGGGTAATAAGGCGTCAGGTCGGCTCCACCGCCGAACCAGGCGCGGCCCGCGACGTCTTTCGCGTCGTACAACTGCAGGTAGCGCAGGTTCATGTGCACGGTCGGGACCCATGGGCTCTCCGGATGGACGACCAGCGAGATCCCGGTGGCGAAGAACCTCCGGTCAACGACCTGCAACCGCTCGACCAAACGCGGGGACAGCTCGCCGGTCAGGGCGGAGACGTTGACACCGGCTTTCTCGAACACCGCCCCGTCGCTCAACACGCGTGAGCGACCGCCCCCGTCGCCCGGTCCGTCGCCCGGCTCGTAGCTCCACGCATCCTCGACGAAACGGCGGTGCCCGTCGACGGACTCGAGGCTCGCGCAGAGTGTGTCCTGCAACTCGCGGAAAAAATCTGTCGCGCGATCCTTCACGACGCGAGGATCAACGCTCGAACGGTAGGGCGGCTCCGAGCTTCAGCTTCAGACGGTCGTGGATCCAGTGGCCGTCCCACCACTCCTGCGGATTGACCGGAAGGCCGCGCAGCAGGATCGTGAAGTGCAGGTGATCGCCTCCGGCGAGCCCGGTCTGACCCGAGCGCCCGATCGCCTCGTAGCGCTCGACGGCCTGTCCCTCTTCGACCGAGATGCTCGACAGGTGGCCGTACAGGCTCAGCAGCCCGTAACCGTGATCGATCACCACGCAGTTGCCGTAGATGCCGAAATACTCGGCCAGCACGACGACGCCGTCGTTCGACGCCTGGATCTCGGCGCGCGCGGTCGACGCCAGGTCGAACCCGAGATGGTCCTGCTGGTCGACCGCCTGGCCGTTGTAAGTGTAGGTTCGGCGTACCGCAAACGCGGACATGACCTGGCCGTTGCGCATCGGCACGAACTTCTTGTTCCAGCGAAACTCGGGCGGCGACGCCTCGGCGAGACGCTTCAACGTCGCCGCGTTGGCCTCACGCAGGCCGCCGTTGATTGCCAGGTAGTCCTGCAGCAGGTCACCCGACTCGGGCAGGTCCGGATTTTGATCCTGGATCGGCGGAACGACGCGCTGCATGAAGCTGTCGGATAGACGGATTTCTTCTCGGCGAAGGGGTTTTCTGGTCATGCGGTCGACGAAGCTCGCGGTGGCCTCGTTCCCCACGTCGTCGACGGCGACGAGCCGGATCTCCGACCCTTCCGTCATGTCGTAGGGCATCGCAAAGAGCGCGAAACGGTCGCGGTCGCCACCCCCCGGCAGCGGGTACCCCGGGAACCACCAATCCCCGGCCCGGACGCCGTCCTTGATCGACGAGTCGCCGACGCGATAGACGACGGCCTCGCTGCCGCCCTGGGTCACGTACGTGTGCAGCGATTGAACTTGGAGGGACGGCGGCTTTAGCTTGACCGTCAGCGTCAGCTCCTCCGAGGCCGGCTCCGGCCGCCGCAGCCAGGACGGCGCCCGGTCGGCGATCACGCGAATCGTGGCGTCGCCTTCCTCGAGTCCGGCGACCGTTTCCTTGCCGACGTTGACGACCATGTCCTCGCGCGGGATGCGCGGGCCCCAGAACTGCCACGGCGCGCGTGGCGTGTAGGAGCGTTCCTCGAGGATCTCGACGCGGTCGCCCTGGACGACCTCGACCCGCACGCCGCTGAGACCGCGGACCGGTTCGTCGATGGATACCTCGACCGGTGTGAGCTTGCCGATCCCGGGCATGCTCGGGCGAATCTCGATGACCGCCGGCGGGCCGCTGCGGAACGAGGCGACACCGAGGAAGATCAAGGCTGCCGGGACGACCAGGACGAGGATGCGGAACAGGTAGCGGGGTTTTCTTTTGGCCATGAATACTCTTTCGACCGCCCGATGCGCCCCCACCTCGGACGGCGACGCACTATAGCATCAGTCTTTCGACGTGTAGGCCATACCGTCGGGCTCTTTTCCCGTCCGGATCAGATCGATGACGTCGAGCGTTTCGACCTCGACGACGACCACGACGTCGGACTGCGTCGCGGCGACCCAGGCGGTCCTGTCGTCGGGCGCGATGACGAGCCCGACCGGGACCGGGCTTTCGCCGAAGCGGTCCCCGAACAGGCGGGTCGCCGCGTCGGGCACCGTACTCAGGTCGAGCTTGCGACGGACCAGTTCCGTGCGACGTTCGCGATCGAACGACGCGACCTCGCCGGTGCGCGCGCAGGACACCAGGATGCGCTTCCCGTCCGCCGTGGAGACGACGCGGATCGGCACGCCCTTGCAGGGAACCTGTTCCAGGATCTCGAGGGAAGCGGCGTCGATGACGGTCAACGTATCCGCTCCTCGGTTGCCGACCCAGACCTCTTTCCCGTCGGGTGTCACGGTCAGACCTTCGGCCCCCGCGCCGGTCTCGATGTCCGTGATCTTCTTGCCCGTCGCGAGGTCGACGACGGTCACCGATCCCGATCCGATGTTGCCGATGAAGGCGCGTCCGCCGTCGGGCGTGACGGCGACCATGTGTGAGATCTCCTGGTCGGTGGAGACCTCGTGAAGGACCCGTCCGTCGCCGGGATCCACGACCAGCAGCTTCTTGCTGCCCTCGGTGGTCACGATCAAGTGTTTCTCCGTCCAGACCATGCCGTGGGGACGCGTGTTGTCCCCGAGATCGATCGTCCGCACCACTTCACGAGATGCGAGATCGATCACGGTGATGCTGTTTCCGGGAGCGCCGCGGTTGCCGTAGTTGCTGATCGCCGCGAGCCGTCCGTCCTGGTCGACCGCGATTTCGTGAGGGAACTTGCCGGTCGGGAGCGTCGCGCGCGACTTCCCGGTCTCCGGATCGACCAGATCGACCGTGTGGTCGCTCTTGTTGGCCACCAGCAACGTGTCCGCAACCGTCGTCGATGCGATCAATGAAACCAGGGCGAACGGGACCATCCAGGGGCAGCGACACGACATGGGATGCCTCCCTCCTTTTGGGGAGGGCATTGTCTCACGCCGTTACCGGTCCGCACCGGACGCGGGTTTGCGGGTAGACTAGCGGATCAGCGACAGGGAGGGGCCGATGGACAAGGACCAGAGATCGCGACTCGTTGCCGGAGTCACCCTGATCGGGATCGGGTTGCTCCTGTTCTGGCTCGTCCGAGTCGAGGATCTCGGGCAGTCGCTGCTGTTCTTCGTGATCGGGAGCCTGTTCCTGGGCGCCTACCTGTACAGCAAGAACTACGGTTTGTTGATTCCCGGATGCCTGCTGCTCGGGCTCGGCTCCGCAACGCTGCTCCGGCGGATGGACAATCTAGACAACCCCTGGCAGGTGGGGCTCGGCACGGGCTTCATCGCGATCTGGTTGATCGCGTTGATCTACGAGAAACAATCCCACTGGTGGCCGCTCATTCCCGGCGGCGTCCTGCTGATCACCGCGTTCTCCATCGGCGACGATCTGATGGAATTCCTCTTCACCGGCGGCTGGCCGCTGGTCCTGGTCATCATCGGGCTCATCATCGTGCTCGGCTCGTTTTCGAAGCGCGGCCGGGGCAAGGACGCGGCGTAGATCCGATGCGCCTGCTCCTCGGGGGCGCGTTGTTGGCGGTTGTCACCGCCGTCGGGTGCGCGCCCGAGCCGCGAACCACGGCGACCCCGGATGCGCACCACGGCGACCTGGACGAGATCCGCGCCCGCGGGACCTTGCGGGTGCTGTTGCCCAAGCGTGTCGTCGCCGAACAGCTGCCACGCGGCGGCCCGACCCTGGATCACGAACGCCAGCTGATCGAGCAGTTCGCCCGCGACGAGGGTCTCGAGCCCGTCTGGATCCGGGTTGCGTCGCGAGAGCAGCTGCTTTCCGGGTTGCTCGCCGGCCACGGCGACATCGCGGCGGCCAACCTCACCGCCTCCGCAGAGCGGCGCGAGAGGGTCCGCTTCACCGTCCCCGTCTCGGTGGTTCGCGAACAGCTCGTCGGTCGGAACGACGATCCCGAGCCGGTCCGCTCCGTCGACGATCTCGCCGGGCGGCGGATTCACATCCGTCGATCGTCGTCCTTCTGGTCGACCGTCGACGAGCTGCGTATACGGCAGCCGACCCTGATCGTCGAGGTCGTGCCGGAGGATGTCGAAACCGAGGAGATCCTGCATCGCGTCGCGCGCGGCGAGTACGACCTGACGGTCGCCGACAGCAACCTCGTCGACGCCTGCCTGAGCTACAACCTGAACATCGCCGTGCGGATGGATCTGACCGGCGACCGGGCGATCGGCTTTGCGGTTCGTCCGGATTCGAGACTACTGCTCGACCGGATCGACCGTTTCCTCAGCTCCATCCAGCTCGCGACGCGCGCGGGCGAGCGACACACCGACGACCTCGACGGCCTGCTCGAGCGCCGCGTCCTGCGCGTGCTCACACGGAACACCGCGACGACCTACTTTCTCTGGCGCGGCCAGCTGAAGGGCTTCGAATACGAGCTGGCCGGCGAGTTCGCCCGCCAGCAGGGGCTACGATTGGAGATGATCGTCCCGCGCGAGGGCGAATCTCTGTTCGACCTGTTGCGCGAGGGGCGCGGCGATCTGATCGCGGCGGGGTTGGTGCCGCCGCCGGAGAGGCGCCTCGACGGGGTGACGTTTCGACGGCCCTACGACCGGGTCTCCCATGTGGTCGTGGCGCGCAGCGACGACCAGGAGCCACCGAGCCGGTTCGCCGACCTTCGCGGCCGCACGTTCCACGTGCGTCGCGGCGGCTCGTTCTGGCGTACGCTCGCGCCGCTGGCAGCCGACTGGGGTTTCCGGCTCGAGGCCGTGCCGGAATCGCTTGGGATCCCCGAGATCATCTCCCGCGTCGCCACAGGCGAGTACGACCTGACGGTCGCCGACAACAGGACGCTCGCGATCGAGCGCTCCTGGCGGAGGGACGTTCGAGCCGCCCTGACGCTGCGCGGGGCGATCCCGCTGAGCTGGGCCGTCCGCGAATCCAACCCGCAGCTCGCCGCAGCCGTCGACGCGTTCGTCAAACGCTCCCACCGCGGCCTCTTCTATAACGTGGTCCACGACCGTTACTTCGGGGAGCGGTCGTTGCGTGCCGCCGGGCGCGCGCGCCTTGCGCACGGCCTGTCGCCGTACGACGAGATCGTGAAGAAGTTCGCCGACGACTACGGGTTCGATTGGCGCCTGGTCGTCGCGCAGATGTATCAGGAGAGCCGTTTCCGGCAGGATGCCGAGTCGTTCGCCGGCGCGCGCGGGTTGATGCAGATCATGCCGGCGACCGCGGTCGAGCTCGGGATCGAGGATTTCGACGATCCCGAGGCGGCGATCCACGCCGGGATCCGCTACCTCGACTGGGTCCGCGACCGGTTCGAGCCGCAGCTGCCCGTCCGGGACCGGATGTGGTTCACGTTGGCGGCCTACAACGCCGGGCCGGGGCACGTGCTGGATGTGCGCCGGCTCGCTCGCGAGCTGGGGCTGAACCCGAATCGGTGGTTCGAAAACGTGGAGAGGGCGATGCTTTTGCTCTCCAACGTTGAATATTCGGCGAATGCGCGCCACGGTTACTGTCGGTGCGGCGAGCCGGTGGCCTATGTCCGGGAGATCCGCGAGCGCTATAACGCGTATGTTGAAGCAGCGAGTCCCATCCGCGGGGGCTGAAACCGAATCGGCGCGTGGAGTGTAGGAATAGCGTGGACGAGCACGGCGACAACGGATACGGCAGGCCGGAATCGGCCTGGGGCAGCGAGAGATCCGCGGCCGTCCCGGCTCCGGCCCCGAAGCCGTCCACCCCGGCGCGGGTCTTCCGTTGGGTCTCACGGATGGTCGTGATCTTCTTGTTCCTGCAACTCGGGTTGTGGATGTTCGTCGGACGCAAATCGCTGACCCAGCTGGCCCCCGACATGATCGCCGACGACGTCCGCAGCGTTGCGGCGCTGGGTGAATCCCACGACGGGACCGAACGCTTTTCGGAACGCGTCTATGTCATCAGCTACCGTCTGGCGGAGATCCTGGGCGACGACCGGTTGTACCGGTTGGAGTCGTCGTTGAGCCGTTACAACGGCGTGTTGATGGCCGACGATGGTGGCACGTACATCGAACGCGTGAACCGGGACGATTGCGACGACTGTCTGTTTGTCGGCATCCGGCACGGGATCAACACGCCGTTCGTCGCCAAGTCGTTCACATCGTATACGCGGTCCTCGCTGGACGCCCAGATGCGCGGGATCGAGCAACACACGCGCGAACGCGAGCACGTGTACGTCTGGATCCTCGGTCGCTGGATCCCCGTCAGCACGACTTGGCTGTCGAGCTGACCCCCGCCCGGTTGGCCCGCGCCGCGAAGCGACTGGCGGCGCGGGATACGGACCTGGCCGGTTTGCTGGACGCCGACGGGGTGCCGCCGCTGTGGGGACGTCGCCCCGGTTTCCCTTGCCTGGTCCACATGATCCTGGAACAGCAGGTCTCGTTGGCCTCCGCGCGCGCCTGTTTCGACAAGCTGCGCGCGATGACCGGACGGTTGACCCCACGCTCGTTCCTGGCCCTGAGCGATGCGCAGCTCAAGCGCGCCGGTTTCAGCCGGCAGAAGGCGGCCTACTGCCGCGGTCTCGCCGACGCGGTGCTGAGCCGGCGTCTCGATCTGCGCCGGTTGAACGAGTGGCCGGATGGTGACGTGCATGCGCGGTTGACGGAGCTCAAGGGCGTCGGCGCGTGGACCGCGCAGGTGTACCTGCTGATGGCGCTCCGGCGCCCCGACATCTGGCCGGTCGGCGATCTCGCGCTGGCCGTGGCAGTGCAGGACGTCAAGCGGCTGCGCCGCAGGCCGGAACCCGAACGGCTCGAGAAGCTCGCCGAGCCGTGGCGCCCGTACCGCTCGGTTGCGGCGCGCATGCTCTGGCAGCGCTACCTCAAGGAACGGCGCTAGCCGGTAGGACGCAACCTTGGCGCCCGCGACTCGTTCTTGAATACACTGCCCCGGGAGGAGTCTTGATGCGCCTGATCCGTCGGCACGCTTGCCTGCCGTTCGCCCTCGTGCTTTTCGCGGCCGCGGCGTTGCCGGTCGCCGCGGAGGATGCCGAACTCACGCCGACCGGCGAGCACGTCTACGCGCGCTATGGCGCCACGGAGGTCAAGCTCTACGTGTTCGCTCCGGAAGGTGGGAACGAGCCACGCCCGGCGGTGCTGATCTTCCACGGGGGCGGCTGGAGCATCGGCGAAGCTTCCTGGGGTTTCGGGAAGGCCGCACACTTTTCCGAGCTGGGGCTTGTCGGCATCTCGGTTCAGTATCGGCTTTCCGGCAGCAAGCACCCCGGGAATACCCCGCTCGATGCGATCGAGGACGCCCGCGCGGCGTTCCGCTGGGTTCGCGAGCACGCCACCGAGCTCGGCGTGGATGTGGATCGGGTCGGCGCCTACGGCTGGTCCGCCGGGGCGCACCTGATCGCCTGCGCCGCGATCTTCAACGAATCCTGCGAGGATGTGCGTTGCTCTCCGGATGCCATGATCCTGGCGTCTCCCGCCCTGTCGGTCCGGCACGACCGCTGGATGCAACGGATCCTCGGCGACCGGGCCAAGGTCGAGGACATCTCGCCCGACCGGTTCGTGCGCGAGGGCTTGCCCCCGACCTTGATCCTGCAGGGGCGGACCGATACGGTCACGCCGCTCGACGGCAACCGGCGTTTCCACGAAGCCATGCTGGCCGCCGGAAACTCCAGTGAGATGATCGTCTACGACGACGTCGGGCATCTTTTCACACCGTCGACCGAGCCGGATGACGGCTGGCCCAACCCGGACCCGGAAGTCCGCGCGCGGGCGAATCGCGCCGTCGACGAGTTTCTGGTTTCCCTGGGCTACGCCGAGGACAGACGCGAACCCTAGCCCTCGGTCCGACTCAATCCAGTCTTGCGGCGAGGAGCTCGAGCCGGCGAGAAGCCGCTTCACCGTATCGGTCTCCAGCTTGATGCCGGCCTCGGTCGCGAGTCGTGGTCTACGGCCGCGGGTTGACTGGGTCCCGCCTCCTTCACATTCCCACCCAATTCGACCTTTTTTACCGCCAATCCCTCCAGCTCGACCCCCGGCTCAACGCACCACAATCCAGGAACAAAAGGGCCGCGTGCCGCGTTCTGCTAGGTTTGATGACGTGGAGGTCGGGGATGAGTGAGCAGACGAAACAAGATGCCGATTGGAAAAGCGAGCTGACGCCCGAACAGTACGAGGTGACCCGCTGTGGCGGCACGGAGCGCGCCTTCACGGGAAAGTACTGGGACTGTAAGGAAGACGGGACATACCACTGCATCTGTTGCGATGCCTTGCTGTTCGGCTCGGACACCAAGTACGACTCGGGGTCCGGCTGGCCGAGCTTCTACGAGGCCCTCGACAAGGACGCGATCCGCGAGGTCGAGGACAACAGCCTGGGGATGCGCCGCGTCGAGGTGCGTTGCGCGACGTGCGACGCCCACCTCGGCCACCTGTTCCCGGACGGCCCGCGACCCACGGGCATGCGCTATTGCATCAACTCCGCCGCGCTCGATCTGAAGAAAACCGACTGAGGACGGCCGCTCACGACCGCTGCGCCTCTTCCGCCTCGCGCTCCGCGCACGTCGGGAGCGAGGGGAGCTTGCGTAGCACCTGCATGAACGGGTCGATCTGGATCTCTTCGACCGACAGGCCGGCCAGACGTGCGGTGTTGTTCGAGAAGTCCACGCGCCGGACCTCGCCACGCTTGCGCACCGGCACGGGCATGTCGAACGGCAGGTCGCCCTCCGTCTTCCATTCGAGCAGGACGTCCGCGCCGTCCTGGCGGGCGGTCAGCTCGGGCACCGCGGCGCTGCGGAAGTACACCTCGAAGAACCAGGAAAGGTCGCGCCCGGCGACGGTGCTGGCGATCTCGAGGTAGTCGTCGGTCGTTCGATGGCGCGGCACGATGGGTGGCTCGAGCCTCTCGGGGTGCGGCGTGTCGTACAGCAGGATCCGCACCGATTCCCAGAAAGCTTCCTCGCCCATCAGGTAGCGCAGGCTGTGCAGGGTCCACGAGCCGCGGCCGTAGATATCCCCTCCCGGGCCCTCGTCGCCGTGTAACCGGTCGTCGGAGAACTGCCCGCGCGGGGCCACCGGGTTACAGGCGCGGATCCCCAGATACGCCTCGTACATCCGTGCGTGGAACGCGGCGTCGCCCAGGACCTGTTGCGTGTAGACCGGCTGCATGTACGCGCCGAAGCCCTCGTGGATCCACAGGTCGGCGTAGTCGCTCGCGGAGACGAGGTTGCCGAACCACTCGTGGGAGAGCTCGTGGTGCAACAACCAGTCGAAGCCGAACCGGTCGCGCTTGAACTCGTTGCCGTAGGCGTTGATCGTCTGGTGCTCCATCCCGAGGTGCGGTGTCTCGGCGAGACCGAGCTTCTCCTGGCCCCACGGATACGGCCCGACGGTCCGCTCGAAGAACGCGATCACGTCGTTCAGCTCCCGCTCGAACAGCTCTCGCGCCTCGTCTTCATGATCCTCGATGGCCCAAAACGCCAGCGGGATCTCGGTGCCGTTGGTCGACGTGTGCGTCCCCTCGATCAACACGTAGGGCCCGATGTTCAACGCGATGCCGTAAAGGTTCGTCGGGACGTTCGTCTGCCAGTGGAAGGTCTTGCGACCGTCGGGCTCGTCCTTGACCCCGACGAGCACGCCGTTCGACGCGACCGTCAGATCGACGGGAACCGTGATGTGCAGGTCCACGCCCTCCGGCTCGTCGCTCGGGTGATCCTTGCAAGGCCACCAGATGTCGCAGCCCTCGCCCTGGAACGAGGTCGCGATCCAGGGTTTCCCCGACGGCGTTTTGCCCCACTGGAACCCACCGTCCCAGGGGGGACGTTTCGCCTCGACCGGCTTGCCGCGGTAGCGCACGGTGACTTCGCCGATGTTCCCGGCTGCAACCGTCCGGCCCAGCGGGATGAAGAGCTTCGCCTCGTCGCGTTCGTGATCGAGCGTGCCGTCCGGTGCGTCGATCCCGTCGATACGGAAGGTCCCGTCAAAGTCGAGCTCCAGCTTGTCCATGTCCTGCAACGCCCGGAACGTGACGGTCGCCGATCCGGCGATCGCCTTGCGGTCGACGAGAATCTCGTGCCGCAGCGTGTAACGCTGGACGTCATACGAGCGTAGTCCTTCGCTCAACGGAAGACCGGTATCCATCGTGATCGCGTTGCGCTCGGCGGGCTCGCACGCCCCGACGAAGAACAGGGTAGCGGCGAGACACGCGGTCGCGATACGAAACGGCAAACATGTCATGGAGAACCCCTCCGTTCGAAGCGACGATTCTAGCCGCTGACGGACGGGCCCGGGCGTTCCGAGTCTCAGAAACAGATCGCCGAGATGCGTTCGACGTCCGACGAGGTGCGGCCCCACGTGCCGTTGCCGCACTGCGAGTCGGCGCGCACGAGGTACCAGATGCCCGTACCCGGCGGCGGGATCGACGAGTCGATGGCCTCCAGCGCGTCGAGATCTTCCCGGATGCACTGCTCGGAAACACCGACACCGACGGGCAGCTCGTGCAGCATGCCGGTCAGCACGTCGTAGCGCGTCCCCGCTCCCCCGTAGGCGTCGAGCGGCGCCCAGCTCAGCCTCGCGTCCTGTCCCTCCTTGACGATGCCCATGCAGACTTCAGGAGGCACGCGTCCGTAGGCCGGGTTGAGCGCCGCACAGTCGCAGGCGCTGCCCACCCCGTCTCCATCGGGATCGTCCTGGGTCGCGTTGGCGACGTCCGGGCAGTTGTCGTCGTAGTCGGCCAGACCGTCGAAGTCGCGATCGCCGCGGCAGACACCCTCACCGCCGGTTTCGTGGAGCGCCGCGATCTCGCACGTCGAAAGCGCCCGGTCGAAGATCATGATCTCGTCCAGCATGCCGCGGTAGTTGGTCGCGGAAACCGGATTGATCGTGCCCATCCGGATGCCGAAGTGCAGGTTGTGGTCGTTCGCGAGCGCGGTCAGGGGTGTCGTGTAGCTCGCGGACGAGTCGAGCTTCCCATCGATGTGGTGTTGCAGCGTCATCGTGGAGTGGCTGAAGACGTTCGCCACATGATGGAAGGCGCTGTCGTCCAGGACCTTTTCGGTTCGGACGCTCGCGGTGGACGTTTCGTCCCAGCAGACCGCGACCATCCTGCCGAGAACGGGCGAGGTCGATTCGTGCTTCAGCCGCACCTCGTAGGGGAACGGCTGCGTGAAGCCTCGCCACTTCGAGATGAGGACCGCATCGCCGATCTGGGAAAACCTGTCGGTGGCCATCCAGAACATCAACGTGTAGTCGGCTGTCGGGTCGAAGTTCAAGTCGTTGGAGTGCAGGACCTTGAGCCCGGTATCGAAGGCGTTGAAGTCGAACCCCTCGTTGACGCGCCCCGGCGAGAATTCGACGGAAAACGCCCAGCCGAGATCGACGGCGTCATGTCCCCCGACGACGTCCTCCATCGTCCCGTCGGCCGGCCACCAGGCCCGGGCGCCCGGGGGCAGGTCGATACAGGTCTCTTGCGCCCGGGCCGACGGCCCGGCCACGGCAAGGAGTAGCGCGATGGCCAGCAATCGGATCCTGTTCATGTCTCCTCCGGCTCACCCCAATCGGGGGTCTATCCGGTAGGAGACGAATCGAGCGGAGGAGGTTACGACTTTTTTCGCTTCCCGAAGTTGATCGCCAGGACCGTGCCCAGCGCGACGAGCCCCCCGAGATCGAACACCGGAAGGCCGATCCCGCCGACCGTCCAGGCGGGCCCCGGGATCAGCAACAGCAACGCCGCGATCAGCGCGACACCGCGCAACCACGGGGCCAGCGGGGCGAACAGGTAGCCGGAGATCGCCGCGGCAAACGGCACCAGACCCGCCGCCGCCAGCAGCACCGAACGGAGGATCAGCCCCCAGCCCGGGGGTGTTCCGTCGGCGGACATCATCAGCAGCTCGGGCTCGAAGACGAACATGTACGGGAGCGTGAACCCGACCAGGGCGAAGCGGAACGCGGCGAACGATGTCGCCATGATCCCCGACTCCGCGATCGATGCCGCCGTGTAGCCCGCCAGCGCCACCGGCGGGGTGACCATCGACAGCATCCCGAAGTAGAAGATGAACAGGTGCGCGGCGAGCGGGACGACACCGAGATCGCCGAGGACGGGTCCGACCAGCGTCGCCATCAACAGGTAACAGACCGCGCTGGGCAACCCCATCCCGAGGATGATCGAGGAGACCATGATCAGCGCCAACGCCGCGACCAGGTTCCCCTGCGCCAGGTCGAGGATCGTCGAGGGCAACTTCGTGCCGATCCCGGTCAGCGTGACGACGCCGATCACGATCCCGACGCACGACGCCGCGGCGACCAGCGGGATCACGTCCATCGCGGATTTGCCCATCGCGGAAAGCGTCTTGCGCGGCGTGATCCTCGTATTCTTGTTGAGGGCGGCGACGACGACGATCGCCGCCAGCGCGAGGCTGACCGAACGGAAGACCGTGAATCCGGCGACGAGAAGCGCGATGAGCACCACGAACGCCGAAAGAAAGACCAGACCGTCGAATCGTTTCCAGACACCCGGTTCGATTTCATCGCGCGCGGCGCCAGCCCCGATGCGCTTCGAATAGAAGTGCACGATCAACAGCAACGACGTGTAGTACAGCAGCGCCGGCAACAGGGCGGCCTTGACGATCTGCAGGTAGGTCACCGGTGGCTCGACGATCTCGAGCATCATGTAGGCCCCGGCGCCCATCACCGGCGGCACGAGGGCGCCTCCCGAGCTCGCCGCCGCCTCGATCCCGCCGGCGATCTCGGGCTTGAAGCCGGAGCTGCGCATCATCGGGATCGTGAAGGTGCCGGTGGTCGCCGTGTTCGCCACCGCGCTGCCGGACAGCGATCCCATCATCCCGCTCGACAGCACGGAAACCTTGGCCGGCCCGCCGTGGCTGCCGCCGAACAGGCGGCGCGCGAAGTCGATCACGTACTGCGTCGCGCCGCTCTCCTTGAGCAGCGCGCCGAAGATCACGAACAGGAACACGTACGTGAACATCACGCGCAGGGCGGTGCCGAACACACCCTGGCTGTGCAGGAAGGTCTGCGAGACGACGCGTTCGAGGCCGTAGCCACGGTGCGGGAACAACCCGTCGGGCAGGTAGGGCCCGGCGAACGTGTAGACCAGGAAGGCGGAGGCGAGGATCGGCAGCGCCCAGCCGATGGCGCGTCGCGTCGCCTCGAGCACCAGCAGCACACCGATCACACCGACCGCCGTGTCGAGGCCGGTCTCCTGCCCCGCGCGATCGCCCAGCGACTGGCCGTCGATCCACCAGCGTTCGAACCAGCTCTCCGTCTGGACGAAGACGTAGGCGCAACAGACGACGCTGGCCAGCGCAAGAACGATGTCGACGACGCGGAGCGCGCGGTTCCCGGCGAATCGCGGATGCAGCGGCTTGTTCAGGAAACAGAGCACGAGCCCCAGCATGGCGAAGACGGCGAGCTGGGATTGGGGCGAGATTCGAGGGTAGTTCACCTCGGCGAGCGTGAACACGCACAGCATCCCGGCGAGCGCGATGGTGAGCCGCGAGTACTTAATTCGCCTGGTCTCCTGCCGGCTCCGCGCCGGTCCAGATGCCGATCTCCTGGTAGTAGCGGCGGGCGCCGGGGTGGAACAGCGTGCCCGTATCGCGCGCCGCGTTTTTGGCGTTGATCGCCTTGCCGGCGGCGTGCTTGGCCACGACCTGGTCGCGGTTCTCGTAGAGCGTCTTCGTGAGCTGGTAGATCAGCTCCTCGTCGGCATCGGTCCGCGTGATCAGATGCATCGAGCCGACGTCGAGGCCGTGGTAGTCGGTCGTCAGTCCCTTGTAGGTGCCCGCGGGAATCGTGGCCGGACGAAAGAACAGGTACTCCTCGATCAGCTGCTTGACCGCGTCGGACTCGTAGGGGATGAAGACGATGTTCTGCGACGTCGCGGCCTGCGTGATGGAGGCGACCGGGATCCCGCCACCGAGGAACGCGGCGTCGGCGGAACCGTCGGCGAGATAATCGACCGCCTGCGACTGCCCGCCATGGATCGCGACGAGATCCTCGTAGGCCAGTCCGTGCGCCTCGAGGATGGGCCGGATGAAGTAGTCGAACCCGGCGCCGGCAGGACCGAGATAGACCCGCTTGCCCTTCAGGCCGGCAAGGGTCCGGACTCCACCCCTGGGGGCGATGAACAACCCCACGTTCGGCGCCATCGTCATCACGGCGCGGATGTCGGCCGCCTCGCCCCAGCGCTCGGATCCGCGAGACGCGAAGTAGCTGATCGCCGAGTTCGCCAGCGCCAGCTCGAGCTCGCCGGCATGGACGCGGCGGATGTTCTCCTGGGATCCCTTGGTCGCCTCGGCCGTGACGCTCCAACCGCGATCGCCGGCGTTGGAGTCGAGCACTTCGGCGATCGCGCTACCGATGACGAAGAACGTGCCGCCCGCAGGTGCCGTGCCTACGCTGAGGAACTGCCTTCCGCCGGAAGTACCGCCGCTTGCGGAACCACCGTCGTCTCCCGAGCTGCATGACGCGCAGATGAGCAACACGCCCAGACCGAGTACGAGAATCGAACGTCGTTTCAACATCTGTTTACCTTTTGTTTACAAGTAGTTTGTCGGCGATCGCGTCATTCTACCCGCGGTGCCCGTTTGTCGAAAGTGGGCTCACTCCGGCAGAACGCGTCTCCAGCTCCAGCCGCTGCTGCGTTGCTTGCCGTTCTCCTCGCCTTCGACCCGCGCGCTCAGCGTGTCGCCGTCGCGTGTGTAGATGATGCGTTGCGGGAAATCGTGGTCGGGGTTCTCGAATACGGCGCGCCCATCCTGGAGCTCGATGAGACGGAAGTCGGTGCCAACTCTCCCACGCGGCATCGCGACGTAAAAGATGCCGTCGTCACGTTGCTCGATACGCAGGAACTCGAAGAACGACCGGTTCTCGGAAAACAGATCGCGATGGATGCCGAGGATCAACCCGCCGGCGGGACGCGACCAGTACTCCTCTTGACGCACGCTCCCGCTCGTGCCCTCCCAGGTGCCGCTGATCCAGGCCAGATCGTCGAGCGAGAGCTCCGCGGCGGTGACCGGCAACACGAAGAAGCCGGCGGTCGCAAGTACCAGTAATCTTCGCATCGTGCTCTCCGCCCCCTCCCCCCGTGTGCCGGCATCATACTCTTGTCTCGACCGGCGGTCGGGCGCGCCGGGTGGGATACTTCGAACGAGGGAGCCCTGTCTTGAAATCGACGATCCGACGCGCCCGACCGGTCGAGGCGGAGCGGCTGACCGAGATCGCTCATGTCGCCAAACGCTACTGGAACTACCCCGAGGCGTGGATTCGCGAGTGGCGTGACCCGCTGACCGTCACGCGGGCGTCGATCGAGACCCAGCGGATGTTCGTCGCCGAGGCCGATGGCGTGATTGCCGGGTTCTACGCATTGAGCGGGGCGGGCCCGGTCGTCGAGCTGGAGCACCTGTGGATCGATCCGGGTTATATCGGTCGCGGTCTCGGTCGTCGTCTGGTCGAACACTGCAAGCGGGAGGCGCGGGCGCGAGGCGCGGAACGCATCGAGATCGACTCCGACCCCCACGCCGAGCCGTTCTACGTTCGCGTCGGCGCGCACAGGATCGGCGGGACGCCGGCGCCGATGGAAGGTGACGAGAGTCGCTACCTTCCACGGCTCGCCCTGGTGCTGGTGAGCTAGACCCTCAACCGGCGCGCGGCTCGATGCCCACGCCGTCGCCGATCCGGTCGGAGGGGTAGAGGACGACTTGATCTCCCTCATCGAGACCCGAGCGCACCTCCGCCTGCAGCCCGTTTCGCCGGCCGATCTCGACGGGAACCAGACGCGCCTTCTTGCCCGCGACGCGGAACACCGCCCAGCCCTCTCCGTCGCGGACCAGGCTGCTCGTCGGCACACGCAGCACGCTGTCCGCTTCCCAGATCACGACCCGCACGTCGACGCGGTAGCCGTCGCCTAGAGCGCGCCAGGCTTCGCGCGGATCGTCGAAATCGATCACGACGTTGACTCGCTGTTCCTCGACCCCGAGCGCGGAGACCTTGGTGAAGCCGGCGGGCTCGACGCGGCGCACGCGGCCGCGCAACGTCCGATCCCCGCCCCAGCGCTCGATCAGTACGGTCGCGCCCGTCGTGATCCGCACCGCGTCCTCGGAGAGAAAGTCGGCGACGATCTCGAGCCGATCGGGATCGGCAACCTCGATCAGCGGATCCCCGGCGGGAACCACGGCGGCGCTCTCGCGCAACCGGCGCAGGACCACGCCGTCGACCGGCGAGCGGATCGTGATCGGGTCGGTGGACCCGGTCTCACCGCTCGACAGCGCCGCGCGGGCCTGTTCCAGGTTGTGCTCGGCGACGCTCACCGCGAACTCGGCCGCCGTGCGCGCCTCGCGGCTCGCGTCGAGCCGCAGCTGGACCGCGTCGCGCATCTCCTGGGACACGATCTCTTCCGCGGCGAGCCGCTCGATACGCTGGTACTCCGATTCGGCGTAGCGGTATTCCGCCCTCGCGCGCGCCAACCCGGCCTGCGCAAAGCCCAGGTCCGCCTGGGAGGCGTCGACGCGGGCACGTGCCTCCGCGCGTGTCCGCGCGTCCAGCAGGTTCGGGGGCGCGGGTTGGAACGTTGCCAGGACGGTCTTCCCCGCGGCGACGGCGTCGCCCGGATCGAGCTCGATGCGCAGCACTTGCCCTGCCACCGGAGCCGAGATCACATAACGTTCGCGGACACGCGATTCGCCTTCTTCGTCCAACGTGACCTGCAGCGGGCCGCGGTCGACGTACCCAAGCTCGACCTGGATGCGCTCCGGGAGGAACAGCACGACGACCACCGCGATCGCTGCGACGGCAAGCACGATCCAGGCCCAGCGCCGCCCGCCGCGTTTCCTCTTGTCTCGTTCCACGGCCATGGCTCTACTCCTTGACCTTGAGGACTTCGATCAGGTCCAGATGATCCAGACGCCGGCGCACCAGCAACCCCGAGAGCGCTGCCGAGAGCAACACGACGAGCGCGGAGGCCGCGTAGGTACGCGGCGTGATCACCAGCGGAAACCGGTACAACTCGGTATCGAACACCACGACCATGAATCCCGCGAAGCCGTACCCCATCGCCAGGCCGAGAGGAATGGCCGTCACCGTCAGGACCGCCAGCTCGCCGAGCAGGATCGACGAGATCTCCCCTCTCGTGAATCCCAGCACCCGTAGGCTGGCCAGCTCGTGCTGGCGTTCCGACAGCGCGATGCGCGCCACGTTGTAGACCACACCGACCGTGATGACGGCCGCGAAGACGACATTGAAGAAGATGAACACACCCATCATCTCGTCCATCTGGCGCTGGAACTCGATCATCGCCGCGGATTTCAACGCGACGCCCGCCACGGCGGGAATCAACTTCAGCCGCGCGTAGAGACTGTCGGCGAGCCGCGGATCGACGCGCAGGTAGGCCCCGGACAGGATGCGGCCCTCACGCATCAGGCCGTGCAGGGTGTTCATGTCCATGTACGCCTGAGCGCCCATGTACTCGTCGATGGTCCGGGTCACGGTCACCTGACGCACCGGCCGGGTGCCCTCGAGCACCTCGAGTGTCAGGGTCGAGCCCGGCCGCACGCGCAGGATCTCGGCCAGCTTGCTCGACAGGACGAGCCCCGCGGGAGGCAAGTCCACCGGCCGGAAGTCCGTATCGACGACGCGCTGCAAACGCGCCGCGGTCTCGATCCCGAGGATCGCGGACTGGCGCGTCCGGTGTCCCGCGCGGAGACGGACCGCCAGGGAACGCGCCGGGGCGGCATCGAGGACGCCGGGCAGGCGGGAGACCTCTCGAAACGCCGCCGACGCACGTGGCTCCACGAAGCTCAGCGTAATGTCCTGACGCTGGATCTGGTTGAACTGCAGGTCCATCACGACGTCGATCGTGTCGAGGAAGAACAGGCCGATGATCATCAACCCGGCGGAGAACCCGATACCGACGATCGATGCGGCGGTGCGCAACGGGTGGCTCTTGAGGTTGCGCAACACGATCCGCGCGGGTTGCGAGAGGACCCGCTCGATGCCGAGCCGTTCGATCCAGGTCTTGCGGTACAACGCGGGCGGGGCGGGGCGCATCGCCTCGGCGGGCGGAAGCCGGACGGCTTGCCGGACCGCTCCGAGCGCGCCGACGATCGCCGCGGCGAGCCCGAACAACGTCGCGGTGAGCACCACGCCGGTCGTCAACCGGTAGTCGAGGAACGGGAAACGGAAGTAGTCGTTGTAGAGCCCGATCATCCCGCGTCCCATCCAGCTGCCCAGCCAGATGCCGAAGATCCCGCCGACGACGCTGATCAGAAGGCTCCACTGCGCGTAATGCCACCCGACCTGGGCGTTGGAGTAACCCAGCGCCTTGAGCGCCGCGATCTGTTCGCGTTGCACGGCGACGATGCGGCGCAATACGACGTTGAGCAGGAACGCCGCGACCGACAAGAAGACCACGGGGACGAACAGGCCGAAGCCGCGCAGCTGGCGTAGCTCGCTGTCGAGGTACCAGTTCGAGATCTGCAACGAGCGCGGGAACGCGCCGAGTCCGCCGTAGGGCTCGAGCAAGCGGTCCAGCGACGCGATGGCCGCGTCCGCCGACGCACCGGGAACCAGCTGGAGAGCGATGTCGTTGAAGCCGCCCTCCATGTCGAACGCGGTGGCCAGCGCCTTGTGGTCCATCCACATCACGCCGAACCGCGAATCGTCGGGCATCAGGTCGCCGGGCCGGATGGCGTAGACGTATTCGGGGGAAAGACCGATCCCCACGACGTCGAGCTCGCGTTTGCGGCCGTTGATGACCGCGTAAAACGAACCACC
The DNA here is from genome assembly GCA_041568335.1 of Candidatus Polarisedimenticolaceae bacterium. GTDB lineage: Bacteria > Acidobacteriota > Polarisedimenticolia > Polarisedimenticolales > Polarisedimenticolaceae > WVWW01. The sequence goes on along the minus strand of JBFFZZ010000004.1, from coordinate 8,745 downwards.
AGGATCGAGCCCGTGCGCCAGAGCGAAGCCCTCGCCGATGAGCACCTCGTCGGTTCGTCCCGGCTCGGGCAGCCGGCCGCGCAACAGCGCCACATCGTTGAGCCGCGCGGTCCGGGCGACGTCCATCGAGATCAGCCGGCCGCTGACCGGCTCGCTCATCCCCTCGACGTCCAGCGCGACCTCGGCAACCACGCGCGTATCCACCTGCGCCACGCCGGGGATCGACTCGAAACGCGAGGCCAGGTGGTTCGGGGCGCGCTTGACCCCGGCGAAGACGTCGGCGAAGCGGTAGCGCTCGTAGAACGTCGCCTGCGTCCGGCTCAGCGAATCGAACGTCGAAAAGTAGGTGATGAACATCGCCACACCGACCGTGATGACCACCGCGATGGCCGCCACCTGCCCCTTGAGCCGCCAGAGGTTACGGAAGACCTTGAGCTGGATCGCGCGCATCGTGCGTCACCAGCTCAGCTGGTCGGGCCGTAGCTTGCGCTCGTTGGCCTCGATACCGTCGATGCGTCCGTCGGCGAGCCGGATGACCCGGTCGGCGATGTTGGATATGGCCGCGTTGTGGGTGATCACGGCGGTCGTCGTGGCGAGCTCGCGGTTGACCCGCTCGATCGCCTCGAGAACGAGCACCCCGGTCGAGATGTCGAGGGCCCCGGTGGGTTCGTCGCACAGCAGCACGTCGGGTCGTTTCGCGATGGCACGCGCGATGGCGATGCGCTGCTGCTCGCCGCCGGAGAGCTGCGAGGGGAAGTGGTCCATCCGGTCGGTCAGATCGACGATGGCGAGCGCCTCTTCGGGGTCCATCGGGTCGTCCGCGATCTCGGTGACGAGCGCGACGTTCTCACGCGCCGTCAGCGATGGGATGAGGTTGTAGAACTGGAACACGAAACCGACGTGGTGCCGCCGGTAGGCCGTGAGCCGCGACTCGCCTGCCCGCGTCAGCTCGGATCCGCGGTAGAAGACCTGACCCTGCGTCGGCGTGTCCAGCCCACCGAGGATGTTCAGCAACGTCGATTTGCCGCTGCCCGACGGCCCGAGCAGGACGATGACCTCGGAGTCCATCAGTTGCAGGTCGACCCCGCGCAACGCGTGCACCTGGACTTCGCCCATGTCGTAGACCTTGGTGATCCCGCGCGCGTCGAAAACGGCTGCCTGCTGGGTTGTCATGGGCATCGGTCCCGTTCGGTGATCCGTGACCCGATGATATCGCGGGTGGAGCACGGTCCACCGTACGGGAAAGGCGCACTGCCCGGCGCTACGATCTGGGAGGGGAACCGGAGCCGGCCGACTGGTACAACGCGGTCTGCGCGCCGAGCAGCGACAGGCGCAACGTGATCCTCGCGAGCATCCAGAGCTGGCCGACGAAGATGGCGTAGATCAGGCCACCCCAGCCCGGCGTGATCAGTGACGGTCTCAGCCAGACGTAGAGTGTCAGCGGGACCGCGGCGACGATGCCGAAGACAAGGACGATGCCCGCGGCGGAGAACGGGTGCATGAGGACGAACAGCATTCCCTGCACCGCCGACAACAGCGCGCTGCGGCGATCCTCGATCACGATCGCGATCTTCGCGTAGTCGAAGCAGGCACGCACCATCACGAGAATCAGCGCCGTTCCCGCGTAGACCGTGAGCGTCGCCCACATCGCTCGCGTTTCCTCCGTGACGTCCAGCAAGCGGCCCTCGAGCACTCTCATCACCCAGTGGTGCAGTCGATAGACCCCGTAGTAGACGACGCCGGACAGCAACGCCAGCCGGACGAACCGGCCCCAGTAGCGCCCACCCGCGCTCATGATCGCGGCGACGCCGCGCGGCCCGTCGGGATACGCGTAGCGCTCGATCGCCCCCCCGATGAAGACCGCCCAGACCAGGACGAACAGCAAGGCGACCCCCGTCAGGCCGGCAAAGCGATCGATCGCGTCCCCTCGAATCCAACCCTCGAGGTTGGTCAGGACGCCCCCGACACCGGCGAGCGTCGGATCGAAGCTCTTCTCGATCCCCTTGGCCGAGCCGCGGTATTCCCCGTACCAGGTGGAGTCGAAGCCCTCCGCCATGGGCTCGGCGGAGAGGGTGCGGCCGAACGACTGCTGCAGGCTGTTGCCGACCACGATCGTGACGGGTAGCGCGGCGATCACGGTGAGCAGCCACGCGGCGACGATCAGCAAAGGCGATCCCAATGCCCGTCGAAACCCCGCTGTCGTCGCTCCGAACAACCCCGGGCTCCTAGAGATAGAACGCCCAGCTGCTCAGCAGGTCCTGGACCCAGACCATCCACATACCGGCCCACTTGACCGAGCCTTTCTTGGTCGGCGTCTCACGCAACCGGCTGTTGTTTCCGGGATGGATGTCGAGCGCGAGCACGCCCTCGGGATCGACCACGGCGTACCGGAGCTTCGACTCGCGCTCCTCGGTGATCAGCGTCCAGCGGCCCCGTCCGTCCCACTCGTGGATCGATTCTTCCTCGTTCTCGAAGACCAGCTTGATGCTGACCGGGAAAACCCCGCCGCCGTGGCGGCGTACGACGACTTCGGTCCGCCAGGCTTTCTTCGTTTCTTCCTCGTTACCGCTCGCCTTCGGATCGACGAACGTCGGATCGCCGTTGTCGCCCACGAAGCCCTCGAGACCGAGCGGCTTGCTGCTGATCGAATCGATCGCGTAGTCGAAGGCGACCGAGTCGTCGATCACCTGGTCGAAGAACCAATCCAGGTCTTGCCCGCTGACCTCGTTGGCGACGCGAACGAAGTCCTCGGGCGTGGGGTGCTTGAACGCGTAGCGCTCGTAGAAGGTCGCCATGATGGGCCGGAACGACTCCCAGCCGAGGTGGTTCTCCAGCGTGCGTAGCCACAGCGCCGTCTTGCTGTACGAGAGACTGCCGCCGGTCCGTGGATGGTAGCGGAACGTCGGCGTGGACGGAACGTCGCTGGTGGCGTCGTCGCGATAACGGTTCAACCGACCCATCCAGGGGTCCTGACGTATCTCGGGGAAGGCCAGGGCGAAGATCCCGCGGCCACCGGGCGGTGTGACGAAGCGTCGCACGCGGAAGCTGTCGCCGTAGACCGTCTGCATCGTCCGGTTGGTGGAGTAGGTGTTGAGTCCCTCGTCGAGCCAGGCGTACTCGAACTCGTTGTTGCCGACGACGCCGTACCAGAACTGGTGACCCGCCTCATGGATGGTGACGCCCTCCGGCGATCCGCCGCCGAACGGGCGATGGATCCCGCTACCGCAAGTAAAGAACGTCGGGTATTCCATCCCGCCCGCGCCCGAGCCCCACGCGGGATCGATCACGGTGACGTGACCGTACGGGTAGGCGCCGTACCACAGGCCGTAGTGCTCGAGCGCCGCCTTGGTCGCGTCGAGGTGGCGCCGGGTCTGGTGTTCCTTTTCCGGCTGGATCAACAAGCGGATGTCGACGGCGGGAAGCTCCGGATGTTCGAAGCGATCGCGCACCTCGATGTAGTCGGGGCTCGCCGTCCAGGCGAAGCCGTGAACATCGGCCTGCTGGAAGCGGTGCGCCGTGGTCCCGTCGCCGTGATCGATCGTCTCGGTCTCGCGGCCGGTGGCGCCGACGACGTACTCGCTCGGCGTCGTGATCGTGACGTCATAGACACCGTAATCCGAGAAGAACTCGGTGCCCGCGTGGAACTGGTGGCAGTTCCAGCCGCGCTCGCCCTCGAAGACGCCGAGCTTGGGGAACCAGTGGGCGATGAAGAAGTAGTCGCCGCGGAAACCGGTGCGCGCGAACGTCCGCGGGATCTTGGCCCGCCAGGTCAGTTCCACCGTCGCGGTTTCGCCGGGCCCGACCGGGTCCGGCAGGGTGACGGCCCAGACGGTGCGATCCTCGGCGTTGTCGTCGTCGGGCGTCCGGTAGGTCTGTGTGGAGGCGAGATCGGTTTTGGTCTCGTCGCGATTCACGAGATGCACGCTGTCGATGGTGATCCAGCTCCAGTCGCCTTCCTTGATCTTGCCGGGCTTGCGAGCGCTGCGCCCCCGCAGCCGGTCCTCGCGCATCCAGGTGGATTCGTTGTTGCGCCAGCCGTTCCAGTAGAGGTGAAACCAGAGCTCGTCGGTCGCGACCGTCCGGATGTTGCGCCACTCGAGCCGCTGAGTGGCCGTCAGCATCTTGGTCTCGGGATCGAGCTCGACGAACAGGGTGTAGTTCGCATTGCGCGGAGAGCGGACCGGGGCGGCCGGCTGGGTCGCGATCGGGAGCGTCACCGACGCGACGAAGAGAATCGCCAGCCATCGCCGTGCGGTCTGGTTCGCCGATTCCATCCGGCGGATCTTACCTCAAGTCCGCTTCTGTATACTGCGCGTCGAGGCGCGGGACCGAAACGATGAAGCGACAAAAAGCCGATGTGGCGATGATCGGATTGGGCGTCATGGGCTCCAACCTGGCGCTCAACATGGCCGATCATCGGTTCGACGTTTCGGTCTGGAACCTGGAGCGAACGAGAACGGACGAGTTCCTCGCCGAGAATCCGGACGTCCCGGGAAGCCTGACCGGCTACCGGACGTTGAAGCGGCTCGTCGAGTCGCTCGAGCGGCCGCGGCGCATCGTGATGATGATCAAAGCCGGAGCGCCGGTCGATTCGGTCAACCGCAAACTGTTGCGGTTGCTCGATGCGGACGACGTGGTGGTCGACGGCGGCAACAGCCTCTGGATCGATACCGAACGGCGCCAGGAGGAGCTCGGTCGCAAGGACGTGTACTTCGTCGGCTCGGGTGTCTCCGGCGGCGAGATCGGCGCGCGCTTCGGTCCGTCGCTCATGCCGGGTGGTGATCGACGCGCTTGGCAGCGGCTCAAACCGGTCTGGAACGCGATCGCGGCCCGGGTCGATCGCAAGACGGGTCGCGAGCTCGAAGGTGGGGCGCCCGGACGGCCGGTCAGCGGAGGCGTCCCGTGCACGACCTACATCGGAACCGGTGGGTCGGGGCATTACGTCAAAATGGTGCACAACGGCATCGAGTACGCCGACATGCAGCTGATCAGCGAGGCGTACTTCCTCTTGAAACACCTGCTCGCGCTGAAGGCCGACGCGATCGCGAAGACCTTCGCCGACTGGAATCGCGGTGAGCTCGACTCCTACCTGATCGAGATCACCGCCGACCTGCTCGCGCAGCGGGATCCGCTGAAGCCGCGGCGGTTCCTGATCGACGCGATCCTCGACACCGCGGGGCAGAAGGGCACCGGGAAGTGGACCAGCATCAGCTCGCTCGACCTCGGTGTCCCCGCCCCGACCGTCAGTCTCGCCGTCTTCGCGCGCTTCCTCAGCGCACTGAAGGATGAGCGCGTGGCGGCGAGCGGGAAGCTGCGGGGTCCGAAACCCGACTATCGCGGCACGCGCGACGCCGCGGTCGCGGCGATCCGCGACGCGCTCTACGCGTCGAAGATCTGCGCGTACGCCCAGGGCTTCGCCCTGCTCGACGCCGCCCGTCGCGAGCACGGCTGGAAGCTCGATCTGCGATCGATCGCCCGCATCTGGCGCGGCGGCTGCATCATCCGCGCGCGGTTCCTGCAGCGCATCGCCGCGGCCTATGAAGCCGACCGCCGGCTGTCGAACCTGATGCTCGATACCGCGATCCGGCGCAGCCTGACCCGGGCGCAATCGGGCTGGCGCACGACGGTCAACCTCGCCGCGACCCACGGGATCGCCTGTCCCGCAATCATGAGCGCGCTGGCCTACTACGACGACTATCGCTCGGCACGGTTGCCCGCCAATATCCTGCAGGGTCAGCGTGACTACTTCGGCGCACACACGTTCGAGCGGCTGGATCGCCCTCGCGGGCAGTTCTTTCACGTCGACTGGGCCGACCCGTCGCGACCGATCGAGCAAAAGTAAGGAGATCGTCGAGCTGCTCTGCGCCGCGCAACGGTAACCGTTCGACTCAAAAGCTCCAGCCGCCCATCAGCTGGACGTCGTTCACGTAGCCGAGACCGAGCGACACCTCGAGGAACAGCTCGCGACCGTTCTTGATCGCCCAGTTGGTCCCACCGATCAGACGGAAGCCGATGTCGACGTCGGTATCGTCGCCGAGGACGGGGTGGTCGAAGTAATCGATGGCCAGACCCAGGCCGGTGCCGATGTAGGGCCGGAACCCGTGGACGTGCCGGAAACGGAAGTGCACGGCGTAGAAACCGGAAAGAGTCGTGTGATCGTCACCGATCAGCAGCTCGATGTTCGGCTCGAGGTGTACCCACTTGAACTCCCCGTGATCGAACTGAACTCCGCCGATGATCTGATCCGGGTCGTCACCGACGCCGAACCGTAAACCCCACCCGTGGACGCCGAAATCCTTCGGCCGGTCGCGTTCCTCATCGTCGCGCTCCTCGCTCGACACGGGTGCGGCGAAGACGAGCCCCAGGATCAACACACAGAGCGTCATCCGTTTCATCGTGAATCCCTCTTCATGCGACAGGTCGGACGAACCGTTCACCGGCATAGACGAGTGGGTCGCCGCCGGGGTTGCACGTTGGCTGCTTTTTTTGCGACGCGGTTGCGCGCCCGCGTACACTTGACACGATGGAAGCCGAAAGCGTCACGAAAGACAGCGCACGGAGCGGATTTTTGTTCCGTCTGCTCGTGCTGCTCGGCCTGTGGACGCTTCCCGGAGTGCTTGTCGGGAGCCAGCTCTTCTTCCACGACCGCGTCCAGGGGTTGGACGTCTACCCGTACCTGTGGCCGCGTTACGTCGTCTGGCAGCTCGTCGGCTGGTACTTCTGGATCCCGGTCACGCCGTTCATCCTGTTGCTCGGTAGACGCGTTCCCGTCGGGCTCGGTCGCCGCTGGACCGGGATCCTGGTGCATGTGGTGGTGGCGTCGCTGTTGTCGTTGTTCTTCGCGGCCTGGAACACGTTGTTCGCGCGGCCGATCGCGCCGCGCGCCACGGTGTACGAGCTCGACCCCGCCTACTTCTTCAACAGCTTCGTCCTGCAACGGTTCCACACCAGCCTGTTGACCTACGTCGTGATCCTCGGCGTCGGCTACGGGATCGAGTTCTATCGCCAGCATCGCCGGCGCGAGCTCCAGGCATCGCAGCTCCAGGCGCAGCTCGCCCAGGCACAGCTCGAGGCGCTCAAGATGCAGCTTCACCCGCACTTCCTGTTCAACACGCTGAACGGGATCTCGATGCTGGTGCGCAAGGGCGGACAGAAGGAGGCGATCAAGATGCTCGCCGGGCTCAGCGATCTGCTGCGTCTCGCTCTCGAGAACGCGGGCACACAGGTGGTGACGTTGAAACAGGAGCTGAGCTTCCTCGAACGCTACCTCGAGCTGCAGCGCATCCGCTTTCGCGACCGGCTGACGGTCAAGCTGGTCGTCTCGCCCGAGACGTTGACCGCCGAAGTGCCCAACTTGATCCTGCAGCCGATCGTCGAGAACGCCATCCGCCACGGGGTGGACAAGCAACGCGGCGCCGGACTTGTCGAGATCCGGGCGCGGCGGGAAAATGGTTGTTTGCGTATGGAAGTTCGCGACCACGGGCCCGGTTTCTCCGCGACGTCGCGTAGCCAGGACGGTGAGGGGGTCGGCTTGACCAACACGCGGCAGCGTCTCGAACGGCTCTACGGGGACCGGCACCTGTTCGAGATCGGCGATGCCCCGGGCGGCGGAGCGCGGGCGATCCTCGAGATCCCCTACCGGCGCAGCGAGGGGTCGGCGTGAGTACGATCCGCGTCCTGATCGTCGACGACGAGCCGCTCGCCCGCGAGGGCATCCGGTTGCTGCTCGAGTCGGCTGCGGACATCGAGATCGCCGGTGAGGCCACGGATGGTCCCGAGGCCGTCGCCGCGATCGAGTCGTTGCGCCCTGATTTGATCTTCCTCGACGTGCAGATGCCCGGGATGACCGGCATCGAGGTGCTCGAACAGCTCGACGGCGGGCGGATCCCCGAGGTGATCTTCGTCACCGCATACGATCAGTACGCCCTGCGCGCGTTCGAGCATCATGCGCTGGACTACCTGCTCAAACCGTTCGACGACGATCGTTTTCACGACGCGCTCGCCGAGGCGCGAAAGCGGATCCGCGAACGGGGCGCGGATCGGTTGGGGCAGCGGTTGCTCGCCCTGCTCGCCGAGTACCGTGGCGGAGGTAAGCTGCCCGCCGCCGCGGCCGAGCGCGCTTCCAAGGAGGCTTCGCCGTTCGCGCGCCGCCTCGCCGTGCGGTCGAGCGGGAGGATCTACTTCTTGCGCACCGAGGAGATCGACTGGATCGAGGCCGCGGACTACTACGTCAAGCTGCACGTCGGCTCGAAATCGCACCTCATGCGCGAGTCGATGAACAAGCTCGAAAAGCAGCTCGATCCCGAGATGTTCCTGCGCGTGCACCGGTCGTCGATCGTCAACCTGGATCGTGTCAAGGAGCTCCACGCCGGGGGCGGTTCCGACCACGCCGTCGTGCTGCAGGACGGCACACGGCTGAAGCTCAGCCGCAGCCGCCGTGAGCGGCTCAACCGTATGCTGAAGAGCCGGTAGCGCCGGCTCGCGAGCCCTTTCGACCCGCCGTTCCCTGCAACTGACCGGCGGTTGGCTGCAGCGGGCGGTCCGACGGCTGAATCCGACGAAAACCCTTGGTTTTTTGGGCTACAACTACCGGTGAGCGAAGGGGAGGTCTCCCAGGAGGGATGAGAATGAAGAAATCGATTCTGATCGCGGCGATCGTTGCTGTCGCGCTCGTCGTGCTCCCCGCCGTCGCCGGTGAGGGCCACGCGAAAAGCGCCGAATACGAGAAGAAGTGCGGCGCGGACT
>JBFFZZ010000003.1:0-38908 GCA_041568335.1 Candidatus Polarisedimenticolaceae bacterium | reverse complement strand
GCGGGAGAGATCGACTACGGCGATCGCGCCGAGCATTGCTGGAACGGCGACCACGAGAACGGCAATCACATTTCCCGGTTGCGCTACAACACGATGTACGTCCCGAAGATCCTGAAACGCATCGAGGAGTCGGCGCCCAGGGGCGCGGATCTGACGAGCTGGCGATACTGACCGGGATCGCATCGCAAAAGAACCTGGAGCTCGTCGAGGAGGATTGACGGTGAACCGACCCAAAGCCATCGCCGCCACGGTGCTTGCGCTCCTGCTGCTGATCGTCGTGATACAGAACACCGAGGTGGTGTCGGTGACGCTGCTGTTCTGGAGTTTCGAGATGTCGCGAGTCATCCTGATCCTGCTCGTGGCGATCATCGGTTTCATCTCCGGCTACATCGTGGCCCGGCTTACGTCCTCGAGCGCGCGGGCGTCGTGAACCGGAGCGTCTCCCGGCGTCGCTCCACGGTGCTCGCGCTGGGCACGCTGGTGGCACTTCCGTTTCAAGCCGGCGATCTCGAGATCGACGCCGCGTACACACTGATCGGCCAGGCCTCGGACGACGACAGGTTGACCGAGAGCACCACCGGTTCCGCCGATTTGTTTCTGGCCTGGGAGCCCGGGGCGGGGCGACTCGAGGCTTACATCGAGGCCAATACGTCCTTGAGGGGAAGCGGGGTCGCCACGCGGCTTCCTCGGAGCAACGCCGACGCCGGCACCGCGCTGGATGCGGATCGCTCCGGCCGAGTCCAGTTGTCCGAGCTGAAGTACTCGCGCACGTGGGCGGAGTCCTTCGCCCTGACCGTCGGCCTGCTCGATCCGACGGTCTACCTCGACGCAACCCGCATCGACAACGACGAGAACGTGCAGTTCCTCGGCGCGTCGTTCGTGAACAACCCGACCGTCGAGTTCCCCGACTACACCTTGGGGGCGGTCTCGAGGATCCCGATGCTCGACGGCCGCGGCAGGTTGACGCTGCTGCTGGCCGGCTCGAACGGGCTGGCCGACAACCCCGAGCGCTCCTACAGCGAACTGCTCAACGTGACCGACTCGACCAAGGGCGTGTTCGCCGCGATCGAGACCGCAGTCACGACCCGGGCGGCGGCCGTCAAAGCGGGTCTCTGGATCCATTCGGCCGACCACACGACCCTCGACGGTAGCCGTGACAACGCGCACAACCGCGGTATTTACGCGACCGTCGGGAAACGCTGGGGGCAGTGGGGCTCCAACATCCGTGCCGGAGCCGCCAATCGCGAGGTGTCGCTTGCCGATCTCTTCATGTCCGTGAGCCTTCAACGCGAAGCCGGTCGTCGCACCTTCGGGATCGCCGCCGCACGATCCAGGATCTCTCCCCGATCCCCGTTGAGCCTCCCGTCCGGCAGCTCGCACATGGAGGCCTACGTTCGCTTTGACCTCACCGGGTCGCTTCAACTCACCCCGTCCATCCAGTATCTCGTCAACGGGGCCTACGATATGACGGGGACGGCTCTCGACGACGACGTCTGGGTCGCCAGCCTGCGATTGCACCACGTGTTCCTGCCGCGGAAGCGATGACCGGCCTCCGCCAGCCGCGGCGACGGAGCCCTCCCGCCGTTTTTGAGGAAAAACCCCGACTTTTCTCGAAAGGAACCCCAAAGGGACAGGAACTCGTTCGCAACACGGCGTACCTTCCGGGTTCAACAGCGATGAAATCCGGAGGTGCTTTGATGATGGACAACCGCCCGAGGACCTGGTTGCCGGCGCTCGCGGGGCTGGTGCTTCTGTGCATCCCCTCGGCCATGGCCGCAGAGGGTCGGACCCCGATCCCGTTTGCCGCGCCGGTCGCGACGCCGATCGTCATCGACACCCCGGGTAGCTACGTCTTGACGCGAAACCTGACGGCGACCGGGGCCGGGCCCGCGATCCAGATCACCGCAACGGGCGTCACGCTGGACCTCAACGGGAAGGTGATCACGCCCGATCCCGCATCGCCCGGGATCGAGATCGGGACCGGCGCGGAGGCGACGGTCCGAAACGGGGCCATCGACGGCGGCGCCGTGGGGATCACCGGGGATACCGGTTGCGACGCCACGATCGAGGACGTCCGGATCCGCTCGACCAGCGGTGAGGGGATCCTCATGTCCGAGGCGGAGATCGTCGTCATCCGTCGCACGATCATCGATAACGCGGGGAGCATCGCCATCGCCCTCGAGGGGACCCCGACCTATACGACCCAGGCCACGATCGAGGACAACCTGATCCGTGGGTCCGCGGACGGGATCTGCGTCTTCATCGGCGGCTCGGTCGAGATCTCGAACAACCGCCTCCAGGGGATCACTTCGGGCGGCCTCTCGGCGGGGATCATCGTCGAGTCGGTCGGTGCCGCGTTGATCTCGCACAACACGATCGAGGACACGACCAACGTCAACGGCATCGTGCTCGTCAACTCCGACGGCGCCACGCTCCTGAACAATCTGGTCTCGGACACCGTCGGAGGTCACGGCATCTCGTTTTCTTCCAACGATTCTTTCATTGTGGACAACGTCGTTCAGAACGCCGGAAACGCCGGGCTGTTCATCAGCGGCGATCGCAACAACGTCCGTGGTAACACGCTGAGCGGCAACGGCTCCTATGGGCTTCACATCGGCCCCACCGCCGACTTCAACGTCTTCACCGGTAACATCGGTCAAGGGAATTCCGGCGACACGTCGACCTGTCTCATGGACGCCAATCTCTGCGGGCCGGCCGGTGGGACCAACATCATTCCTACAGACAACAACTACTTCTAGGCGTTGATGCACGCTCGCGTCCAGATCTCGGCGGTGTCGGTGAGCTTGCTCGCCGTGCTGACCCTGCCAGCGTCCATCTCCGCGGAACGTGTCTACGTTTCGCCCGACGTCGCGACGACACCCGACGGATCCACGACCATCCTCCCCTGGGAGGTCGCCCGGCATGACGGGGGTGTCTTCGTCATCAGCGAAGCCGTCGCGGGCGGGGCGGCGATCGACGGAGCGCACAGGATGGATGCGTTCTCCACCTGGCTCGTGTCCCTGGATGCGCCGTACGACTTCGGTGGCCTGCTCGAAACGTTTCCCGAGGACATCGTCCGGCTGGAGGGTGGGATCCCCACGTTGTTCTTCGACGGCAGCTGCGTCGGCGCTCCCATTCCACCGAGCGTGAACGTGGACGCCCTCACACTGCTCGGTGCCGACGACGGAAGTTTGTTGCTCGTTTTCGATGCGCCCGCCGACGTCGGCGGAGTCCAAGTATCTTCGAGCACCGTCGTGGAGTACCAGAACAACGGCCCCGGCCCCTGCGACTGGTCCTTCGCGGGGATCCACCTCGACGTGGCCGGCTTGGCGTCGACGGTCTACGCCCCGGCCGGCGCGCGCGTCACGGGACTCGATGCCACCGATGACCGGCTGCTCGTCACCTTCGATATCCCGATCGATCTGGGGCCCACACCGGAGCCGGTTCCGTTTCTTCCGGGCCAGATCGTCGCGCTCGATCTCATCAACGGCGTTTACTCGACGTTCGAGAACCTCCGATCGACCGCAGTTCCCGGTTGGTCGATCGCCAGCGAGATCGATGCGCTGAGCTGCGAGGCCAATCCCGGCCGCATCGCCGGCCAGACCGGCATCACGATGAGCCGTTCGAGCGGCGACGTCACGATCCACTGCCCGGGGAGCTGCTCCGCCGGGGGCCGCAGCGCGGGGATCTACGAGGGCACGCTCGCGAGCCTGCGATCCGGAGCCTACGATCATGTCCAGCGGTCGTGCGCCACCGATTGCCCCGGCGACACCGTCCTCACGCCGATCGCGGAGAGCGCGTATTACCTGGCCGTGCCGACCAACGGCTCCGAAGAGGGCTCGTACGGCCGGGATTCGGCGATGGCCGAGCGACCGGCGGCGGGCGTCGGGCAGGTCTGCGAGCCCGTGCAGAATCTGACCGCCTGCCCGTAAAGGGTCACAGCATCCCGTGCAGCTTCTCGAGCACGGAGAGCAGGTCCGGCTCGGTGTCGAGCACGTCCCGCATCGGATCGTCTTTCAGACGGCGCATGCGCTTGGCCATGTTGGCCATCGTAAAGCGGTCGATATGCAAGCCACGGTTGACCTCTTTCCACGACAGCGGTGCCGAGACCGGCGCCTTCGGGAGGGGTCGCACGCAGAAGGGCGAGACCAGCAGCTGGCCGTGGCGGTTCTGCAGGTAATCGACGTAGACCTTGCCGCCGCGGCGTGAGGGCGAGCGCGTGACCGTGGCGATTTGCGGCAGCTCGTTACAGATGATGCGCGCGAGCAGCTCGCCCATCGCGCGCGACTGGTCATAGGTGACCTGGCGTCCGAGCGGCAGCAGGATGTGCAACCCGGTCGATCCGCTGGTCTTCACGAACGCCGGCATCCCCAGCTCGTCGCACAGCTTCTTGATCTCGAGCGCGATCTTGACCACGTTCTCGAACGGGGCGCCCTTGGGGTCGAGATCCAGGATGCACCAGTCGGGCTGCGGCAGGCTCGACGCGCGCGAGCACCACAGGTGCAGCGGGATCGCGCCGAGGTTGGCGAGGTAGAGCAGGCTCTCCTCGTCCTCGCAGACGAAGTAGCGGATCTCCTTCTGTGTGGACTCGCTCCAGATCGACTCGGTGCGCACCCAGTCGGGCGTCCACTCCGGCGCATCCTTCTGATAGAAGTTCTTGCCCTCGATGCCGTCGGGATAGCGCGTCAACACGACCGGGCGGTCTTTCATGTAGGGCAACAACCACGGCGAGATGGAGCGGTAGTACTCGATCAGGTCGCCCTTGGTGTAACCCTCCTCCGGCCAGAAGACCTTGTCGAGGTTGGTCAGGCTGACGCGACGCTCCGGTTCGGGCGGCGCCGGGGGCGGCGGCGGTTCCTCGGGCCGCTCCATGTCGTCGGCGATGCAGTCTTCGGGCGCGATGTCGTCCCGCAGGCCGAGGAACACGGGGTGGCGCAGGTGTCCCGCTCCGGTCCACTCCTTGTAGCGCACGTTGCAGATCAGCTCGGGCTCGGCCCAATGGTGATCCTCCCCGGTCGGCAGCTCGCCCTCGCACGGCGGGTCGTCGCGCTTCAGCGCGTCGAGATCGTCGCGCAGCTCGTTCAGCGTTTTGTCGTCGAATCCGGTCCCCACTCGACCGGCATAACGAAGACCCGTCCCGTCGTGGGCCGCGACGTGCAGGGCACCCAACCCCGCGCGTCCGCGTTTGGGTTGCGTGTAGCCGACGATCGCGAAGGCCCCCGTCCGGTCGCTGCGGATCTTCAGCCAGTCCGAAGAGCGTCCATCCTGGTACGAAGAGGCCGCGCGCTTGGCGACGATGCCCTCGAGACCCATCGCGCGGACTTGTTGGAACATCGCCTCGCCCTGCTCCTCGATGTGGTCGCTGTAGCGCAACGCGCCCGACATCGGGAGGACCTCGCGCAAGAGCTCCTTGCGCTTCTTCAACGGCAGCGAGCGCAGATCGCGACCCTCGAGCGTGAGCAGATCGAACACGTAGAGCGCCGCCGGTCGCTCCACCGTCGCGCGTGCGATGTCGTGCGGCCGCGACAGCATCGCGCGCTGCTGCAATCCCGAGAAGCTCGGGTGCCCCTGCGCGTCCGGCACGACCACCTCACCGTCGAGCAGGAACGATTCGTAGGGCAGCTTGGCGACCGCCGCGGCGATCTCCGGGAACACCGCCGTCGCATCCGACCCGCGGCGGTAACGCAGGAACGGCTTGTTGCCCTCGCGCGCGGCGAGCAACCGGTAGCCGTCGTACTTCAGCTCGAACAGCCAACCCTTGCTGGTAAACGGTTCGGGCTCGACCTGCGCGAGCATCAGCCCGGCCTCGCGGATCGCCGGCCCGCCCTTTGGCGCCTTCGTCCTGCCGAGCTTCTTGCGCATCTTCGCGGCAGGGTTGACGCCGGCCTTGAGCTCCTGGACGGTCAACCCGGAGAGGATCGACGTTTCGTCGACTTCCTTGTCCGGGTCCGCGTAGGCGTCGGGCTTCTTGACCAACAGCCATTCGTTGGCCTTCTTGAGCCGGAACAGCGTCCAGCGACCCTGCAGCTTGTGGCCATAGAGGTCGAAAAGCAGCTTGCCGTCGCGCAGGCCGTCCTCGGGCGAGTAGTCGATCGGTTCCCAGCGACCTCGGTCCCACAGCACGACCGCCCCGGCGCCGTACTCCCCGGCCGGGATGATGCCCTCGAAGTCGGCGTACTCCATCGGGTGCTGCTCGACGAGCGCCGCGAACCGTTTGACCTCGGGGTCGAGGCTGGGACCCTTGGGCACGGCCCATGATTGGAGCACGCCCTCCATCTCCAATCGCAGGTCATAGTGCAGGTGCGAGGCGTCGTGCTTCTGGATCACGAACAACCGCGGGCGGGGCGGGCCGGCGCCGAACGGCTCGTGGGTCTTGCCCGGTGATCGCTTGGCGCGATAGGCCTCCAGTTGGTCCTTTTTGCCCTTCTTTTTGCTGGTTTTCTTCTTGGCCACGGCTTTTGTTTTACGTTCGCCTCGTTGCGGGGGTTCGGATCGAGCCTTATGTTACGATCCGCCGCCATGAGTGCACGAGCGATCGCATCCGTCACGATCTCATTCGGGCTGGTCTCCATCCCGACGAAGGTTTATTCCTCCGGGGAATCCTCGACCGGGATCCGCTTCAACATGCTGCACGGCAAATGCGGCACGAGACTGAAGCAAAAGTACTACTGCCCCAAGGACAACGACGAGGTCGCCCGCAAGGACATGGTCAAGGGCTACGAGTTCTCGAAGGGCCAGTACGTCCTCTTCAACGACGAAGAGCTCAAGACCCTGCAGGAAAAATCGACACAGTCGATCGACATCACCGAGTTCATCCCCACCAGCGCCGTCGATCCGATCTTCTTCGAGAAGGCCTACTACCTCGGCCCCGACAAGGGCGGCGACCGCGCGTTCAAGCTGCTCTCGAAGTCACTCACGAAGAGCGGGCGCTCGGCGCTGGCCAAGTACGCCGCCCGCGGGAAGATGTACCTCGTGCTGGTGCGACCGTTCGAGGACGGCCTGGTCATGCAACAGCTGCGCTACGCCGACGAGATCCGCTCGATCGGCGAGGTCCCGCTGGGTGACGCGACGGTCAAGAACGACGAGCTCAAGCTAGCGTTGCAGATCATCGAGCAGGGCATTTCCGACGAGTTCAAACCCGAGCAGTACGGCGACGAGGTGCGCGAGCGCACGCTCAAGCTGATCGAGCAGAAGGTCCAGGGCAAGGAGATCACCGAGGCGCCGGCCGAGGAGCCGAAGGCCCAGGTGATCGACCTGATGGAGGCCCTCAAGGCCAGCCTCGAGAAAAAGACCGCGTCGGGCCGGAAACCCGCAAAGCGCGCGCAGCGCGCGTCCGCCAAGAAACGCTCCCGCGCGAAGGGCTGATCGCCGCCCCGATAGCGAAACCCGACCGAAAACCTGGTACCCTCTCGTGTTGGGATGAAGGGGTACAGCGTCAAGGACGTGGCCCGCATGCTCGACTTGTCGGTGAGCCAGGTCCGTTCCTACGCCCGTTCGGGTCTGGTCGCTCCCGACCGCGGCCTGCGCGGGGAATACCGTTTCGGCTTCCAGGACCTGGTCCTGCTGCGCACTGCCAAGGGCTTGCTCAGCCAGCGCATCCCACCCCAGCGCGTTCGCAGCGCGCTCAGCCGTCTCAAACAACAGCTCCCCGAGGACGGTTCGCTCTCGTCGGTTCAGATCTCGGCGCACGGCAGCCGTATCGTGGTCCAGCGCTCTGGCCGCTCCTGGCAACCGGAGTCGGGCCAGGCGCTCCTGGCCTTCGAGGGGCCCGAGGACGGTCAGCTCAACCGGCCGATCGGCGAGCCACGCGACCGGCAGACCCCGGGGTTGGACGCCGAGGACTGGTTCCGGTTGGGTGGCGAGCTCGAGCTGGGTGCTCCGGAGCAGGCCCGCGAGGCCTACCGCCGAGCGTTGGAGCTGGACCCGCGCCACGTCGACGCCCGGATCAACCTCGGACGGTTGCTCCACGAGTCCAACGAGTGGGACGCCGCGGAGAAGCACTACCGCATGGCGCTGGCCGATCGCGGCGACGATTCCACCGCCTTGTTCAACCTGGCGGTCGTGCTCGAGGACCTCGGGCGGCGGCGCGACGCCATCGATACGTACCGCGCCACCGTCGAGGCCGACCCCGAATACGCCGATGCGTACTACAATCTCGCCCGTCTGCTCGAGCAGTCCGGCGACCGGAAGGGCGCGTTGCGCTATCTCAAGATCTACCGCAGCCTGACCGACGAATAAACCCAGGCGTGCGGCCGTCGAGGATGGTACGCAGGCGGTCGGTGTCGAGGTTGCCGCCTGAGACCACGCACACGATGCGGCCGCTGCCCGCGCGCCCCGTCAAGGCCGCGGCGACCGAGGCCGCGCCTGCGCCCTCGGCGACGGTGTTCACCTGCCGGACCAGCAGACGAATCGCGTCCGCGATCTGATCCAGCGTGACGACCAGGGAGTCCGTGAGCAGCTCGCTCGTCATCGGCCACATCTCCGGCATGACGCCCTTGCCCCCGATGCCGTCGACAAAGCTCGGACGATGATCGACCACCACCGCCTCTCCGGCGGCGAGCGAGGCGGCAAAGGGCGCGGCGGTCTCGACCTCGGCGGCAAAGACCTTCGTTTTGGGTGAGCGCACGCTCAGCGCGGCGGCGATCCCGCTGCTCAGCCCGCCGCCGCCGAACGGGACGACGACGGACTCCACATCGGACAGATCGTCGGCGATCTCCAGGCCGATGGTCCCGTTGCCCGCGACGACGTCGGGGTCGGCGACCGGATGAACAAAACGGCCCACCAGCTCCGGATAGGCATGCTCGACCAAGGCGCGCCACCACCGGTCGTACGACACGGGTTGCAGCCGGCCGCCGAGCCGCTCGATCGCCTCCAGCTTGGTTTGCGGCGCGTTGTCCGGCACGACCACGGCGCACGGGATGCCCATCTCTCGCGCGCAGTAGGCGAGGCCTTGGGCGAAGTTCCCGGCGCTCGCCGTGATGACGCCGCCCTCCAGGTCGCCCTTCGGGATCCGCGTCATCACGCTCGCCGCGCCGCGGATCTTGAACGAGCCGATCGGCTGCAGGTTCTCGAGCTTGAGCCAGACCTCCGCGGGACCCTCGGTGTCGAGCTTCAGCAGGGGCGTGCGCCTCGCGTAGCCGCGGATACGTTCGGCGGCGGCTTCGATCTCCTCGAGCCGCGGAGGGGTCAACGGCTCAGTCGCCGGCATCGCGCAGACCGCCGAGCGCGACACGCGTGCCGACGCCGCGGTCGAGCGCGCGCTCGAGGACATGGTGCGCCGTGGCCAGATCCTCGACCGCGATGCCCAGCGAGTTGAACAGCGTGATCTCGCGATCGTCGCGGCGGCCCTCGATCGTGCCCGCGAGCAGCTCGCCGATCTCGCCCTCGATCGCGTCGTCGCCGATCGCACCCGAAGCGCGCGCCAGCAGAAAATCGCCGGACTCGTGGGTCGCCGACTCGCGCGAATCGACGAACATGCGCGCCATGGCGACGGCCGCGTCGTCCAGCTCGCGTGCCTTGGGGATGCAGGCGCCGACCGCGTTGATATGCGTCCCGGGGCTGAGCCAGGCCCCTTCGACGACCGGTTCGTGCGACGAGGTCGTCGTGCAAACGATCGACGCGCCCTCGACGGCCTCGCGCGCGCTCGAGACGGCCTCGACGGTCGCCTCGGTTCTTCCGCGGAACCATTGCGCGAGCTTCTCGCGGTTTTCGCGGTTCGGGCTGTACATCCGAACGGTCTCGACCGGTCGCGCGACGAGCATCGCCTCGACATGCGTGCGCGCCTGGACGCCGGAGCCGATCACGCCCAACGAGTCGGCATCCTCGCGGGCGAGCAGCCGCGTGGCGACACCGCTGGCCGCCGCGGTTCGGATCGCCGTGACCTCGCTGGCGTCGAGGATCGCCGTCGGCACCCCCGTCTTCGTGTCGAACAAAACCACGACGCCCTGGTGCGAATCCAGCTCGGTCCCGTGGTTGCCGTGGAAGACCGCCACGGCCTTGAGCCCCAGCGTTTCGGGTTCGCTCAGGTATCCGGGCATCAACCCGACCAGGCCACGACCGTCCGGGATCAAGACACCCTGACGCAACGGGTTGACCGACCCGCCGGTGGAGTATTTCTCGAGGGCGCCGGCGACCCACTCCATGCAGTCGGCCATCGGCAGCAGTTGCCTGACCTCCCGCGGCGTGAGAACGACCGTGGACATGGTACGCCGCGTCAAGCGGCCGGCCTGAACAGGACGGACTCGTCGATCTCGTTCTCGTGGTGCGCGATCGCGGTCGCTCCCATCGTGTCGCCCCAGATGTTGACCACCGTCCGGCACATGTCGAGCGGGCGATCGACGGCCCACAGGACCGCGGTCAGCGCGGTCGGCAAGCCGATGGCTTCGAAGATGATCACCATCATGACGAGCCCGGCGTGCGGGATACCCGCGGCGCCGATGCTGACCATCAACGCGAGGAACACGATCATCACCTGGTTCGCGAAGGTCAGCGTGAAGTCGGGGTTTGCAGCGGCATACAGCTGCGACACGAAGATCACCGCGATGCACTCGTAGAGCGCGGTGCCGTCCATGTTGACCGTGGCCCCGATCGGCAGCACGAAGCTGCTGACCTTGTTGGAGACCCCGACGTGATTCTCCACGCGATCGAGCGTCACCGGAAGCGTGCCCGCTGACGAGGCGGTGGAGAACGCCGTCAACAACGCCGGTGCCATGGCGCGCATGACCTTGTACGGGTTGCGCCGCGTGAACAGCCAGAACAGCGCCGGTACCGTCACGAGCAAGTGCAGCAACAACGCGGCGAGCACCGTCAGGAAGTAGCCGATCAAGTTGGTGAACAACTCCGGCCCGGTCGTCGCCACCAGCGTGGCGATCAGCGCGCCGATACCGACCGGCGCGATCGAGATGATCGCCAGCGTCAACTTCATCATGACCGCGAAGACGGCGTTGGCGACCTTGCCGACGATCTCGCGGTACTCCTCCTTGACCGCCAGCGTGAAGCAGCCGAAAAGGATCGTGAAGAACAACACCTGGATCAGCTCGAACCCGGCTGCCGCCTCGACGGGGTTCGACGGGATCATCCCGTCGAGCATTTCCCAGAACGACTTCGACTCCGGTGTCTTGGCCGATGTGGGTAAGGCGATTTGAGGTCCGACACCGGGCCGGATGATGTTGACCAGGATCAGACCCGAGACGGCCGCCAGCAGGCTGGTCATCAGGTACCAGCCGAGCGCCCGCCCGCCCATGCGCCCGAGCTTGCGGATGTCTCCCAGCCCGACGATCCCGGCCAGCAGCGACGAGACCACGAGCGGGATCACGATCATCTTCAGGCACTTCAGGAACAATGTGCCGATCCAGTAGATCGGCGCGCCCCAATCGGTTTGCTGGAGCAGGACATTTTCCCGCTTCTGGATCTCCTTCATGTTGGACGCTTCGTCACCCGCGCTCCAGGTCTCTCCGAGAATCTCCTCCCGGGCCTGTTGCGAGATCGACGGGTAGTAGCTCCGATGCACCGCGGTGCCGACGAGCGCGCCGACGACGATGCCGATCAGGATCCACCAGTGAAGCTTGAGCTTGAACATGCGCTCACTATACCTTGCTATGCTGCGCCCCCGGCGGTGGCACCGAGACCGGCCACGACGTACTTCTTGTGGATGGCGAACACGGGGACTTCAACAGCATGAGATCGCTCGAGGTTCACCGATCGTTCCGCCCACCGCGTGTCCTGCGCAACCCGCATATCCAGTCGATTCTCGCCACGCTCGGACGACGCGGCCGAGGGGACGATCCCGGCCGTGGTCCGATCGCGCGCAACGTCATCGTGCGTTGCGACGAGCGCACGCGGGTCGTGGCGCTGCATACGCCGGCGCGCGACCCGGATTCCTCGAAGGGTGTCGTGATCCTGCTCCACGGCTGGGAAGGCTCGGCCAACTCACCTTACCTCGTTCGTCTAGCGGATTCCGTTCACGATGAAGGCTTGGAGTCGTTCCGCGTCAACCTTCCCGATCACGGCGGGACGCACGAGCTGAACCCGGACATTTTCCACTCCTGCCGGCTCGACGAGATGGTCCACGCGGTGAAGGAGATCCTCCGGCTCAGCCGCGGCGGCCCGGCTTGGCTCATCGGTTTCTCGCTCGGCAGCAACTTCGCCCTGCGCATTGCGCTCGCCGCGCCCGGTCGGGACATCGCGCTCGAACACGTCGTGGCGGTCTGCCCGGTCATCGATCCGGAGCATTGCTTGACCGCCATCGAACGCGCGCCGTTCTTCTATCGCCAGCGCTTTCTCAAACGCTGGACCGAGTCTCTGCGGGCCAAGGAGCGCGCTTTCCCTGAGCGCTACTCGCTCGACCCGCTGGGTCCTCCCGATCTGCGCCGGCGGACCGAGCTGCTGCTGCAGCGCTTCACCGATTTTGCGGGGATCGAGGAGTACCACGATGCCTTCTCGGTCGCGCGCGAACGGCTCGCCGGCTTGACCTGCCCGACGACGATCATCGGGGCCGCGGACGATCCGCTCTGCCCGGTCGGGGATCTCCACGAGCTCGAAGCTCCGGAGTGTCTCGAAATCGAGATTCAGCGCTGGGGTGGGCACTGCGGGTTCATCGAGAACCCTGCGGGACGCAGTTGGCTCCAGGGGCGGATCGTCCGGCTCCTCGAGCGGCGCCGGCGGCGCCGGGCCGCCCGTACGGCCGGTTAGGAAGTCCCGAAACCCCATCAAACGAGCTCTTTGCCGGTTTGAATCCGGCCGGCGCGGAACCTATGTTCGACCCGGGTGCCACCGGCACGTTTCGCCGCGAATAGCTTCCGAACACGGCATTTTCGCGCATGGGTTGGGCGAGGATGAACAACCAGACGATTCTGCTGATCGACTACGATCCGGCCAGCATCAGCAAGACCGCGACACCGCTGACCAAGGCCGGCTACCAGGTCGAGGTCGCCAAGGACGGGCTCTCCGGCCTGGCCGCGTTCGAACGCATGAAACCCGCCCTCGTCTTGGTCGAGGCGATGCTCCCGCGCAAGCACGGTTTCGAGGTTTGCCAGGAGATCAAGGCCAAGCCGGAAGGCAAGACCACCCCCGTCCTCATCACGACCGCGGTCTGCCGCGGGCGCAAGTACCGCATGGACGCGCTGCAGATCTACGGCTGCGACGAGTACATCGAAAAGCCGATCACGGACGACGAGCTGTTGAAGATGATCGACCGCTTCGTGCGACAGGCGAACGAGGCACGCGAGCAGGTGCAACACGATCTGTCCGAGGCCATCGACGGAGCGACGTCCGGCGAGGCGAGTCCGGACGTTCCTGTCGCGATCGAGACGATGGGCGACGACGAACTCGAGGCCAAGATCGACGCGTTGCTCGAGGGGGACGATCCGGTGGCCGAGGGCGCGAAGATCCTGGCGCCGCCTGTGGCGCAGGGCGCTCCAGGGTCCGCCGCCCCGGCCGAAGCGTCGGACAACGGGTCGGACCACGCGAAGACCGATCGCCGGCTCGACGCGCTGTTCCAATCCGATCCCACCGCCATCGAGCAGCCGTCCGATGAGGCGGAAGCGCTTCGCATCGAGGCGCAGCCGTCCACCGGAGCGCCGGCCACCGAACCGCACGATGCCGCGGCGGAAGCCGAGACGTCGGCACCGGAAACCCCCGCGCTCGAAACGGACACCGATTGGTTTGCTCCGCAACCGGAGGCCCAGGCCGAACCTGCAAGTGCCGAGCCCGCTTCGGTCGCTCCGCCCGATCCGATGGTCGAGGACGAGGCCGCTCCGGCGACCGCGCCGGCCCCACGCGAATGGACCGAGACCGCCGCGCGGAAGGGCGGCGGATCGAAGGCCATCCTGATCGGTGTCGCCGCCGTCGTCGTGGCGGGCCTGATGGCGTTCCTCGCCTTCCGGCAGGGCTGGATCGGCAACGATGCGGCGGGAGCCACGGGCGAGCCGGTGGGCGATCCTGCGCCTCGCACCCCATCCCCCATCACACATCCGTCCCAACCGCCGGAGGGGAAGACCGAACCGTTCGACACCGGGATCGCCGCGCAGATCGAGCCGGAACCGATCGAGTCGGCGCCCGCCGAGGTGCAACCCAAAGCGACCCAACCGAAGCCGGCCGTGCCGCCGAAACCGCAGGTCTTCACGGGCCGCACCCAGGAGGAGCTCGACGCGGCCCGCGCCCGACAGCGACAGGCTGATCGCGCGCTGAACAGTGCCGCCGGATCGTTGCAGTCGCAACTCCTCGCTCCGGACACCGCGGAGCCGGCGACCGCCGGCGACGAACCCGCCATCGCCGTCGATATCGACGACGCCATCCCGCTCGGTGCGCCGGTGCGTCCGAAGGCGCAACGTGGCCAGCTGTACCCGTTGGCCGAAGTCGACGAGTCCCCGACTCGCGTCCGCTTCGAACAGCCGGAGTACGACGCTGTCGCCCGCCGGATGAACCAGCAGGGGGTGGTCGTGGTCGACGTGTTGATCGACGAGACCGGCAAGGTCACCGAGACCCGTCTCGTCCGGGAGATCCCCAACTCGCGACTCAACGACTCGACGTTGCGTGCGGCGCGGCGCTGGACCTACACCCCGGCGATCAAAGACGGCGTGCCCGTCATGGTCTGGAAGCCCGAGCGGATCGCGTTCGAGCTCGAATAGGACCCATGCCACCCGATCCCCGTGTAGGATGAGCCTCTTCCTCGGAGGTGGGTCGTGGTGAGAGCAACGTTCGTTCTCTGGGTCGTCCTGTTTCCCCTGCCGGTCGTCGCCGCCGACTTCAACGAGTGGGCCACCGGTCAAACCCTGCGCGTGGACTACGTGCACACGGGCACCGCGGCGGAGGAGCATTTCGCGCTCGAGCGGTTGCGCATCGAAGGGGAATGGCCGGGCAGCCGGAACCGGATGCTGGACACGACCAACCGCGGCAAGTTCCTCGTCGAGCTGGTCGATCTGGCGACCAACCGGCTACTCTACACACGCGGCTTCGCCAGCATCTACGGCGAGTGGGAGACGACCGGCGAGGCTCGTGCCGGTACCTGGCGCGCGATCCCCGAGGCGGTGCGCGTTCCCGAGCCGCGCAAGCCGGTGCAGCTGCGAATCCGCAAACGACAACCCGACCAGTCTTTCGACGAGGTGTGGAGGCTGACGATCGATCCGGCTTCGCGCTTCGTCGACCGGGCGCCCGTCGCTTCCCACGAGTGGGTCGCCTTGCTCGACAGCGGACCGGCGGCGCGCAAGGCGGATCTCGCGATCCTCGGCGACGGCTACACGGCGGCCCAGAAAGACAAGTTCGTCGCCGATGCACGCCGGGCGACCGACGCCCTCTTCAGGTACGATCCGTTCAAGGCGCGCAAGGGCGATTTCAACGTGCGCGCGGTCTGGACACCGGCCGAGCACGAGGGCATCTCCCGACCCCGCGCGGGTGTCTTCCGCGAGTCCCCGCTGGGTGCGCGCTACAACAGCTTCGATTCCGAACGTTACGTCCTCTCTCTCGACGATCGAGCCTGGCGCGACGCCGCTGCCGCGGTGCCCTACGACTTCGTGTTGATCCTCGTGAACGAGCGCAAGTACGGCGGGGGAGGCATCTTCGGCCTCTACTCGACCGCGGCGATCGATTCCGGCTTTGCCGACTATCTCGTGATTCACGAGTTCGGCCACCACTTCGCGGGTCTGGGCGACGAGTACTACACCTCACCGGTGGCCTATGAGGAGTTCGCCGGCGGACGTGTCGAACCTTGGGAGCCCAACATCACGGCCTTGCTCGACCCGGAAAACCTCAAGTGGCGGCACATGATGGAGGAGGCCACCCCTCTGCCGACCCCCTGGGAGAAGGAAGCCTACGAGAAGCGCTCGCGTGCCTACCAGAAAACGCGTGCCGAGATGCGCGCCGCGGGCGCGCCCGAGGAGGACATGGAGGCGTTGTTCCGCGAAGGCCAGGAGCACTTCACGAAGACGCTCGGCAACCAACCCTACTCGGGAAAGGTCGGCGCGTTCGAGGGCGCCTTCTACGAGGCCCAGGGCTTTTACCGCCCCAGCATCGACTGCATCATGTTCACCCGGAACGAGGTCGGCTTCTGTCCCGTCTGCGACCACGCCGTCAGCGAGATCATCGACCTGTACGCGAAATAGCCGTACGGCCTTATCGTCTTCGAAGGACGCGGCCGAACTCCTCCGCGAGTTCGAACGCGGCGTCGACGTTTCGCGGGTTGCGCGAATCGAGGTACTCGACGTTCACGCCGAGGCGGTCCTTCGGGTAGCCGATCTCGCCGGCGAACGCGGAGATGCGCTCCCACAACAGCAGCGAATGCGAGATCGATTCCTCGCGCATGCTGCGTGAGCCACGGAGCTGGCGGCCGACGTCCTTGGGGACGTAGACACCGAGGGTCTTGCGCGAGAAGGTGAGGTCTTCAACGCAGACGAACGGTGAAAACGTAAGGAAGATCTGCGGCAACTCCTCGGGCTTCATCTGGCGCACGAGATCGAGCAGCAGGCAGCTCATCCACTCGCCCTCGTAGAGGATCTGGGTCGTGAAGAACTGCAGGCCGTGCTTACGGACCTTGGTCAGCAACCGTTCGGTCTCGTCGAGCGAGGCGGGGCGCGGCGCGAACTGCTGCCGCCGCGTGGGGATGATGATCCCGCCGCACCGGAAGCCGCGCTTGCGGGCGACACCGGCCGCCTCGGGGACGCTCATCCGGCCTTCGGGGATGGAGCGATCACTGGAATCCGGACCGACCAGGAAGATGTCGCGGCAGCCGAGGGCCTCGGCCTGATCGAGCCAGGCGTTGAACTCGGGCGCGGTGCACGACGAGCAAACCTTGTAGAGAGAGAGCGGTTTCTCGGTGAGCTTGCCGAGGTAGGCGGCGAACTCGTCGTTTGTCACGCGCTGCCGCTCGCGCTGGAATTCACCGGTGTCCTGCAGATCCGGGATGCTCACCGCGTGGAACGAGTTGTAGCAGGTGAAGCCCTGCTTGAGCACAGCGTAGGCCTTCTCGCGGTCGTCCTCCGCCGGGGGGCAAGCCTCGAGCAGCACGCGAACGGTGGCGAGATGGGAGGTTCCGTCGGGCATCGTCACTCCCTCCCGACCAGGATACGCGACGCGGCGTGGAAACCCAGGCGCAGCGGTTGACCGCCGTCCGGACGCACCTGCACGGTCTCGGTCAGCTCGTCCCGGTTCTCGACCACGGCGCGGCGGCCGGGCATCAGCTTGTGTTGCTCGAGCAGTCGAAGGAACTCCGTGCGCTGGTCGGTGACCCGCGTGATCTGCAGATCGCGGTTCAGGGCGCAGGCCAGCAGACTGGGGTCGTCGCTCTCCTCGAGGGCGCCGGTCCGGGAGGGGATCGGATCCCCGTGAGGATCGACCTTGGGATGCCCCAGCATCACATCCATGCGATCGATCAACCGGTCCGACACCGCGTGCTCCAGGATCTCGGCCTCGGCGTGAACCTCGCTCCAGTCCATCCCCATGATCTGGACCAGGAACAGCTCGACCAGCCGGTGCCGGCGAAGGACGTGGGCGGCCAGCGTGCGCCCCCGATCCGTCAGCCGCACCCCCATGTAAGGCTCGTAGTCGATCAAGCCGGTCTCGGTCAGCGTCTTCATCATCGCCGTGACCGTGCCCGGGGCGACACCCATTTCCTGGGCAATTCTGCCCGTCGACACCAGTTGGCCCTCGCTCGAGCGCTCCTCCCGGTGGATGCATTTCAGGTAGTCTTCGACGGTGCTGGTCGGCATGGCCACCTAAGATACCGCACAGTTGACAACTTCACCCCCCTTGCAGTATGTTTTTTGGGTAGTCAAAATTTCTTTCCGCCAGGGGTCGAATTGTGAGATTCGATTCCTATCAGAATCGGGCGGGTTTTCTTCGAGGTCCAATCAGCCGTGGTTCGAAGGATGGGTGAGAAGGGGCGCAAGACGCTCGGTATCGGTCTGGCCGTGGCCGGCGCCGCCGCGCTCGCGGTGGCCGTCGCGTTCGTCGTCTCGACCGGCGGAGGCGTCGTCGCCTCGACCGAGACGGGCATGGGCGGCGACATGCTCGTCGGCCTCGACGGGCTGGACCTGACCCCCTATCGCAACACCACCGTGGGGGATGTCGGGACCGACCGTTTCGACCCCGACGCCTACCTGACCGACGAGCTCGAGTCGACGACCGAAACGCTCGAGGACGGCACGATCCTGCGGATTTTCGAGGTCGAGGCGGTCAACAAAGAGATCGAGATCGCGCCCGGCGTCTTCTTCCCGGCCTGGACGTACAACGGCCAGGTTCCCGGCCCGACGCTGCGGGCCAACGAGGGCGAGCGGATCCGCATCCACTTCACCAACCTAGGCGACCGCCCGCACTCGATGCACTTCCACGGCTTCCACCCGTTCGCAATGGACGGCGCGATGCTCAAGCAGCAGGTCCCGACGAACTCCACCTTCGTCTACGAGTTCGAGGCCGAGCCCGTCGGCGTGCACCTGTACCACTGCCACGCGACGCCGATCACGCAGCACATCCACAACGGCCTCTACGGCCTGTGGATCGTCGATCCGAAGGTGCCACGCCCGCCGGCGCGCGAGCTCTACATGATGATGAACGGGTTCGACCCGAACTTCGACGAAGAGAACGAGATCTACTCGATCAACACGGTGGCCTACCACTACCAACGCCACCCGATCGAGGTCAAGCAGAACGAGCTGATCCGCATCTACCTGGCCAACATCACCGAATTCGATCTGATCAACTCGTTCCACGTCCACGCGACGTTCTTCGATTACTACCCGACCGGAACGCAGATGGAGCCACGGGACTACACGGACACCATCATCCAGGGCCAGGGCGAGCGCGGGATCCTCGAGGTGCGCTTCCCGCACCCCGGCGACTTCATGTTCCACGCCCACAAGACCGAGTTCGCCGAACGCGGCTGGATGGGGCTGTTCCGCGTGCTCCCCGACGAGGGCGGCGATGGCTGAGCCGCGCGCAGGGCTGAGCGCCGGCGCCGCGATCCTCGCGATCGTGCCGCTCGTGCTGCTCGTGGGGCTGATCGCCTGGCTCTTCTCCGATGGCGCCGAGGGGCTGTTCGCCACGAACCTGCCGCCCGTCGAGGCCGTCGACGTGATGCGCCACGTACTGGAAAACGACGTCATCCACCTCGACGTCGTCAACAGCGGCCCCGACCCGACGACGATCGCACAGGTGATGGTGCGCGGCGCGTTCTGGTACCACGAGGTCAGCCCGACCCGCGAGCTGGACCCGCTGCAGACGGCGCGGGTCACGATCCCGTTCCCCTGGAACGAGGGCGAGCCCGTCGAGATCGTCCTGCTCACCTCCACCGGGCTGACCTTCGATTACGGGATCGAGGTGGCGACCGCGACGCCCGGCATCACCGCGCGCGCCCTGTCGCGGTTCGCGATGCTGGGGATCTTCGTCGGCGTGATCCCGGTCGCTCTCGGGATGACCTGGTTCCCGTTCCTGCGCCGGCTCGGCCGCAAGGGGTTGGGTTTCCTGATCCACCTGACCGTCGGTCTGCTCGCCTTCCTGGTCGTCGATGCGATGTTCGAGGGCTTCGAGGCCGCGCACGAGCTGCCGGGGATCTACCACCCGGAGGCGTTGCTGCTGCTCGGTTTCGTCGGCACGTGGGCGCTGCTCTCGGGGATCCAGCTGCGCAGCTCCTCCGGTCACGGTCCGTCGGCCGGTGGCGTGCACCTGGCCTGGCTGGTCGCGCTGGGCATCGGGATCCACAACCTCGGCGAAGGGCTGGCCATCGGATCGGCGTACGTACTGGGCGAGTTGACGCTCGGGGCGCTCCTGGTCGCCGGCTTCGCGCTGCACAACGCGACCGAGGGCATCGCGATCGTCTCGCCGATCCTGCGCGAGCCGGGTGGTCAGATCGGTCGTCTGATCGGTCTGGGCGCCCTGGCCGGGGCGCCGACGATCCTGGGCTGCTGGATCGGCGCCTTCACCTACTCGCAGTTCTGGGCGTTGCTGTTCCTCGGCATCGGCTCCGGCGCGATCGTTCAAGTCATCGGCGCGATCCTCGGCGGCCGCGCGCTGCGCGAGACGCTCGCCCCGGTCAACCTCGCCGGCATGTTCGTCGGCTACCTCATCATGTACGGCACCGGCCTGCTCGTGGGGGCCGCATGAGCCAGAAGATGAAACGCCGCCTGATCGGCGGGGTCGGCTTCGCCGCGATCCTGACCCTGTTCGGCGCGATCGTGGCGGTTCCGCTGTGGTCGCAGTCCGCCGTCGCCGGAGACGAAGGCGCGCGTGAGATCGTGTTGGAGGTCCGCGACCGCACGTTCGCCGGCAACCCGACGCTGGCCTTCAAGCCCGGCGAGCGTGTCCGCTTGATCGTGCGCAACCACGACATCGGCGTGCTGCACTCGATCCGGCTCCCCGGCATCGACGACACGCTCTACCACATCCCGTGGGACGACCAGGTCGTGATCGAGTTCACCGCCCCCGACGACGGCTCGTTCGAATACATCTGCCCCCAGCACGCGCCGAAGATGCAGGGGTCGATCCGGATCGAGTAGTCCGGCTACCCGCCCAACGCGCGATCCAGCACGAGACGCAGCTCCTCGGGCCGGTACGGCTTGGCGATGCAGTCCTTGAAGCCGTAACGCCGCGCTTCGGCCATCACGGGGCTCGCCGAGTAGCCGCTGGAGACGATGCCCACCGCGTTCGGATCGATCTCGAGCAACTGCCTCATCGCCTCTTCACCGCCATAGCCGCCACGGATCGTCAGATCGAGGATCACCGCATCGAACGGCGTCCCGGCCTGCATCGCGGCACGGTAGGCCCGCACCGCGGATTCACCGTCAGGGACAAACACCGCCGAGTGGTCGAGCGTCTTGAGCATCGCGCCGACGGTTTCCAGCACCAGCTCGTCGTCGTCCATCACGAGCACCCGCCCGTTGCGCCTTGCCGAGACCGGATGATCCTCCACGAGGGTTCGCTCGACAGCCTCGCCCGCAGGTAGGTATAGCGTGAAGACCGTCCCGCCGCCGCGACGCGGGCGGAAACGCAGATGGCCTTCGTGCTTTTGCACGATGGCATAGCTGGTGGCCAGACCGAGGCCGCTGCCGTTCTGTTTCGTTGTGAAGTAGGGGTCGAAGATGCGATCCGCGTTCTCGAGCGGGATCCCGCAACCCTGGTCGCTGACGCAAACGCACACGTAACGGCCGCTGCGGACGGGTAGTGAACCACTCTCCGTTTCATGGATGTTGCGCGCGCAGACGTGCACCAGACCGCCATCGGGCATCGCCTGCACCGCGTTCAACACGAGGTTTTCGATGACCTGGCTGATCTGCCCGGCGTCGACCTCGGCGGGCCAGAGCTCCGAGGCGACGTCGACCTGACCGCGCACGTTGGAGCCGCTGAGCACGAACTGCACCGTGTCCCGGATCGCTCCCTCGAGAGACGTCGACCGCCGAACCGGTGCGCCGCCCTTCGAGAACGTCAGCAATTGCTGCGTCAGCCCTTTTGCGCGCAGCGCCGCCTTCTCGGCTTCCTGCAACCGCCGATGGGCGTCGTGTCCCTCGCCGACACGTGCCTTGGCCAACGAGAGGTTACCCAGGATGCCCATCAGTGAATTATTGAAGTCGTGAGCGATCCCACCTGCCAGCATCCCGACGGATTCCAGCTTGCGCGAATTCAACAGGTCTTCGGTGAGCCGCTTCTCGGCCGTGATGTCGAGCATGATCCCCTGGACGAACAACGGGGAGCCATCGCGATCGCGCACGACCACCGCCTCGTCACGGGCCCAGGCGACCGATCCGTCCTTGCGGTAGATCCGGTACTCGATGCGGAACGGTTTGTCGTCCTTCAACGCCCGGGCCATCGTCGCCAGTACCTCGTCGCGGTCGTCGGGGTGAAGCTGTCGACGCCAGCGGGACGGGCTTTCGTAGTACTCGTCCACGGTGAACCCGAGGACGGATTCGATCTGAGGGCTGACGTAGAGCGTCGGAGCATCGGGTTCGAGCGATGCCGCGTAGGTCACCGCAGGCAGCTGCTCGACGAGCGTCCGGTAGCGGATCTCGGTCTCCTCGCGCTTTTTTTCCGCGCGCAGCCGCGCCAGCTCCGAGCCCGTGCGCGAGGCGAAGATCCGCAGCACCGCGCGCTGTCGCAGGTCGTCGCTCATCGGGCGGTCGTCAATCACCGCGAGGTGCCCCACGATCTGCCCGCCGGCGTCGCGCAACGGGATTCCGAGGTAACTCTGCGCGTTCATGTCGATCAGAAAGTCGTCCGACGGGTAGAGTTGTTGAACACCCTCGGCGTGAAAAACGAGATTCCCGCGAACCACTTCCTTGCAGGGCGTTCCGGCGAGCGCGTACTCGGTCGGCTCGTCCAGTCGCCGGTCGAGCCAAAGGGCCAACACGTGGACCTTGTTCAAGCTCGGGCCGGGGGCTTCGGTCACGACGGCGCAGCGCACCTCGAGCGCCTGCGCCAGGTGTCGCACGGCCGCATGGAAGAACGCGACGTTGCTCTCGCTCGCGGTGCCCTCCGCGATCAGTCGTAGCGCGCGCTCTTCGCGCTTGCGTTCGCTGATGTCGCGCGCCACGACCTGAAAGTACGCGGGCTGGCCTCGTTCGTCACGGACCAGCGACGCGTTGATCTCGACGGGGAACTCGATACCGTCCTTGCGGATCAACCGACGCTCGTAGATCGGAAGCGAACGATCGGCGAGGAGCTCTTCCTTGCGTCGCATGGCATCGTCGTACTCGTCGGGGCGAACGACCTTCGACATCGGCATACCGATCAACTCGTCCAACGTGTACCCGAGCATGTCCAGCGCCCGATTGTTCGCCGCCTGATACTCGCCGTCGGGGTTCAGGATCACGACGGCGTCGTTGGTCTGCTCGAACAACGCCTCGTACGGTTGCTCGTAGTTGGGCAGCGCCGTCCTTCGATGACGGGTTGTGCTCATGGAGAGCCTCCATTCACGTAGCCGGAGCGATGTCTTGGGGAAATCTACGCCGAATCATAACATCGGGGGAAAGCCCGCCGAAGCCTCTTCGAGCAGCCGCCAGAACGAGCGGTAAGGCCTACCCGTGACTCGAGTCAGTCCGGCCTCGCAACTTCGGCTGCTAGCAAAAAAGTCGCTGTAGTCGCTCGTTTCGATCTCGCGGCGTAAGGGTTGGAGCGCCGCCTCGGGCAACTCCGGGATGCGGAAACCGCGATCGCCCGCCATCCCGCAACACGCGCTGTTCAAGGGGAAATCGACGCGGTTCGCGCAGGCCGAGGCCACGGCGAGCAGTTTCGCTTCGAGGTCCATCTTGCGTACCGAACAGACCGGATGCACCGCGACCCGCCTGTCGAGCGGCGTCAACACGAGGCGCCCTAGCAACTCTTCGTGGGCGAACTCGATCCCGTCCAGGATCGTCAGTCCGTTGAACCTGTTCCTGTTCTCGGACGTGAGGACCGGGGCGACACCCTTGAGCGTCCAGGCGCACGGGCTGGCGTCGGTCAGGACGGGAACCCGCCCCCGGTCGCTCCAGCTCCACAACGCCGCGACGGCGCGGTTGGCGGCGGCACGATACGCGGCATCCAACCCCTTCGAGGAAAAGGGCATCCCGCAACACAAACCGTCGGCCTCGCGCGGTGTCCATACCGACAGGCCGGCACGCGCGGAAACGCGTTCCACGAGACGGCCGGGCGGGTCGGTATCCCCAGGTTCGCCAAACACCCGTGAGACGCACGACGGGAAGAACACCGCGTCGAAGGTTTCGGGCCGGCGACGCGTCGGCTTGCGCGGCAACGGCGGCATCGGATGGATCCAGTTCAGGCCGGCGGGCGCGAGCCGCCGCGACAGCCATTCGTGTCGCTCGCCGCCGATCGCCCGGCTCAGCAAATGTCCCAACCGCAACGCCGCTCGCGCCGCCGTCACACACCAGCCGAAACGTTCGACGATCCACAGGGAGAAACGCTCGTCTCCGTCGTCGACCCGCGCGCGGCGCAGCCGCTTGGTCAACCTCCCCGTATCGATCGAGACCGGGCAGGCCAGCGCACACAGGCCGTCGGTCGCGCAGGTCTCTTCCGCGGCGAACGGCCATCCCGCGCGCAGCTCGGCCAGCAACGGATCGAAAGGGTCGCTCGCGTCGAGCCTCCGCATCTGGCGCCGGACGACGATGCGTTGTCGTGGCGTCAGCGTGAGGTCGCGGCTGGGGCACCAGCGTTCGCAGAAGCCGCACTCGATGCAACGGTCGACTTCGGGCTCGACCTCGGGCAGGTCCTTGAGATCCGTCACGTGGGCCGCCGGGTTGTCGTTGAGGATCACACCCGGGTTGAGCAGCCCGTCGGGATCGATCAGCCGCTTGAGCTCGCGCATGACGCGCACCGCCGGGCCGCCCCATTCCGTCTCGACGAAGGGTGCCATGTTGCGCCCCGTCCCGTGTTCGGCCTTCAGCGCCCCGTCGTAGCGGACGGCGACGAGATCGGCCAGCTCGCGCATGAAGGTGTCGTATCGTCTGACGTCGTCGTCGTTCCGGAACGGTTGCGTCAGGACGAAATGCAGGTTGCCGTCCTTGGCGTGACCGAAGACGATGGCGTCGTCGTAACCCCAACGCCGGAACGAGGCCTGGAGCTCCGCGACTCCGGAGGCAAGCCGCTCCACCGGAAAGACCACATCCTCGTTGATGAAAGCCGTTCCCTGCGCGCGCATCGCACCGACCGACGGAATGAGGCCTTTACGCACCCGCCACAGCGCCACCTGGCGCTCGGGGTCGAGCGTCCATTCGGCGTCACCGGAAAGAGGCAGGCTCGGGAGCACCCGCTCGGATTCGAGACGGCAAGTGTCGAGCTCACGCTCACCATCGGTCTGGTACTCGACGAGCAACGCCGCGGTGCCCTCGGGCAACCGGGCGACGCGTTGCGGGACCCCGGGTTGAGAGCGCACCGCGAGGAGTGACGGATAGTCCATGAGCTCCAGGGCGCGGGCGCCGCTTCGACGCAACGGCTCGATCGCCGAACAAGCCGCCGGCACGTCGTCGAAGAACAGCAGTCCCGTGTATTTGTGGGCGTAGTCGGGGACCGTGCGCAGGACGGCCTCGCCGATGAACCCCAGCGTCCCTTCGGCGCCGATCATCAGATGCGCGAGGATGTCGACCGGGTCGTCGTAATCCACGAACGCGTTGAGCGAATAACCCATCGTGTTCTTCATCCGGTACTTGTGACGGATCAAGCGTACGAGAGCGGCATCGGCTCGCACGCGTTCACGAAGGCTCTCCAGCCCGTCGAAGACATCCGGCGCCTCCCTGCGAAGCACCCCCGCCGCATCGGGGGCGGCCGTGTCGATCACGGTGGAGTCCGGCAGCACCAGGCTCATCGAGTCCAGCGTGCGGTAAGCGTTTTGCTCGATACCGCAACACATGCCGCTGGAGTTGTTGGAGAGGATGCCGCCCATCATGCAGGCGTTGATCGATGCCGGATCCGGTCCGATCTTCCTCCCGTGGGGCCGCAACGCCTGGTTGGCGATGCCACCGATCACGCCGGGTTGGAAACGAATCCTCGCCCCGTCGTCGAGCACCTCGTACTCGCGCCAGCCGCGCGACAGCACGACCAGGATCCCGTCGGTCAGGGCCTGCCCCGAGAGACTCGTTCCCGCCGCGCGGAACGTCATGGGGATTCGTTCACGGCGGCTGAAGGCGAACAGGCGTCGCACTTCCTCGGTCGTGTTCGGGTGCACGACCGCCCGGGGGATCAGACGGTAGACGCTCGCGTCGTTGGCGAAAGCGACGCGGTCCAGGTAGCGCGTCGAGACGCGCGGCGCGGGCACGATCGACGCGAGCTGTATCGCCAGGTCCACCACGTCATTGTAGTGGAGCGCGGAGGGGTCAGCTTTCGTTGGGTTGCGTCGACTGCGGGTTGGCCAGCGGAAGCGGTTCCAGCGGGACGATGATCCAGCCGACCGCGTAGGCCAGCAGACCGGGGATGACACCGGTAAGGAAGCCCGCGCCGACGAAAGCCAGTCGGATCAGGGTCGGGTCGACGTTGAAGTAGTTCGCCAGACCCCCCGCGAGGCCCGCGATCATCGACTCGGAACGGGAACGGTAGATACGTTTGTAAGTTGTCATGGCCCTCTTCCTCCTGTCCTGTGTTACGCACGAGCACCGGAAGCGGTTCCCGCGCCGCTGTTTTAAGATGTTTTCGATGAAATCGCACGCCGCCCTTCTGCTCCTGCTCGTTTCCGGCCAGGCGGCCGCGGGTATCTCGCCCGGCAGTTTCGTCGAATCGGTGGTTTGCGAGGCGGCCCCGGAGTTCAGCTACGCGCTGTACCTGCCGTCGGGCTACGACGTGGAACGGGCGTGGCCCTTGATCCTCGCGTTTGATCCCTCGGGTATCGGGTCGCAGCCGGTCGAGGGATTCCGCGCTGCCGCCGAGCGCTACGGTTACATCGCCGTGGGTTCCAACGACTCGCGAAACTACACCGGCTGGGAGCCCAAGATGGCGGCCGCCGCGGCGGTCTGGAAGGACGTCGCCGGCCGCTTCTCGATCGACGCCGCGCGCGTCTATACCGCCGGGTTCTCCGGTGGGGCGCGGATGGCGACCGAAGTGGCGCTGCAGACCCGGGCTGTCGCGGGGGTCTTCGCCGTCGGCGCCGGCTTCCGCGAACGCGACGGGGTCGATGGGCCGATCCCGTTCGTCTTCGCCGCGGCGTCGGGAACACGAGACATGAACCATCGTGAAATGCAGCAAGTTCACGCCCGGCTCCTCGAGCGCGAGCTGCCGTCGCTCCACGTGGTGTTCGACGGACCGCACCAGTGGCCGCCCAAGCGTGACTTCACCGCGGCGATCGAATGGTTCGAGGTGCAGGCCATGCGCCGCGGCCTGCGTGCGGTTGATCGGGAACACGTCGGTGCCCTGTTGGACAACGCGCGAAACCGGGCACAGGCGGCGACCCCCCCCGACGCCGTGCTGCGCGACTACGAACAGATCACGCGAGATTTTGCCGGGCTCGCCGATCTCGAGGAGATCGAGGCCGAGATTCGACGTCTGCGGCAAGATCCCGCGGTTGCGCGGGCGGCAAAAGAGCGGAAACGCTTGATCCGCCACGAGGACGATGCGCGTCGACGGTTGGTCACGCAGATCCGCAAAATGGAGCTCGCCGTGGACGACGCCGGTCGCCGCGCCGGCGATCTACGCGACCTGCGCCGCGAGATCGACCGCCATGTCCGCAACACGGATTCCGAAGATCCCCGCCGCGCCGACACGGCCTCCCGGTTGGTCTCGTTCGTGAGCCTGGTCGGCTACGAACGCGGCATCCATGCGGGGCAGAGCGGCGACTACGAGCGCGCCGCGTTGTTTTACGAGATCGCCTTGCAGGCCGTGCCGGAGAGTCGCGGTCTGCACGTCAGGCTGGCCGGGATGTACGCGCGATCGGGTCGGGCGGACCGAGCCCTCGAGACCTTGACCGAGGCGATCGAGCTCGGTTTCGACGATGCGGAGCGTCTGCGCAGCGACGAGCACCTCGCGACGCTCCGCGAAGACCCGCGATTCGCCGCGCTACTCGCCGATCTCGACCCCTCCTGAAGTTCCCGCTCTAGCAGCGTTACGAATTCGTAGCCTACGGATTCGTCATCGACTGCACCAAATTAACTATGGTCCCCCGGCCCAAGACGGCGCGATATTTCCATCGTCACGGGAGGACGGCATGCTGAATCGGGAAGCCGAGGACAGTTTCGAAAAGGGCTACAGCGCGCTGGAGAAAAACGACTGGCGCGCCGCGACCGCGTTCTTCGAGGCCGCGCTGATGCTGGAGAAAAAACTCACGCCGAAGACGCCCCAGGCCCGCTACCGTTCCTACTATGGCCTGTGCATCGGTCTGGCGAAGAAGCGCCACCACGAGGCGATCAAACTGTGCCAGTCGGCAATCCAGCTGGAGCAGTACAACCCCGACCTGCATTGGAACCTCGGTCGTGTGCTCTACGACGCCGGCCGCCGGCGCCAGGCGTTTCATGTCTTCGTCCGCGGCGTGAAACAACAGCCGGGCCATCAAGGTTTGGTCGGCGAGATCAAGCGGATGGGCCTGCGTAAGAAAGCGGTCCTGCCGTTCCTGAGCCGTAAGAACCCGATCAACAAGACGCTCGGGCGCATGCGCGCCGAGGCCGAGGCCCGGTCGCAGGCCGCCTCCCGGCGGCGCTCGCTCCGCCGCGCATAACCGCGCACGCTATGGCATAATCCCGCCTCGTTTTTCCAATCCAACGAGGGGTACTGAAGGGGGGACGCCATGGTGCGCGCCGTCGCCGGGTTCATTGCCGCTGTTTCGATGTTCCTTCTCGCCGCCGGGAGCGGCGCCGAGGAGGCTCGTCTGCTTCGCTTCCCCGACATTCACGGCGATCGCGTCGCCTTCGTGTATGCCGGAGACATCTGGCTGGCCGCGTCCCGGGGGGGCGAAGCGCGCCGCCTCACCTCCCACGAAGGAATGGAGCTGTTCCCCAAGTTCTCTCCCGACGGGAAACGCATCGCGTTCTCGGCGGAATACGGCGGGAACC
This sequence comes from Candidatus Polarisedimenticolaceae bacterium, assembly GCA_041568335.1. Taxonomy (GTDB): domain Bacteria; phylum Acidobacteriota; class Polarisedimenticolia; order Polarisedimenticolales; family Polarisedimenticolaceae; genus WVWW01. The sequence goes on along the minus strand of JBFFZZ010000003.1, from coordinate 10,472 downwards.
GTCAGATCTACGTCGTCGGCGTCGAGGGCGGCACGCCCGAACAGCTCACCTGGTACAACGACGTGGGTTCGATGCCGCCGCGTGGTGGGTTCGATTACCGCGTGCTCGATTGGACTCCCGACGGAAAACACATCCTGTTCCGCGGCAACCGGTTGCCGTGGGGTGTGCGCATGGGGCGGCTGTACCTGATCGCCGCCGACGGCGGGATGGAAACTCCTCTGGAGATCCCCGAATCGGGCGCCGGGATGTTCTCGCCCGATGGCAAGAAGATCGTCTACACCCCGATCGACCGTGAGTGGCGCACCTGGAAGCGGCACGTCGGCGGCCGGGCGCAGGATGTCTGGATCTACGATCTCGAGAAGCACGCCTCCACCCGACTGACCGACTGGAAGGGCACGGACAACCAGCCGCTGTGGGTCGGGTCGACGATTTACTACACCTCCGATCGGACCGCCGGCCGATTGAATCTCTGGGCCTGTGACGAGGACGGCGGCAACAAGCGGCAGGTCACGCGGCACGAGGACTTCGACGTGCTGTGGGCGAGCGCGGGCCCGTCCTCGATCGTGTACGAGGCCGGAGGCTACCTCTACCAACTCGATCCGGCCTCGGGCCAATCGTCGAAAATCGAGATCACGTTGCACGGGGATTTCTTGGCGCGGATGCCGCACCGGCAAAACGTCTCGGAGAGGATCGGCAGCGGCGACATTTCTCCGAGCGGCAAACGCGCCGTGTTCGGCGCTCGCGGCGAGATCTTCACCGTCCCGGCCAGCGACGGGGAGGTTCGCAACCTCACGCGCACGCCGGGCATTCGTGAGATGCAGCCCGTTTGGTCGCCGGACGGCGGCAGCATCGCTTACCTGAGCGACCGCACGGGCGAGTACGAGCTCTACGTGCGACCCCAAGACGGCAGCGGCGACGAACGGCGCATCACCAAGGACGGCGATACGTGGCGATTCCCGCCGGTTTGGTCGCCGGACAGCAAAAAGCTCGCCTTCGGCGACACGAAACAGCAGCTGCGCTACGCCGACGTCGAGACCGGCGAGGTCACGACCGTGGACATTGGGACCTACGGGCCGATCACGACGTACGACTGGTCCCCGGACAGCCGCTGGATCGTCTACACGAAGACCGATGACGCGCAGTTCAGCTCGATCTGGGTGCATTCGCTCCCCGACCGCGCCTCGACTCAGCTGACCGGCGACTACACCAACGACTTCTCGCCGAGTTTCGATCCCAAGGGCCGGTACCTCTACTTCCTTTCCGATCGCGACTTCAACCTGGAGTTCAGCGGGTACGAGTTCAACTACTTCTACACCGATCCGACGCGCGTCTATGCGGCGTTGTTGAAGGCCGACGGCCCGGCGCTGTTCCAGCCCAAGAGCGACGAAGAAGAGATCAAGAAGGCCGACGACGAAGAAAAGAACGGCAACGGAGAAGAGAACGGCGAAAAGAAGGAAGAGGAGGAGCCGAAGATCGAGATCGACTTCGACGGATTCGACCATCGCGTGGTCGCGCTTCCGGGTGGCCCGAGCACCTACGGGTCGGTCGCGGCCGTCGAGGACGGCGTGCTGTTCGCCCGCTTCGGTGACGACGGACCCGAGGTGCGCAAGTTTTCGATCGAGTCCGAGGAGGTCGAGACGATCCTCCCGGGTGTCGGCAACTTCGCCGTTTCGAAAGACGGCAAGAAGTTGCTCTACAGCTCGGGCAGCAACTACGGCATCGTCGATGTCAAGAAGGACCAGAAGCCCGACGCGGGCCGGCTCGAGCTGTCGGGTATGACGATGCGCGTCGATCCGGTTGCCGAGTGGCGGCAGATCTTCCTCGACGGTTGGCGCATCACCCGCGATTGGTTCTACGACGAGGGGATGCACGGTATCGACTGGCGGGAGATCCACGATCTCTACGCCCCTCTCGTTCCGCACATCGCGCACCGCGGCGACCTCGACTACATCCTCGGCGAGATGGGCGGCGAGCTGAACGCCGGCCACTTCTATGTCAACTGGGGTGATTTCCCGCGACCCGACCGGGTCGACAACGGCCTGCTCGGCGCCGAGATCTTCGCCGATTCCGGCTACTTCAAGATCGCCAAGATCTTCCCCGGCGAAAACTGGCATGCCGACTTCCGTTCGCCGCTGACCGAACCGACGGTGGATGTCGCGGAGGGCGAGTGGATCCTCGCCGTCGACGGCCGCTCGACCAAGGGCGTCGACAACTTCTACGAGTTGCTCGAGGGCGCCGCGGGCCGCACCGTCGTGCTGCGCGTCAACGACAAGCCGAAGGAAGACGGCGCACGCGACGTCTCGGTGCGGCCGATCGCGCGCGAGACCAACCTGCGCTACCTCGACTGGGCGCAGTCCCGCCTCGAGATGGTCGACAGGCTTTCCAACGGCCGGATCGGGTACATCCACCTGCCCAACACCGCGTTCGAGGGCAACCGCGAGCTGCGCAAGTGGTTCTACCCGCAGGCGCACAGGGACGCGTTGATCTTCGACGCGCGCTACAACGGCGGCGGGTTCATCCCCGACCGCATGATGGAGCTGATTTCGCGCAAGCGGTTGAGTTCCTGGGCCCGCCGGGGGATCGAGCCGTTCGACACACCGGGCTACTACCACGAGGGTCCCAAGGCCTGCCTGATGAACGGGTATTCGAGCTCCGGGGGGGATGCTTTCCCGTACTACTTCCGCAAGCTCGGGCTCGGCCCGCTGATCGGCACGCGCACCTGGGGCGGTCTGATCGGGCTGTCCGGTAACCCCGGCTTCATGGACGGCGGCTCGCTGTCGGTGCCGACGTTCCGCTTCCTCGACACCGAGGGAAACTGGGCCGTCGAGAACGAGGGCGTGGCTCCGGACGTCGAGGTCATCGACCGGCCGGAGCTCGTCGCGAAGGGCGAGGACCCATCGCTCGAAAAGGCGGTCGAGATGCTACTCGAGGAACTGAAGCGCAACCCGCCGAAGGAGATCGTCGTCCCGCCGCCGCCGCGCGAGAAGCGTTAGCGAAAACCGGCGAGCACGGCGAGAGTCGGGTCGTCGCTCGTCTCGCCGACGTGCAGCACAAAGGGCTCGATCTCCTCGTGTGCCGGGTCGGTGCTGAGCTTCCAGTAGAGCAGGCCGCGTAGACGCGAGGGTTGCTCGTCGTGGACGCGGAGCAGTGCGCGGAAGGCGAGTTCGCGCTCGCGGCGGTCGATGGGTTGCTCGCCCCAGACGACCAGCTTGCGGTCGTGTCCCTTCCAACCCACGACCGTGAAGCCGTCGTGGTTCCACGGCTCGACGGTCGAGTAGCGCCGAAACGTGTAGCCGATCTCGGTGAAAACGACGGGTCTGTTCTCCAGCCCGTGTGAGCGGCGAAAACCGTCAACCCGTTTGAAGATTCCGCGCCAGGCGTCGGTGAAGCGAGCAAGTAGCTCGTCACGCCCGGGGTTATCGTCCAGGTGTGGTCGCAAAGAGAAGTAGGAGTTGATCCCGATGAGGTCCAGCTCCGACCAGAAGGCCACCTGGTCGTAGTGGTCGAAGTTGGCCGCGTAGGTCAGCTTACCGTCGAAGACCTCTCGGGTCGCGGCGATAAGCTCGCCCCAACATTCCAGCAATCGGGCTCTGCGTTCGTTGATCCTCCGCAGACTGTTGCCGCCCTTACGCATGTGCGCCTCGCGCGCCCAGGCCATGTTCGCCGCATGGCGCGCATCGAGGAAGCGCTCGAGCGTCTTGTAGTTGGGGTAGCCGCGCGTCCAGTAATGCCGCTCGGAAAGCTGATCGGCAAAGCGCAGCCCGCGCTTGCGCAAGAACTTCTGGTAATAGCGAAAACCGTGGTAGCGCTTGATCTGGGCCACCCGTCCGATCGGCACCGTGGCGGTCAGCTCTTTCATCTCGCTCCCGAGCGCCAGTACCGAGACGCCCTCCGCCTGAGCGATCGTCGCCCACTCGAGCACGAACCGTGTGTACTGCGCGAACCAGGAATCGATGCGCTCCGGTGAGTCGGGGATGATCTGACCGTGCCAGAGAAAGCGATTTTTTTCGAACGCGTGGTCGAGCGCCACGCGCAGCACCAGGACCACGTGAAGACCGGCTTCCCGCGCCTGGCGGATCTCGGCGAGCACCGCCGGTTCCTCGTCGTTCCACCATAGGTGGTCGCTGTCCCAGTCACCCTGGAACGCGTAGACCGTCGCCTCGACGGTGTTCATCCCCGAAGCGCGAAGACTCGATGTCCAACGAGGATGATCGGGCTCGTTGACCTGGATCCCGCCGAGCAGGAAGGGCAGGTCATCCGCGGTTGCCGGAGAGAGGCAGACCGCCGCCAAGAGCAGGACCCGAAGCCGGCGAAGCGTCAACTCGTCTCCCCGCGGCACGACCGGCAGACGGGTTCCTGACCGGACGACGGGCCGATGCAGCGAGCGCAGGTCGAGCGGTAACAGACCGAGCACACGATCCCGTGCTCGGCGGTGATCCGCGCGCTGCAACGGTGGCACATCCACATCACCTCGTCGCCGTGGGCCGTCACGGTGTCATCCTCCACCGCGTCGACGCCCGTGATCTCCACCGTACCGGTCGAGGCCTTCCACTCTTCGACCTCGTAGGTCGTCAGCTCGAGGTGGTGGCCGTAGGGGTCGTTGAAGTAGATCGACACGGCCACGCCGTGGTCCCGGACGAGATCGCGGGTGACGGTCCGGTCGCGGTGATCGGTCAACGTGAGACCGTCGAGCCGGTCGAGGAACGTCAGGAAGTCGCGACCGGAGACCCTGAAGGCCACGCGATGAAAGCCGGCCGTGTCGCGATCCTCCTGCGGCTGGCCTGCGAACAGCGCCAGCTTCGTCGAGCCGCCGTCGCTCGAGATCATCAGCGGCCCGTTGGGATCCTCGGCCCAGTGTTCGTAGTCCGAACAGATAGTCAGGCCGAGCGCGCGCCGGTACCAATCGGCCGCCTGGTGGCGATCGGGTACGAACAGCTCGACATGGTCGATCCGGTCGACGCGAAACATCGGTCGGTCGTGCGCGTCGCTCATGCTCGCTCTCCCCCGCAGGTGCCGTGCCTCGTCCTTATCTTACCTTGCGGCCAGGCGAAGGGCCGTTTCGCGTACCAGGCGATAGACGTTCTCGAGGGCTCGTTCGCTGAGGTTGTTCGCGACGTCCCCGGCGGAATGAACCGCCATCGTCGCGCGGCCGAGCGAGCCGCTGGAAAAGGTCACGCATTCGACCCCACGGTGGACGAACGGGATCGCGTCCACCCCGATCGCCGGTGGCAACCAGATCAGTCGCATCGGGATCGCCAGGGCCGCCGACGCTTCGCGCGCGACACGGACGATCGTCGGACCGAAGCGGTTGCCGAAGCCGAACCAGCGCATTGCGACAGGTCGTCCGGGCGATCCCGCGCCGTCGATGTTGATGGCGACCAGCTCGCCACCGGCGGCCCTCTCCGTTTCGAGGTTGCCCGCCAACCAGCGCATCGCGCCGACCATGTGATCTTCTTCCGCGCTCGGTGACAGCAGGATCAGCTCCACGTCTTCGGGGAGCGCGGCCGGGAGATCGCGCGCCAGCTCGGTCAGCAGGGCCACCGATCCGGCGTTGTCGACGCCACCCGGCGAACGGTTCTCGTTGCGTAACGTCGACAGCATCGCCAGGGCCACCGCCGCGCACGCGCCGCCGATCCGGCCCACCGCCGGGTCGAGGCGGAAAACGAGGCACGCTCCGAGAGCGAGCGCGCCGAAGATCGCCGCGAGCGTCGAGCCCATGCGCCACGGGAACGTCAGGTTTTGCGACTTGCTGTCGTAGTGAGCCAACACGACCAATGTTTTTCGCCGCCGGCCGCTGGCCCGACGCCTGGCGATCACGTTGGCAGTCCGAATCGGCCCTTCCGCGGCGTAGAGCCTCTCGACCCCCGGTGCCCAGGCGAGCAGGATCGCCCCGCCGATGACCGCGATCACCAGGCATGCGGCTGCGGCGCCGGGTCGCCCCGCCACGAGCCCAGCGGAGGCCCCCACGGCGAGAGCCGCGCCACGTAGCGTCCAGCGGATCGCGCGAAAGGCGCGCTCCAGGTCGTAGGAGAAGAACTGTTCCTCGACCTCGAGGCCCGCAGCGGCGAAGCGCTCGCGCACGATGCGCCTGGCCCGCTCGTTTCCCGCGCTGCCCGCGCCGCGCGGGAACGCTATCTCCGCCGCCTGTCGCTTGAGACGCCGCCCGAGGTCTCCGCTCACGGTGTTTGCCCCAACGTCACGGTTTCTCCCACCGATAGGCAATGAAGTTGCTTGCCGGCGGGTCGTTGCTCGTCCCACCAGCGGCGCATCCGCTCCACCGGCTCGAGAAACGGTTCGTCGGTGATACGGAACGTGCCCCAGTGCATGGGCACCAGGTGACGGGCGCCGAGCGCCAGAAACGCCTTGCCGGCCTGCTCCGGGTTCATGTGTTGGCGCTCCATGAACCACGGCGGATCGTAGCCGCCGATGGGGAGCATCGCCGCGAGCAGGCCCGGGAATCGCTCCCCGATCGTCGCAAAACCGTCGAACCAGGCGCTGTCACCCGCGTGGTAGATCGAACCCGCCTCCGTTTCGATGACGTAGCCGCCCCACAGCGACTCGTTGGTATCGAACAACCCGCGGCGCGACCAGTGGCGCGACGGCACGAGCGTGACGCGCGCGGCCTCGAGCTCGGCCGACTCCCACCAGTCCAGCACGATCACACGCCCACGACCCCAGCCGCGCATCAACGCATCGACGCCTCGCGGAACGACGACGGCAACGCCACGGGGCAGCCCGCGTATCGACGCCTTGTCCAGATGATCGTAGTGGCAGTGCGTGACCAGCGCGGCGGTCAGCGGCGGCAGCTGATCGGACCGCATCCCCGGCGGGCAATGGCGCGGGACGACGGTCGCGATTCGTCTCGAGAAGACCGGATCGATGAGAAGGTGGTGTGCACCGAACGACGCAAGGAAGGAAGCGTGCCCGATCCACGTGAGACGCGGAGTCGCATCGGGGTCGTCGAGGAAGGACAGGTCGGGGCGCACGCGGGGGGCAGGTGGACCGAGAGGTCGACGTCTTCGCTTGCCGGCGATGCGATCGAGCAGGCCCCAGCGGAAGACCGCCCGCGGGCCGTTCGGTCGGTGTTCGGGATTCAGGTTCGAGTAACGGTGGGCCACTCGCTCATCCTACCGACGCCTCTCGCGCAGCCAACGCTCGGCAAACGCGGCCATCGACTCCTCTCCGGCGGCACGCGCCGCCGCCACCGCGCGCTCGAGCTCGCGTACACCGTTCGCGTCGCCGCGGACGACGAGCGCCTGTCCGAGCAACACGTGGGATCGCACGTCCTCCGGATCGAGCCGTAATGCCATGCGCAGGTGCTCGACCGCCTCGTCCGCCGCGCCGCGCGACAGCAGGGCGCCACCGAACGCCGACCGAGCCGTCGCATGGGCGGGGTTGAGCCAGACGGCATGGCGCAGGTGTTCCTCCGCCTCGGCCGGACGCTGCAGCGTCATCAGAGCCAGGCCGAGGTTCAGCCTGGCGGCGAAACGGTCCGGGTGGAGTCGAACCGACTCCTGCAACACCGGAACCGCCTCCTCGACCCGGCCCTCGGTCATCAAGCTCCGGCCGCTTCGCGCGAGGCCCCAGGAACCCGTCACCGGAACCGAGACCGCCCCGCGCGGATCGCTCACCGTGGGCTTCTTCAGCGTCCGGCGTCCCGCCTCGGCGTACTTCGATGCCAGTTCCGTTTCGCCCAGCGCAAGCAACACCTGCGACAGGGCGACGTGGATCCGTCCATCCGATGAGTCGAGCTCGAGAGCGCGTTCGAGCAGCGCGCGCGCCGTCTCCTGATCCCCGTCGCCCAACGCCAGCTGGCCGAGCCGCAGAACCGGCGTCGCGGAGGCCGGGTCGAGACTCGCCGCCGCTTCGAGCTGCCCTCGGGCGAGGGCCGGCTCCCCGAGAGCGATCAACGCTTCGCCGAAGTGCAGGCGGGCGGGAGCGTAGTCCGGGTCGATCTCCACCGCGCGGGTGAAGCTCTCCGCCGCCGCGGCGGGATCGTGGTACTGCAGCGCCTTGGCCCGTCGATAGGGCCACAGGAAGTTCGACGGCTCGAGCCGCTCGGCCGTGACATAGCAATTCGCCGCGTAGAACCACCACTGCTGGGCCCGGTAACGGTCTCCCAGGCGCCCCCAGGCTTCCGCCGACGCCGGGTTCGCGCGCACAGCGGCCACCGCAGTCTCGACCGCCTCGCGTACGTCGGGCTCGACGGCTTCGAGATCGGGGACGGGGATCTCCGGTTCCCCGTTCGAGCAGGCGACGATACACAGAAGGCAGGCGGCGGTCGCGGCGATCCGCCGGCTCATCGCGGTTCTCCGGAACCCTGCACGAGAGTCCACAGGCGATCGACCTCCGTGATCGCGAACCACTCCGTTGCGCCATCGGCCCACTCGATCTCGACGCCGTCGATCCGCGTGATGCCGCCGAGACCGAAGTGCACGCGAGGATCGTGACTGGACTGGTAGCTGTGTCCGCGGAGGACCAGTCCCGTCCAACGCTCGCTACCGGCGACGATGGTGACGCGGCTGGCCAGCGCGTCACGCGATCCCGTCAGCGCCCGAACCTGCAGCCAGTGGCTCCCGCTCGCGGGAGCCTCGTTGCGGAAGACGCGTAATCCGTCGCCCGTGTTGGACACGACGAGATCGAGGTCCCCGTCGTTGTCCAGATCGCCGAGCGCGAGTCCGCGGCTGATCTCGACGTGGTCCGCGAACGCGCCCGCCGATACGGGTCTCTCGACGAAGCGACCCGCGCCGTCGTTGGACAGTAGCGAGTTCGGCTCGGCATAGAGGTTCCAGTAGTCGCCCAGCCGCGCGCCCTTACCCGCCACGCCGCGGTAGACGCGTCCGTTCACCAGAGCCAGATCCAGATCGGCATCGTGGTCGAAATCCAGGAACACGCAACCGAAGCCGGTGGCGTCCAGGTCCGCCTGGCCGAGCCGCCAGTCCGTCGTGCGATCGGTGAACATACCGCCGGGCGCGCTGACGTAGAGCGTGTTCGACTCGGCGCGAACGTGCGTGACGAACAGGTCGAACGATCCGTCGCGATCGAGATCGCCCACGGCGATTCCCATGCTGGCTTCGGGCGCCCCGTTTCCGTTGACCGCCGCGCCGCGCATGATGCCCTCGTCGACGAAGCGGCCGTCCCCACGGTTGACCCAGAGCTGGTTCGGCTCGCCGTCGTTGGCCACGTAGAAATCCGGTCGCCGGTCGCCCGTGAAATCGGCGCAGACGACGCCGAGGCCCTTTGCCGACCGTCCGTCATCGGGGGGAATCAGGCCGGCAGCAAGCGTCACATCGGTGAAGCGTGCCTCGCCGTCGTTCCGATAGAGCCGATCGGTCACGCCGTCGAAAAGGGAGGGCGCACAGTAGTCCGGCTCGCCCGCCGCGTTCGTGCAGCTTCCACGAAACTCGTAACGCAGGTAACCAGCGACGTAGAGGTCGAGATCGCCGTCGAGGTCGTAGTCGCAGAACGTGGCGGCGCTGCTCCAACGCTCGTCGGCGCCCGGACCCTCGTGCACCGGGGAGAAAGATCCGTCGGCGTTGTTCAGGAACAGCACGTCCGAGCCGACGTTGGCGACGAAGACGTCGACGTCCCCGTCGTTGTCGACGTCGCCCATCGCGAGACCCTGTGCGTATCCGTCGCCGAGACCGGCGCCGCCGGTCACGTCGACGAAGCGGCCGCCGTCCTCCTGCCGCCAGAGCCGGTCCGCCGCAGCGGAGGTCGGCTCGTTCGGGGGTGGGAACCGAAGCTGCAGGATGTCCAGGTCGCCGTCTCGATCGTAATCGAACAGGCCGACACCGGCACCCATGATCTCGGGCAGGGCCCGTGTTCCGTCGGGCCACCTGGGAACGGCCGCGTCGAGACCGACTTCCTCCGTCACCTCGCGGAACCAAGGTCGCTCGGGCGGGGTCTTGTCGCCGCACGCGGTGATCGACGCGGCGATCGCAAACGCGACTCCCGACCGCGCCAACCCCGTTGCCAACATGGCGCCGAACTTACCACAGCCCTGCGCGGTTGACAGGATCATGGACTCCAACCATCATCGTATTTTTAAAGTCTCCGATGAAACTCCTTCGCGCAATCGTGTTGACCATGCTGGTCATCGCGCCCGCCGCGTGCGTGGACCCATCGACAAGCTCAAAGTCCCCTTCGACAGGCTCCGAGGCTGCGACCTCGGGATCCGAAACCATGGCGCGCCGCCTTGCCGAGATCGCGAGAGACTCCGATCCGCTGACCAACCCCTACCTCAACACCGAGCACGTCGAGCGACTCCTCGCACAACCCGCCCCACAGGATCCACGGGAGGCGACCCGTCGGCAGTACCGCCTGGCCAACCAGTTGATCCGGGCGGGCCGTCCGGCGGAAGCGGTGACGCTCCTCGAGCAGCTTCAGGAAGTGCTCGGAGCCGACCGCGTGCGGCCGTTGCTCGCCCTCGCGTTGTTGCGTTCGGGCGAGCAGGACAACTGCATCGCCCG
>JBFFZZ010000002.1:0-40237 GCA_041568335.1 Candidatus Polarisedimenticolaceae bacterium | reverse complement strand
GTGACGGTCGAGCACATCGGGTATGCAGCGGAGAAGAAAGATGTGGTCATCAAGGAAGACGAGCCCACGGAGGAGCTGACGATCCATCTCGGGCAGGGCGGGACGTTGCGCGGGACGGTACGCGACGAATCCGGGCAACCCTCGCCCAACCGGGTGCTCGGGCTGATCGAGGGCGGCGGGTTCGTCCCGGACGGCAACACGGTGCGCACGAACGAAGCGGGCGAGTACCGCGTCGAGCGCGTGCGGCCCGGGACGTACCGCGTGGTGCTCTACCCCGACCCGTCGGTCAACGCGATGAACATGCAACACAAGTCGGCGACGATCCGCGCCGACGAAGAGACGGTCGTCGACTTCGACAACGAGGCCAAGATCGCCTTCGAGGGCCACCTGACACGCGGCGGCCGGCCGGTCGGCGAGGTCACGGTCATGCTGATTCCCGCCGGCGGTGGGGGAATGATGCAGACCCGCAGCGCCGGTGTCGATATCGGCGGCCGGTTCGAGCTCGGCCTGAGCCAGGCCGGCGAGTACAACGTGGTGGTGCAGGATCTCAAGCAGGGATTCGGAACGCTGGTCGGACAGACCTCGATCGTCGTTCCCGACGAGCCGACCGTCCGGCTCGAGATCCAGCTGCAGTCGGGGACGATCCTCGGGACGGTGCTCGACTCCGACGGCAACCCGATCGAGGGCGCGGTCGTCTCCGCGGTGCTCGAGGGTGCCCGGGCCGGGGAGATCGGGGCCGGGACCGGAGCCATGGTGGAGGCCGACGGGAGCTTTCGAATCGAAGGGGCCAACGAGGGAACCTACGCGGTCAGCGCGATCGCCGATGGTTACCAGGTCGCCACCCGGAGGGTCACGCTGGGCGGCTCGTCGGTCGTCGACGGGATCGACTTCCGGCTGCAGACCGCCGGCGAGGTCCGTGGCCAGGTCGTCGACGCGCAGGGCAACGGGATCCCGGGGGCGCTCGTCTTCGCCACGCTGCCCGGCGCTCCGGCCGCGACGTCGATCCCATCGGAAACCGATGCCCAGGGGTTTTTCCGACTGTCGGCACCGACCGACGGTGCGTGCGATATCGAGGCCGTTGCGCGGGGCTTCGCGCCGGGCGCCCTGCGCGGCTTTGTCCCGTCGACCGACTCCGAGGGGCCGGGCGCGCGGATCACGCTGACGCCGGGTGCGACACTCCTGGTGCGGATCGTCGACGCCTCCGGCGCCGGGGTCGACGGGGCCCAACCGGCGATCCAGCCCCAATCGCCCAGCCAGGCTTTCACCCTTGCCAGGTTGTTCGCGCCGATCCCGCCGACCGACGCGACGGGCTCGACTCACGTCCTCGGCTTGGCGCCGGGCACGTACACGATCTCGGTCGCCGGACAGCCCGATGCGGTGCCGCTGACCGTCCATGTCTCCGGCGACGGCGAATCCCGCGTGACATTGCAACTCCCCTGACCGGATCGCCATAATGGGGCTTCCCTTTCTCTCGAGGAGAGCCATGCCCGACCCGTCCGCGCTGACCCTGTTGACCGAGGACGAGCAGATGTTTCGCGACGCCGTACGCGAGTACGCCGCCGGCGAGATCGCTCCACGTGCCGCCAGGATGGAACAGGCGCACGAGTACGACGCGGATCTGCTGAGCGGTCTGTTCGAGATGGGCGTGATGGGCATCGAGATCCCCGAGGAGTTCGGCGGTGCCGGTGGGAACTTCTTTCAAACGATGCTGACGGTCGAGGAGATCTCCCGCGCCGACGCCTCGGTCGGTGTGCTGGTCGACGTCCAGAACACCCTGTTCAACAACGCGATCCTGCACTACGGCAGCGACGCGCAGAAGGCCGCGTATCTACCTCGACTGGCCGCGGACACGATTGCGGCCTACGCGCTCTCGGAGGCGGGGTCCGGTTCGGACGCCTTCGGGCTCGCCTGCCGCGCCGAGAAATCGGCGAACGGCTGGGTGCTCAGCGGGCAGAAGCTCTGGATCACCAACGCGGCGGAGGCCGGTCTGTTCCTGATCTTCGCCACGGTCGACCCGTCCAAGGGGTACAAGGGCATCACCGCCTTCATCGTCGAGCGTGACGACGCGGGATTCCGGGTCGGCAAGCGTGAGAGCAAGCTGGGGATCCGCGCCTCGAGCACCTGCGAGCTGATCCTCGACAACTGCGCGATCCCCGAGGACCGGGTCATCGGCGAGGTCGGCCGTGGCTACAAGTACGCGATCGAGGTGCTCAACGAGGGACGCATCGGCATCGGCGCACAGATGGTCGGTGTGGCGCAGGCCGCGCTCGACGCGGCCACCCGGTACACGCAGGAGCGCGAACAGTTCGGCAAGAAGATCAGCGAGTTCCAGGCGGTGCAGCACCAGCTCGCGCGTTGCGCGATGGAGCTCGAATCCGCGCGGCTGCTGGTCTACAACGCCGCTCGGCTGCGCGATGCCGGCCAACCGTTCGTCAAGCAGGCCGCGATGGCCAAGCTCGGGTCGAGCGAGGCGGCGGAGTCGATCTGCTCCGCGGCGGTCGAGCTCTACGGCGGGTACGGCTACACGACCGAGTACCCGGTCGAGAAGCTCTACCGCGATTGCAAGATCGGCAAGATCTACGAAGGCACCTCGTTCATGCAGCTCAACACGATCGCCAAGGCCCTGCTGTCCGAAGAAGCTTGAATGCCGTGGGAAACGATCTCTTTCTCCGCGCCTGCCGTTGCGAGCCGGTCGAACGACCGCCGATCTGGATCATGCGGCAGGCGGGGCGTTACCTGCCCGAGTACCGTGAGGTGCGCTCGGAAGTCGACTTCGTCACGTTGTGCAAGACGCCCGAGTTGGCCGCGCGCGTCACGCTGCAACCGATCGATCGATTCGGTTTCGACGCCGCGATCCTGTTCTCCGACATCCTCGTCCTGGCCGAGCCGATGGGGTTCGAGATCGCGTTCAACCCCGGACCGCAACTCGATGAACCGGCGCGGGACGCCGCGCGCATCGACCGCATCCCCGATGCCGACCCGCGGGAGGCGCTGGGCTACGTGTACGAGACGATCCGGATCCTGCGCCGGGAGCTCGCCGGGCGCGCGCCGCTGATCGGGTTCGCCGCCGCGCCTTTCACGCTCTACGCGTATCTGGTGGAGGGGGGCGGCTCCAAGAGCTTCGACCACGCCAAGGAGCTGTTCTTCGCGGATCCGGGCGCGGCGCACCGGTTGCTGGACAAGATCGCACGGGCGACCGAAACGCACCTGGCCGCCCAGATCGATGCGGGGGCGCAGGCGGTTCAGCTGTTCGACTCGTGGGCCGGGCTCCTCGGACCGGAGCTGTACGACGAGCTCGCGTTGCGCTACGTCCGACCGCTGGTCGCGTCCCTGCGTGCGTTGAACGTCCCGGTCATCTACTTCGCCCTCAACGCCGCCCATCTGTCGGAATCCGTCGCCCGAAGCGGCGCCGACGTGATCGGTGTCGATTGGCGTACGCCGCTGGACCGCGCCGCCCGGCGGTTGGGTGGACGCTTCTGCCTGCAGGGGAACCTCGATCCCTGCGCCTTGTTCGCCCCCGAGGAAGAGCTCAGGCGGCAGACCGCGGCCGTGCTCGCCGCGGGCAGCGGGTTGCCCGGCCACGTCTTCAACCTCGGGCACGGGATCCTCCCCCGAACCCCGATCCCGGCGGTCGAGACCGTGGTGGAGACCGTTCGGAACGCGACCCGCGCATGAGCGCCGCGGCGCGCGTGGTGGTCGTCGGCGCCGGGATCTCGGGTCTCGCCACGGCGTTCGAGATCGTGCAGCGGGCGGAACGTTTTCCCCGGCCCCTGGAGCTCGTGTGCATCGACCGCTCGTCTCGCGCGGGAGGCCACATCCGGAGCGAGCGGCATGGCGGGTTCCTCTGCGAGTGGGGCCCCACCGGTTTCCTGGACAACGCCCCGGCGACGCGGACGCTGGTGCGTCGGCTCGGTTTGGAAACGGAGCTGACACCGGCGCGCGAGGAGGCTCGGACCCGCTTCCTCTTTCGTCGCGGCGCGCTGCGGAAGCTGCCGGTCTCCGCGGGTGAGTTCCTGACCTCCGGCGTGCTCTCCACGCCGGGCAAGCTCCGTGTCCTGGGCGAGCCTCTCGTGCGTCGCCGCACCTCCGCCGTCGACGAGTCGGTCCACGACTTCGCGGCGCGGCGCATCGGGCGCGAAGCCGCCGAAACCCTGATCGACGCCCTGGTCGGCGGCATCTGGGCCGGCGACACGCGGCAGCTCTCGTTGAAGGCGTCGTTTCCGAAGATGGCCGAGATGGAGCGCCTCCACGGCGGCCTCTTCCGGGCGATGCTCGCACGGGGCAAGGGCAAGCCGGACTTGGACGAGGAGGGTAAGAAAAGCGGAAGCCCGTTCGGGCCGGGCGGCACGCTCACCTCGTTTCGCGGTGGGATGCAGACCCTGACGGACAAGCTCGCCGCCGCGCTCGGCGACCGCCTCCGGTTGGGGACCCCGGTCCGCGCGGTCACCGATCTGGGCCTGCGCGGGTTCCGGGTTCACCTGGACGAGGGCGCCCCCCTTGAGGCCGATGCCGTCGTCCTGACCACGCCGGCGTTCGTCAGCGCCGGCCTGCTGCGCGAGATGGACCCGGCGATCGCCGACCGGCTCGACTCCATCCCCTATGCCGGGCTCGCCGTGGTGCATCTCGGATTCGCGCACGAGACGCTCGACGCCGGTCCCCAGGGGTTCGGGTTCCTGGCCCCGAGATCCCAGGGGATGCGCAGCCTGGGGTGCCTCTGGCCGTCCGACATCTTCCCGCATCGCGCGCCCTCCGGCCGCCGGTTGACGACCACGATGGTCGGTGGCGCGCACGACCCGGAGGCCGTCGAGCTGGGCGACGCGGCGCTGACGCGCATCGCGCTCGAGGACCTGCGCAAGGCGATGGGCTTCGTGGTGGCCCCGCGGTTCAAGCGTGTCGTGCGCCACCCGCGCGCGATCCCGCAGTACACGTTGGGCCACCTCGACCGGGTCGCGGCGATCGAGCTGGCTCTCGGCGACCGCGCGGGGCTGGAGATCGGCGGCAACGGCCTTCACGGGATCGCGGTGAACTCCTGTGTCGAGGAGGCGGGACCGCTCGCGGAGCGCGTCCTCGACGTGCTGAGCGAGCGCGCCGCCGCGCAACGCCTGACCGAGACCCCCTGACGACGCCTCGAACCCGATTTCGAGACTGAAATCGGCGTCTTCTTTTCGACCGCCGCCCCCACGACAAGCACGCCGCGTTGATCGCGTTTTCCGGGTTGGCCGGGTCCTCGACGCCCGCCGTCAGTCGATTACGAAACGTGGTATTGAAAATGCTTTTTTTCCTGGATACATTGTTGACAACAGGAGAATAAATATACATGCACGGGCAAAAAGGTATTACGCTCATTGAGCTCCTTATAGTTGTCGCCATGGCATCGCTCGCGTTGCTCGCGGTCGGAACCTACGCCGTTCCTTGGGTCGCCCGCGAAGGCCTGCGCAGCGCGGTGTACGACGTGCAGACCTACATGCAGCTCGCGCGCATCGAGGCGATCAGCCGCAACCGTGACTGTCGCTTCGTGGTCGACACATCGACCAATCGCATCGGCGTGCTCGATACGGCCGGCACCCTCGGTGTTCCGGGCGACGACATCCTGCTCTACGAGGCGGATCTGCCGGACGCGGTCAGCTTTGCCCGTCCCGACACGGGATCCGCGGTCACGCTCGATCTCGTTTCCGGTTCGACCTATCAGACACGGTTCGGCAGCGACGGGATCGTGAACCTCGGAACCGGGGTCGTGCACCTGTTCGGCGGCTCGAAATACGAGAAGGTCGAGGTCTTCGGCGCCGGCGGGATCCGGATCCAGAGATGGAACGGCACCCAATGGGTGGTGGGGAGTTGACGATGCGACAATCGAATGCAGGTTTCACGCTGGTCGAGGTCCTGGTCGCGCTGTTCCTGATCGGGCTCGGCGTGCTCGCCGCGGCCCCGATGTTCATGTATGCGATGCAGGGCAACGCCGTCGGCGGCGAGAAGGGTGAGGCCGGTGCGCTGGCCGTCGAGCGGATGGAGATCCTCCGTGCGGCGACGTACTCCTCGTTGACCCCGGGCGGCAGCCTGACCGTCAACACGACCGGTTATGTCGACACCAGCGATCCCGATCACACGGTGCGCTGGCTGATCGAGACCAATACCGTCCCGAGCGGGTCGAGGATCATCTCGGTCCGCGTGGTCCCGGCCGGAACCATTCCCGGCTCCAGCCGGGAGGTCACGCTCACGACGATTCGAGGACCGGGCTAATGCACCGCTCACAACGACAACACGGATTCACGTTGGTCGAGGCGCTCATTTCGTTGACCGTGCTGGCCCTCGCGATGACCGGGCTGTTTAGCCTGCTGGTGCACAACTCCCGGCTGAACAAGTCCGAGCAGATGAAGGCCGAGACCCAGGCCAACGCGCGCAACGTGCTCTCGATCGTGGTCGCGAAGCTGCGCAGCGCCGGCTGGGACCCGATGGGCACCGATCTGTTCAACGGGTTGACGCTCGATACCAACACGGGTGACAACGTGGCCGAGATCACGGTGCGCACGGACTTCACCTCCGCGTTGTTGCCGGGTACGCCGGACGGGTTGGCGGATCAGATCGACGAGGTCATCATGTTCCGCCACTCCAACAACCAGATCATCTGGGACCGTGACGACGACGGGACCTTCGAGGTCCTGGCGGTGAATATCTCCAACGACGCCGATGGTGACGGAACCATCGAGAACATGTTCGTGCCCGACAGCACGACCGACCCCCAGCGAATCACCGTGCAGATCACCGCCGTGTCGCCCGTGATCGACCCGATCACCCGCGACTTCAGTCGCTACACGGTCAGCAGCGACGTGTACATCAGGAAGGATCTATGATCCAGCAACCCGGAAACGACGCGCGGGAAGACCGGGGATCGGCCCTGGTCATGGCCGTCTTCGTCCTCGCCCTGTTGACGGCGATGGGCGCCGCCCTGTTGTTCTACTCGGAGAACGAGAAGCGCATGGGCGAGGCCAGCATCAAACCCAAGAAGGCCTTCTACTACGCCGAGGCCGGGCTCGAGCATGCCCGCCGGGCGCTGTGGATCGTCAATCAGGCCGAGGATTTCGACGACGACTTGCAGATCGCCACCGGCTGGGTCCCCGGGACTCCCCTTCCGCTCATCCCGGACCCGATCGGGTTCGATCCCGAGACGATCGCGCCGATCTACGACTCCAACGACAACGTGATCGGCTTCAGCGGTTATGACAACGACACGCCGCTGATCGCCGTGCGCCAGCTCGACGACGGATGGTACGGCGCCTTCATGTCCAACGACCACGGCGAGGGCCGGACCAACTCCGTCGATACCGACAACCGCGTGATCCTCGCCGGCGTCGGTGTCGGGCCGGACCGCTCCTTCGAGGTCGTCGAGGCGGTGATCGACCTCGATCCGATCACCCCCGAGATGGCGCCGGCGGCGATCTTCATGCTCGGGCCGACGCCCGCGTTCGCCAGCGGTACCAGCAAGACGAAGATCTACAGCGGCAACGACTGCGGCGTCGGCGGTGGCGATTACTACCCCGCCGTCGGTGCGATCGGCTCGGCCGCAGAGGCCTCCGCGGAAGCGGGCGCCAACGCCAACCCGACCTACCAGGCGGGTCCGGAGGGCACGCCCGGCGGGGTGATCGCGGACATGAGCGCGTTCCCCGTGCAGGCGATGTCGGACGTCACCTACACCATGAGCCCGGAGTGGACGGAGTGCAAGGCGATGAAGGACATGGTCGAGGCGTACCGTGAGATCGCCGATTACACCTGCGCCGATAGTACGCGCCTGGCGCATCCGACCTGTCCTGCCAACGTGTCGAGTCCGAAGAACGTCTACTTCGGTGAGGGCGACCTCGACGTCAGCACGCTCGTGCCGCACCGCGGTACGCTCGTCGTCACCGGAGACCTGTCGCTGAGCGGAGCCGTCGATTTCGACGGCCTGATCCTGGTGATCGGCACCGGTAACTTCCGTTTCAACGGTGCCGGCAACGGGGTCGTCGCCGGCGCGATGATCATCGCGGACATCGCCGGCCCGGACGGCGTCTACGGCACCGACGACGATTGCACCGGCGGCGACAACGGCTTTGCCCCGGCGGTCTACGACGAGCGCGGCGGCGGTAACGCCGGGAACGTCTACTGCTCCACGGTGCTGGATGCCGTCCAGAAAGCGCACCCCTACGAGATCGAGCAGTTCCGCCAGCACTGATCCCGGGCGTCGACCCGATCGTCCGGGGACTCAGCTGCGACCGGGATCGCGGGCGATGATCAGGTAGTGCGACAGGTAGCTGCCCGCATCGAGCGGCTCGTCGACGACGCTCAACCCGCGCGAGCGTAGGAACCCGGCCAGCCGATCGACGCTCCACAGGTAGACGCCGTCGGGGGCGATGCGGCGCCACTCGCGAGAACCGCCGAGCGAGGTCTTGAGACCCACGACCAGACGTTCCTGCCGGCGGACGCACCACGCCTTCCACGCCGGGCGGACCCCCTGTTCCTTGACGACCAGCAGGCCGCCCGGATCCAGTCGCTCCCGGCAGTCGTCCAGGATCGTCTCCTGCTGCTCCAGCGGGTAGTAGAACAGCGAGTCGGAAAAGACGATCGCGGCGAACTTTCCTTCCGGTGGCGTCGCGAAGTCACGGCATTCGAAGCGCAGGTTGCTCAGCCCGGCGTCGCGCGCGATCCGGCGGGCGATATCGAGCCGGGATTGCAGGACATCGACACCCACGACCTCGCGCTCGGGGCTCGACGAGGCGATCAGGATCGCCAGCAAGCCGTGCCCGCAGCCCATGTCGAGGATGCGCCCCTCGCGGGGCAGCGCATCGACCACCCGTTGGAATCGGGGAAAACCGATCGCTCGGATCGCGAGGTGGACGCCCACACCGGGTGACCGGCGCGCGAAGCGCAGGATCCATCGGGACGTTCCGCTCACGGCTCGTCGCGGGCCGCGACGACGAGTCGGCGGATCTCGAGATCGCCGAGCCCTGCCGTGGTCCGGATCTCGACCGTCTCGGGTTCGCACCCGGCCGGCAGATCCCAGGAGGCCAGGTAAGCGTGGCCCCAGTAATGAAACGCCGAGTCCTGCTGCTGCCACCAGCTCTGAATGACCCGGGTACGACTCGTGTCGTGCCGTATCAACCGCGCGATCTCGGCGCGTCGCGGCGCCGTCTCGGCGGTTTCGATCCCGGCACGCAGCGGCCATGAAAGCCCCTCGCAACCGCGACCTCGCAGCGCCAGGGTAGCGACCTGTTCTCCGGATCGTCGCCTCTCCGCGTTGTGCATGAAGCTGACGAGATCCAGCGATCGTGTCGGTTCCGACGAGTGAGACGCCGGCGCGATGCGCACCGCCGTTTCGGGGCCGGATGCCTGCCCGAGCGTCAACGACTCGACCGACCCGGGGGTTAGACGGACCGGCATGCGGGTGGCCTCGGTGTCGATGCGATGCAGGCCGAAACCGGGCACGATCGCGGTCCAGCCCACCGCCGCAACGGCCGCCATCACGCTCGCGACCCCCCAAAGACGGGATGCTCTGACGCCGGGACGCACGCCGTTCGGGCCGAGGAGGCGGACCCACAGCAACACCAGAAAGACGAGCAACGCGACCAGCATCACCCAACCCGCGAGCCGTACCACGCTGCCCGAGCTCCAGGCCGCGTCGAACAGCTCGACGAGCAGCACCTGATTCCAACCGAACGTACCGCTCAGGCCGGTCCACAGCGCCGCGGGCGCCTCGAACAGCTGCCGGCGCAGGACCTCGGCGAAGTCCGGGCGGACGTTGTGCGGGATCCATTCCAGGCGGAACTGCGCCATCAGGAGCAGGTTCCAGTAGACGAAGGGCGCCGTGCACAAACCGGTCGCCAGGCCCCCGATGCGCCGGACCGACCAAGCCGCCAGAGCGGCGAGCCCGACGCCCATCGCCGGATAGGCGCTCAGGAAATAGCGCGCGCCGAACGAGGCGCCGCCCCACCAGTAACCGTAGGATGCGATGGCCCACCACTCCAGCAGCAGGAGGACGAGCAGGCCGCGGAACAGACGCGGGTGCGTGGGACGTAGCAGAAACAACCCGCCGATCGCCACACCGCACAAAGGCGTCCAGGTGACCAATCCGTTGTAGCCGGAGAACAGGACGGCGCCGAAGGCCGGTTGTGTCCAGATGAACGGGTCTCCGATATCGTCGTAGACGTGAGCGACCGGTGTTCCCGCCGTGAGCATCCAGGCCACGATCTGCGGCGCGAATCCGATGAGAACGCCGAATCCGATCCCGGCCGCTTCGCGGAGGCGCGGCGCGAGCGGCCCGCGCGCGAGCAGCAGGTCGATTCCCGGCAGGGCCAAATAGACCGCGTCCTGCGGACGAACGAGGACGAGCAGGCCGCCGAGCAGACCGAGGAGGAACGGCCGGTCGCCGCGATACCAGACCAGCAGGAACAGCGCGCCCAGAAAAACCGACGCGGCGTGCGGATAGGCCGGCCAGACGAAGGTGAAGAACGCCAGCGGGCTGGCGTAGAAGAGAGCAATCTGGGAAATCGTCGAGGCCGTGCCGCTCGTGACCGGCCGGACCAGACGGTGGACCAGGACGACTCCGCCGATCCCGAGCATCATCGATGTCCAGGTTGCGGCTCCGACTTCCAGAGGTCCGAAACCGTCGCCACCGTGAAGAAGGCCCGCTTCCGACAGCAAGAGGGCGACGGGTCTCGCGAGCAACGCCGCCGGGGCTTCGAGCAAGGCGGTGCCGAGGTGGATCAACGGCGTCTCGGGCGGCGGGAGGTACATCCCGAACGGGTTCATCAACACGAACTCGTCGTAGAGCTCGAGCGAGCGGTCGACGAGCGCCGAACGGAGGTAGCCGTAGTACCACAACGCATCGTGCACGAGCACGTTCTGATACAGCAACAGCAGGCCGACGGAACCGGCACCACCGATGGCCAGCCCTTCGACCGCCGGACGGCGTTCGGGGAAGCGGCGACACAGCCACCGCGCACCCAGCAGCAGCGCCGCGCCGAGCGCGAGGGACCAGGCGAGACCGCTGAAGAACGGTCCCATCGCTCAGGCCGCGTGGATCGCGGAGAGGTCGATCTTCTCGACGACGTCGAGCGCCTGGCGGATCCCCTGCGCGGTACTGCCGTACCAGAAGGACCCCTGGCGCCCGCACACCTTCAGGTTCTCGAACCTCGCGAGATGCGCGAGGACCGTGGACAGCTGCTCGCGATAGTCCACGCCGTAGACCGGGTAGGCGCCGCCGAAGCGCCGGACCCACACGCGCTCCACCTGGCCGGCGCGAGGCAACAGGCCGATGCGCACGAGATCCTCGACCACACGGTCGGCGACGGCGCGGTCGTCCAGATTCCAGGTGGCGTCGCCGCGATCGCAGGCGATCTCGGCACAGATCCCGGTCTTCCCGGAAGGCGCCATACCGTCGGAATAGTTCGTCGTCTCGCTGAGGCGATTGAACAGGATCTCGCCGTCCGGGACGTAGATCCAGTGATCTTCGCTCAGTCGGGTTTGATCGATTCCCAGATACACGGCAACCATCGCGCGCGTGCGTAGTTGGCGGACGGCTGCGGCGACCGCAGCCGGTGGGGGCGAGCCGAGCGCACCGAGCAGGGCGGGAAGCGGGATCGTCGCGATCACCAGGTCGGCGTCGAGCTCGACTCGTCCGCCCGGCCCGTCGGCGCCGACACCGGTGATCCTCCTCCCGGCCGCGCGCAATCCGTGGAGCCCGTGACCCAGCCGCAACCGCCCGCCGGCGGCCTCGAAGGCGGCCGCCATCCCGTCGGGCAGGTTCATGAAACCGCCGCGGGGATAGAGGAACTCGTCCCAGTGATCGACCCGGCGCGCCAGGCGGTAGGCGAGCTGGCGGAAGATCCCCGCCTTGGGCACCGCGCCGAGCGCTAGGTCCATCGAGATCGCTGCTGGATGCGTGCCGTAGAGCTTCTCGGTGTAGGGGCCGAAGAAGACGTTGAACAGCGGCTCGCCGAAGCGCGAGACCAGGTGCGAGCGGAAGTTCCCGTTCTCCTCGGGGCTGCGTCGCAGCTTCGCGCCGAGATAGCCGCCGAGGGCACGTAGCGCCATCCGCCCCGACCGGCCGGCCAGCAGGTCGCGCAGGTCGATCGGGTAGTTGTACAGCCGCCCGTCGAGCAGGATACGGCTGACCTTGTGACGCGAGACCAGCTCGGTCGTCGACCAGCGTTGGACACGGTCGAGCACCTCGGCGTCCCGCGTCCACAAGCGGTGGGAAAAGAAATCGAACGTGTAACCCTCGGAGCGGAAGCCGTAGGCCAGCCCGCCGGCGTACGGCGCCGCCTCGATGATCGTGGTCTTGGCCCCGGCTTCGACGAGCCGCAATCCGGCGGTCAACCCGGCAATCCCGCCACCGAGGACGACGGCCCTCATGCCGTGCTCGCCGCGAGCGACCGCCAGACATCCTCGATCGCGACGCCCCGGCAGCGCTCCAGCAACCTCGACAGCTTCGTTGTCGACGCGGCCGCACCGCCGAACAGGACGACTCGCCGCCACAGCGGGAGATCGCGCGGCGCGGCGCGCTCGAGCTCCCACGGATGCAGGTGCAGATGCGGAACGGCACCGCTCCCTCGCGCGCGTTCGAGGATTCGCCGAATGACGATCGTCGGCAGGAGTCGCAGGAACGCTCCGCCGGCGGGGAACGAGAGCGCGGGAAGCCGCATCACCGTCGGGGGGAACTCCCAGAGGCCGGGGTGGTCCGGCCGCGGGTGCGGTGCGTGCGGCATGTCGCGATCGCCGGGTATGAAGAGCAGGCCGGACCCGGGAACGAGGCTGGAATCGTAACGGAAGCCCTCCTCGACCAGCACGGGAAACGCCCAGGTCTCGTTGCCGGCCATCGACCAATTGGGCGCCCGGAAGCCGATCACCGGTTGGCCCGAAAGGTCTTGCAACCTGGCCCGCGAGGAGCGCAGTTCCCGGCGCAGCGCCTCTCGATCCAGGTCGCGAAGGTCGGCATGCGTCTCGCCGTGGCAGGCCACCTCGTGTCGGTCGGCGATACGCCGGACGAGCTCGGGATGACGGCGTGCCACGCTTCCCAGCGTGAAGAACGTCGCCCTCGCCCCCATCCGGTCGAGGAGGTCGAGGAGCGTGCCGACCTGGCCGTCGAGCAGGGAGTCCCGCGATTCGTAATCGGCCGGGCGCACCCCGGCCAGCCGGGCGTGGTACCAGGCCTCCAGATCGACACTGAGAAGGCAGTCGCTGCGCATCGTGGCTTCTTCTTTATGGGGTCCGCCGTTGTCCGGCCCCCTTGCGAAACCTAGGTTCTGGGAGGGAAAGGGGCTAGCGGCGGGTCCGACCCGGATTCAATCGGTCGACGCCGCGCGCCGCTGGGCGCGGCGCAGCACCTCCCGGGCGAACTCGCCCTGCGGGCCGACCCCGTCGCGCCGGTCGAGGAAGAGGCTCATCGCCTCGGCCGCCTGGTCGATTCGGCCCGCCTGGTAATGGATCTTGCCCAGCAGGTAGAACCTCTCGGGAAACCCCGGGTCGACCTGGCGAATCCGGTCCAGCCAGACGAGCGCCTCCTCGGGCTGCCCGTCGAGGACCAGCGAATCGGCCAGGGCGTAGAGCAGGGTCGGCGCTTTCGGATGCACCTCGACCGCCTCGCGCAGCGCGGCCAGTCCCCTGTCGGCGCGACCGAGCTCGACGAGCAGATGGCCGCGGTTTGCCAGCGCCATCATCAGGCGCGGCGCGTGCTTCAGGGCCAGCTCGTAGTTCGCCAGGGCCTCGGCAACCTGGCCGGCGCGGTGCTGCGCCGCGGCGAGGTTGTTGAAGGCCAGCGCGTACTCGGGGGCCAGCTCGGTTGCCGCTTGGAAATGCTCGATCGCGTTGGGCAGGTCCTCACTGTGATACATGGCGAGGCCGAGGTTGTTGTGCACCAGGGCCGAGTGCGGCGATGTCTCGAGCATGTCGGTGAACAGACGCTCGTCGTCGGCCCAGACGAGCGTGCGCGACACGCTCAGGACCGACAGCAGCCCGACCAGCAGGGCGGTGGCCGCCAGCCCCCCCCGACACACACCGGCTCGCTCCACCCGCATCACGGCATGGATCCCGAACGCCGCCAGCAGGGCGGCCCCGACCGAGGGGATGTAAAGGAACCGGTCCGCCAGCAGGATGTCACCGAAGCGACCGAAGAGCAGCACCGGGGTCAGCGTCACCGCGGCCCAGGCCAACCAGAACAGCGCCCGGCTTCGAACGCGCGCCAGGCGCCACGCGGCGAAGACCAGGACGGCGAGCATCAGCGCCCCGATCACGACACGCGGGTCGGCCAATGTCTCGATCGGCTTGTAGGGGTAGTGCGCGTCGAGGCCGAGTGGTAGCAGGAGCAGCGTGAGGTAGCGGCTGACGACGAACAGGCCGGTCGCGACCCAGCTCACCACGCCAAGCGTGTAGAGCGGCCCGGCGGCACTCTCGAGCACCGTGAGCCGGCTCAACAGGTACAGACCGAGGATCGCGAAGAACGGCGCCGAGGCCGACGTTGCCCGGCGCAAGCGGCCCGACAACGGCCCACTCAGCCAGGCCGACACCGCGACGACGGCGGGCAACGTGGCCGCCATCTCCTTGGAGTAAAGCGCGCAGCCGAACAACAGCCACGAGGCGACTCGGAACGGGAGGCGGCCCTCCCGCCGGGTGTGACAGGCGAACGCGGCGAGCATGAGGAGACAGGCGATCAGGTCCGTCCGCCCGGAGATCCAGCTCACGGACTCGACGTGCACCGGATGAACCGCGAACAACGCCGCCCCGGCAAAGCCCGCGCGTGGATCGAGTCCCTCGTCGAGCGTCAGACGCAGCACCAAGAGACAACAGGCGAAGTGGAGCAACAGGTTCGTGAGGTGGAAGCCGAACGGCTCCGGACCCCAGACCGTGTAGTCCATCAGGTAACTGACGATGACGACCGGCCGGAAGAACGCGCGGAACCGGTCGTGGCTGTCGTCGCTCTCCCAGAAGCCACGCGTCAGGATATCGCCCAGGCGATCGGCCTTCTTGATGAGCGAGTTCTGGACGATCAGCGGGTGATCGTCCCACACGAACTCCCCGGCGAGCGACAGACCGAGGGAAAGCAGCACCAGCCCCCCGATCGCCGG
Source organism: Candidatus Polarisedimenticolaceae bacterium (assembly GCA_041568335.1). GTDB lineage: Bacteria > Acidobacteriota > Polarisedimenticolia > Polarisedimenticolales > Polarisedimenticolaceae > WVWW01. The sequence goes on along the minus strand of JBFFZZ010000002.1, from coordinate 25,148 downwards.
GACGATCCACCGCGGTGTTCTCTTCGGCGCCTCCAAACCGTCGCACTCCTCCGGGGACGAAGCTAGGTTCCGGCTTCCCGGGCGGTCAAATCGCTTGCTTGACCGCGGTCGCGGGCGGCCTAGGTTCGACCTCGATGAGCGTTTCCGAGCAGGATCGCCGGGCCGCCTGGTTCGCGGCCTACGCGACGGTCTTCGTGTCCAGCTTCTGCGTGATGGTCGTGGAGCTTGTCGCCGGGAGGATCATCTCGCGGCACCTCGGCTCCTCGATCTACACCTGGACCTCGGTGATCGGGATCATCCTGGGTGGGCTGGCGCTGGGGAACTGGATCGGCGGCCGGATCGCGGACCGTTACCCCGCGCGTCCGGCGTTGAGCCGGCTGTTCATTTTGGCGTCGGCGACGTGTGTCGCCATCAACGTCTTCAACAACCTCGTGGGTGAATCGGAGCTTCTCTGGGAGCTGGTGTGGCCGCTCAGGGTGGCCGTTCACGTCGCGCTGGTCTTCTTTGTCCCGGCGGCGCTGCTCGGCACGATCGGGCCGGTCGTGGGCAAGCTGGCCCTGTCGTTCGGTCGGCCCGCGGGGCGAACGCTCGGTGGCATCTACGCCTGGGGCGTGATCGGCAGCATCGTGGGCACGTTCCTGACGGGCTTTTTTCTGGTGAGCCTGATGGGTACCGCGGCCATCATCTGGAGCGTCTCGCTCGTCCTCGCCGTCGCCGGGCTCCTCCACGCCGTCCGCAAGCCGCAGTCGTGGACGTGGGCGGCCCTCGTGCTGGCCGGGTTCTTTCTCTCCTCCAGCAACGCCGGCTGGGCCGCCTCTCTCGGACACAAGCTGGCCCTACGCGCGCCCGACAACGAGGACGTCCTCTACCGCGACGAAAGCCGCTACTCGAACATCGAGATTCGGCGCCTCTCGCGGGATCCGGAAATCCACGGCATGTACCTCGACAAGCTCCTGCATAGCCAGATCACGGTCGGCGCGGCCAACGAGATGCGCTACGGCTACACGCGGGTCTTCGCCGAGCTGACGCGGGGCCACCGCACTTTCGACGAACCGCTGCGCGCCCTGATGATCGGCGGCGGCGGCTACGTGTTCCCGCGATATGTCGAGCAACACTGGCCGGCCGCGGAGATCGAGGTGGTCGAGATCGATGCTGCGGTGACGCGTGCGGCGCGCGCCGCATTCGGTCTTCGGGAAGACAGCGGGATTCGCATCCACCACGTCGACGGCCGCGTGTTCGTGAACCAGGCGGCCCGCCGGCTCCGCGACGCTGGCGGATTCGAGCCTTACGACGTCATCTACATCGATGCCCTCAACGACTTCGCCATCCCCTACCAGGTAACCACGAAAGAGTTCTTTGCGAAGGCCGAGGCGTTGCTCGCCGGGGACGGGCTGCTGTTGATGAATGTCATCGACGTCGTCGACAGCGGCCTGCTGGTCGGGGCGCTCGGCCGCACACTGGGTGAGGTGTTCGGGCACGTTGCGCTGTTCAGCTCCGACGACCTCGAGAACGCCGAGGGCGCCGGGCGCGTGACGCTCGTGCTGGCGGCGAGCAATCGGGCGATCGACGGACCGTTGCCGGCCGCCGCAGGAGACTCGCCCGGGGCTCTCCGCGTCGACGAGGCACGGCTGGCCGCCTACATGGCGCGTCCCGAAGCCCTCGTCCTCGAAGACTCGTACGCGCCGATCGAGAACCTCGTGGCGCCCGTCGTGCGGGCAGCGTCGCGGGACGTGGCCGCCGTCGATGCGCTGCGCCAGGCACTGAAGCGGGAACAGGACGGTGATTTGGCCGGTTACCTGACCTATTGTCGCGAGGCGTTGCGCCTCGATCCGCATCTCCCGGAAGCACACTACAACCTCGGCCTGGCGCTGTACCGGCAAGGACGCAGCGCGGAAGCCGAGCGACGCTGGATCCGGGCCACCACCCTCGATCCGGGCTACGCGGAGGCGCACTACAACCTCGGAGCCCTGTACTACTCCCGTGGCGATCTGGACGGCGCGCTGGCGCGCTTCGAACGGGCGGTAGCGGCTCACCCCTCGATGGCCACGGCGCACAACGCGCTGGGGATCGCGGCCGAGGCCCGCGGGGAGCTGGACCGCGCCCGTAAGCATTATTCGGAAACGCTTCGTCTGTCCCCGCATTCGGTCGAAACACGGCGACACCTGGCGCGTCTGGATCGCGCCGCGGAAGGGACGAGTCGGACCCGCTAGCCTCGGATTTGCCCCGGGCCGCCGGGGGACCCTAGATTCGATTCGAGATGTCCGGGCGGGGACGAACGCCCGGACGACGGTGAGGACCGACCATGTACATCCAGTGCTGTCGTTGCCACGAATCGACGTGGATCCGATCGCTGGTTCCGGGGCTCGGGGTTCCGACCGTCAAGTGTCAGGACTGCGGCCACGAACACGACCTCTCCCGCTCGAGTAAGCTCGGCGAGACCGGCAAGGAGCAATACGAGCTGGCCAAGGAGTTCGCGGCGCGCAACCGCGTGGACCTTCCGGCAGCGTACTCCATCCTGCTGGGGTTGATGACCCTGGAGGAGGCGCGCGCGGCCGCCGTCAAGACGAAAGAAAAGGGGCGCGAGAAGACCTCGTCGACCCCGGTCGCGACGAACTTGGAAGCGTTGGACATCGCCGACACCGCGGCGAGCGTACCGGAACCCGGCGGGCCCGAGGCCGAAGCCTCGGTCGTCGTGGCGGAGACGGACGATTTTGAGTCCATCGAACCCGAGGCGCCGGCTCCCGTACCCCAACGCCGCCATTCCAACGCCGCACGGCATCGTCGATCGCGACCGCGGGAGAAGCGGGTCACGATCCTCGTCGAGCGTGAACGGGCCGACCAGCGTCGCAAGTTGACGCTCGGAAACGGCATCCTGATCGGCTTGCTGGCGGTCTTGATGATCGGCCTGTCCGGGCGTCACGCCTACCGCACGTGGCGTGACTTGGTCGAGGAGAGCAAGAACGCGCAACGCACCACGAGCGCTTCGGGCAAGGCGGTCGTGGGCGCCGAGAAGAAAGCCCTGGCCGAGGCGCGCGCGAACCGGACCGCGGTGCCCGAGGCGTTGACGCCGAAGATCGTGCGCGACGGGCGGAACCGCGTCACGCAGGTGGTGGGTCCCAGCCCCATGGCGGTGTTGACGGCCTACTGCGAAGCTCTGTCGGCAAGCGAAGCCTACGAGCGGGAACCGCTCGAGCTGGCCCAGACAATGCCGCCGACACCGAACGCGAGGTTCGGGATCTTTCGCGATTTCTCCCGCCTCGAAGCTCCCAGGGCGATCCGTATCGTTCAGGATCGTGAAACGCGCCGATGGGTCGCCGGCGATGGCCGCAGGCCCGTTCCGACACGCGAGGCGCCGGACGAACCGGACACCATCCAACGCGTATCATCGGGCGCCGAGATCTAATCCCGTCCCCCGCAAAAGTCCCGACGAATACGTCGCGCCGTGACGCCGTGTTGCGAACTGCTAAGCTCGCCGTGGAGGATTCCAGGTCATGCTCGAGAATCGGACGGTTCTCATCACGGGCGCGAGCGCCGGTATCGGTGCAGCTTGCGCCGCAGCACTGGCGGTCGAAGGCGCGCGCCTGATCCTGGCCGCGCGACGCCGGGACCGGCTCGTCGCGCTGGCCGAGGGACTGGAGCAGGGTCACGGGTCGGCGGTTCACGTCCTGGAGCTCGACGTTCGGCGGCGCGAGTCGGTAAACGCGTCGATCGAGTCCCTTCCCGCCGAGTGGGCGGCGATCGACATCCTGGTCAACAACGCGGGGTTGAGTCGGGGCCTCGACCCCCTTCACAAAGGCGCGCATCAGGACTGGGACGAGATGATCGACACCAACATCAAAGGACTGTTGTGGGTCGACCGCGCCGTCATCCCCGGGATGGTCCGGCGAGAACGAGGCCACGTGATCCACATCGGGTCGATCGCGGGCCGGCAGACCTACCCCAGCGGCAATGTGTACTGTGCGACGAAGCACGCCGTGCGCGCGCTGACCGATGGATTGCGGCTCGACCTCGCCGGAACCGGTGTGCGGGTCACCTCGATCGATCCCGGCCTGGTCCACACGGAGTTCAGCACCGTTCGCTTCCACGGCGATCGCAAGCGTGCCGATGGCGTGTACCGTGGAATGACCCCGCTGACCGGGGACGACGTCGCGCAAGCGGTCGTGTTCGCCGCGACCCGCCCGCCACACGTCACCGTCGGCGATCTCCTGCTGCTCCCGACCGATCAGGCCTCCGCGAACCTGGTGCATCGCCGCGGATGAAACACCCGTCGACATGGGGCCGCTTCCTGACCGTAGGCGTCGTCGGGCTCCTGGCGCTTGCTCCGTCGATCGCCCAGCAAAGCGACGCCGATCAGAAACCGCTGCGCGACAGCGGTCTGATCGAGAGCGCCGATGCCGTCCTGGCCCAGATCGACGTGACGGTCCTGGGGTCGGAGGAGGTGCTGCGTGAGCTCGGTCCCGAAGATTTCCGGCTCAAGATCAACTCGCGGCGTATTCACGAGTTTACCCTCGACCGGGTCTGCCCGGACCTCGAGGACCCGCCCACCGCATCGAGCGGCCCTGCCGCTACACCGGCCTCCGTCGCGCTTCCCGCGCACTACGTCGTCTACTTCGATCAACCTTTCCTGACCTTGATGGGCCGCGCGCAGGCACTCGACATCGCGCGGGAGCTGTTGCCGCGACTGGCCGCCGTGGGCGCGCGAGTGATGGTCGTGTCGAACGCCGACGAGCTGATCGTGGTCGAGCCGTTCAACGGCGACGGCGGGCGGCTCGTCGACTCGATCGACCGGCTGGAGAACGATCGTACGCAGTGGACGATGTTCGCCGAGCTCGAGGACAGCCGTGTCAGCGAGGTGGTCCGTCGGCTCAACGAGCAAAACGAGATCGCCACGGCCGTCGCGATAGCCCGGCGTTTCCACAAGGAGGAGATCACGCTCACCGACCGGGCGATGCGCCGGTTGCGGTTGACCCTGACGCGGCTCGCCGATCTGCCGCCGCCCAAGGCGCTGATCTACTTCGGGGACACCCTGAGACAGAAACCCGGTGGGCACTACCTGTCGTTCTTCGGCTCCATCGTCCAGATGGATCAGATCGCGCTTCCCGGCATGGCGACGGGCACGTTGATGGGAAGCCTGTCGTTCGATGCCGTCGTCAACGAGGCGACCGCCCAGGGCGTCAGGCTCTACACCGTCCAGGCCGAAGGTCTCACCGAACGCATGCATGGCGATCTCCCCGGAGCGGCCGCCGCGACGCAAACCAAGACGGTCGGCTTGCCGCGCTCGATTCGCTCGCGCGAGGCGCGGGACACGCTGCGCGGGATGGCGGCGGAGACGGGCGGCGAGTCGTTCCTGCAGGGATCCAGCGGTGAGTTCATCGCCGATCGCATCACGACCGACAGCTCGTGTGTGTTCCTGATCAGCTTCGACCCCACGGGGTTTCGCTACGATTCGCCCCTCCGCGCGATCGTGACCACGGTCCGGGACGATATCGAGCTGCGCGTCCGCGGCCGGTTGATCGTGCAGAGCCCGTCGGCAAAACGGACCGCCAGTCTGCTGCGGGCGTTCGGCTCGCCGGACTCGATCGAGGATCCCTTCGAGCTACGCGCGCATCTGGTACCGACGGGGTTCTCGAACGGGGCGTACACCGCGCTGTTGCAGCTGGCGGTTCCCGGAACGCCGCTGCAATCCGCGACGTGGGAGCTGGGCGCATCCGTGGTGCACGGCCAGAAGATCCACGACGAGACGTCGGGGAGGCTGACCGTCCACGCCCCGGGGGTCCCGGTGGTGCTCGAGCACGAGATCCGGTTCCGGCCCGGGGAGTACGAGATCGTCTCCGTGGCCCACGAGGCGGGAACGGGGATGATTTCCTCGAATCAAAAGACGTCGACCTGGCCCGACCCCAACGGCCGGCCGGCGACGTCGGGACCGATCGCCATGCTCCAGCCGGTCGACGCCGCGTTCATGCGTGGCGACGAGTCTCGCGGCCGCGGGTCGCTCGCGCGCGGCAGCGACGAGTGGATCGATCCACGACGGCCGCTGGCCCTCGTCGCGGTCGTCTGTCGCGGCCGCAAGGACCGCGGGCCGCTGCAGGTCGATCGAGTGCTGGTCGGCGAGTCGGCCGTCGAGCTCCCGCCGCTCTCGCTCAACGTGACGTCCGATCGCTGTGCGCAGGTGCGCGACCTGATTCCGTCGGGAACGCTGGGGCCCGGAAACTACCGTTACGGGATCACGCACATCGGCGACGGCACGCTGGAGGAGCTGGCACACGTCAGCTTCTCGGTGGCTCCCTAGCCCGCGCCGTTGAGCATCCGCAACGGCAAGAACGGCGCGCGGTTGACGGAACCGGCGGCGGGGTGGAACATGCCAGGGCAGAGGGGACGCCCAGGGCCACCCACCGGGGCAAAAGGACGCATGTCAAATCCAAGGAAACGCTGGACTTCTCTCATCCTGACCGCTGCGGCCCTGGTCTGGGTGTCGCCCGTCCTTCCGCAGTCCGGTGAAGAGCAGCCCAAGACGGTCGATCTGATCGAGCAAACGGGCCGGCGGCTGGCCCAGCTCGACGTCTCGGTCAGCGGGCCCGATGCCGTGATCGGCGACCTGACGGCGGAGGACTTCGAGCTCGTCGTCGGCGGTGAGTTCATCGAGTCCTTCATCGTCGACCGCGCCTGCAACGTCGAGGAGCGCGTCGTCCGAACGGTGACCCGAACACCCCCCCTCGACACGGATGCGACGACACCCGCTCCCCCGGCTCCGCCCGCACCCAAACCGACCTACCTCTTTTACTTCGACCAGCACCATCTGACCGGGGCCGGCCGCCAGAACTCGCTCGATACCGCACGCACGATCGTCGATCAGCTGATCAAGGACGGCGCCCGCGGGATGATCGTCTCGGCGGGCAAGTACATCGCCACGATCCAGCCGCTGACCGACGACCGCGACCTCATGCAGGACGCGCTGGACCGGCTCGAGCAAGACAACGACCAGTGGGTGCCCTACGCCTACCAGGAGGACAGCCGCATCGAGCACGTCATGCGCGAGCTGCAACAAGACCAGGACACCACCAAGGCGCTGCTCACGGCCCGCCACTACCAGCGCGAGGAGCGCTACCGGACGGACAAGGCGCTGAGGCTGTTCGAGATCACGATCGGACGCTTGACGGATCTCGATCCGCCGAAGGCGGTGATCTACTTCGCCGACTCGATGCGCAAGAACGCCGGCGAGCATTACGTCAGTTATTTCGGGCGCACCGCCGGGGACCCCGATCCTACGATCAGCCGCATGGAGACCGACGGTCTGGTCGCCCATCACGCGTTCGACCGCGTCGTCGAGGCGGCGTCGTCCAACGAGGTGCGGCTCTACACCGTCCAGGGCGAGGGCATGCTCGCGCCGAGCATGACGGTCAATCGCGGCAACTCCCGGAACCAGGCCCAGCCCAGCGCCAACAACCGGCGCCGCTTCGATGCGCAGAATTCGCTCGTCGGACTGGCGCGTGAGACCGGTGGGCAGGCGTTCCTGCACGGCGCGCCCGGCAAGAAGATCGCGACGCGCATCGTCGAGGATCTGTCCTGCCTCTATCTGATCAGCTTCGACGTGACGGGCATGCCCGAGGATCGACCGCTGGCGGTCAACCTGCGCAGCAAGCGGGACAAGGTCAAGGCGACCACCCGCGGGCAGATCGTGCTCGCCAGCGCCGAGAAACGGAAGACGAGCCGACTGCTCGCGGCGTTTACGGGCATCGTCCCCGACAGCGACGACGTCAAGCTCGAGGGTGTGGTCATCCCCACCGGTTACGACAAGGGCAAGTACACGGCGCTGGTTCAGATCCGAGCCCCCTCGACGCTGCTGCCCAGATCCACCTGGGAGATCGGGGCCTCGCTCGTCTCGCGGGGCAAGGTGCGCCAGGACGTCTCGGGCCGCATCGAGGTCGACCGACCGGCCGTCCCGGTCATCTTCGAGGCGGAGATGACGTTCGGACCCGGACCGTACCAGCTGGTCATGGTGGCCCACGAGCAGACGACCGATCAGATCGCGCGTGCCGAGATCGAGGCGGACTGGCCGGACCCGGACGACGGAGAGGTCACGCTGGGGCCGCTGACCCTGGTGCAGCCGAGCGAAGGCGCGTTCCTGCGCAACGGCGAGCTACGACGCAGCGGATCGCTCGGCCGGACCTCTCAGGAGTTCGTCAAGCCGGGATTGCCCGCCGCGGTGATCGGCCTGGTCTGTCGCGAAGACTCGAGGAAGGCGCGCAAGGCGGGGCTCGTGGTCTCGCGCCGACTGGTCGGCGAGACCGAGGCTCCGTTTGCCGATCTGGATCTGTCCGACAGTGAGATCCGCTGCGTCCAGCTGCGCGACATCATCCGCGCGGGAACGATGACCGAGGGCCGTTTTACCTACGAGCTCAAGGTGGTCGACAAGACGGATCGTGAATTGACCGCCTCGACGCTCGAGTTTGCCGCGGTCGCTCCGGAACAGCCCGGCGACGGGCTCTGAGCCCGATGCCGGACGCACGGCGTCGGCCGAACGGGTTGGCCGGGCAGACCAGCCCGTACCTCCTGCAGCATCTCTACAACCCCGTCGACTGGCAGCCGTGGGGCCCCGAGGCCCTGCAACGGGCCCGTGACCGGGAGCAGCCGATCTTCCTCTCGATCGGCTACGCGGCCTGCCACTGGTGCCACGTGATGGAACGTGAATCGTTCGAGGACGAGTCGATCGCGGCCTACCTGAACGAGCACTTCGTGAGCATCAAGGTCGACCGCGAGGAACGCCCGGACATCGACGAGATCTACATGAACGCCGTGCAGCTCTTGACGGGCGCGGGCGGCTGGCCGCTGACCGCGTTCCTGACGCCCGACCTCCGTCCGTTTGCCGGCGGGACGTATTTTCCCCCCGACGATCGTTACGGGCGCATCGGGTTTCGCGCGTTGCTCGAGCGCATCGTGTCGCTCTGGAACAGCGAGCGCTCACGCATCCTGCAAGCCGGAGCGGAGCTGACCGGTCATCTGGAGTCGATCGCGGACTCGCGCCACGGCGATTCGGACAACCGTCCCGTCGGCGCGGACCTCGTCGAGCGCGCCGTCTCCGAGCTGACCGCGCATCACGACCGGCAGTTCGGGGGCTTCGGCGCGGCGCCGAAGTTCCCACCCGATGCGGCGCTGGCGTTGTTGTTGCGCGAATCGCACCGTACAGGCGATCCCGGTCCCCGGCGGATCGCCGAGCACACGCTGGACGCGATGGTCCGGGGCGGCATGTTCGATCACATCGGGGGTGGCTTTGCGCGCTACAGCGTCGACGAGCGCTGGCTCGTGCCGCACTTCGAGAAGATGCTCTACAACCAGGCGCTGCTGGTTCCCGTGTACGCCGACGCGTACCAGCTGACCGGACGCGCCGATTTCCGGTGCGTGGTGGAGCGGACGCTCGACTTCGTGCGACGGGAGATGACCGACCCGGAGGGCGGGTTCCATTCCTCGCTCGACGCCGACAGCGAGGGCGAGGAAGGTCGCTTTTACGTCTGGGACGTCGACGAGGTCGCTTCGATTCTCGGCGACGACGCCGAGCTCGTCTGCAGCACCTATGGACTGACCCCGGCGGGCAACTTCGAGGGCCGCAACATCCCGAACCTGCTGCACGGGAGTCTCGCCGACCAGGCGACGAAGCAGGGTTTGGACGAGAAGGAGCTCGATACCCGCCTCGAGCCGCTGCGTCGCAAGCTGCTGGACGCGCGGGAAAAGCGCGTGCGACCCGGCACGGACGACAAGGTGCTGACCTCCTGGAACGGTCTGATGATCAGCGCGTTCGCTCGCGCGTACCAGGTGTTCGGCCGCGATGCGGACCTCGCCTCGGCCCAACGCGCGGCCGGCTTTGCGCTGGAGCAGCTCCTGTTGGACGGCCGCCTCCGCGCGACCTGGCGCAACGGGACCGCGGCGCTCAACGGCTACCTCGACGACTACGCTTTTCTTGGTCGGGCTCTCCTCGATCTCTACGAAACCGACTTCGATCGCCGCTGGCTCGATCGGTCGGCGTCGATCGCGCGCACGATGCTCGAGCATTTCGGCGACGCGAAACGCGGCGGGTTCTTCTTCGTGTCGGACGATCACGAAGCGCTGCTGACGCGCAACCGCAGTGTCCACGACGGGGCGCTCCCCGCCGGCTCCGGTGTGGCCGCCGGCTGGCTCGCCCGGCTGGCGGATCACCTCGACGAGGAGACCTTCCGCTCCGCCGCCGAGAAGACCCTCGTCGAGCTGCGCGCGGCCGTCGAGCGCTCGCCCCGGGCGTTCCCGACGCTGCTGCTGGCCGCCGAGCGCGAGCTACGCCCCAAGCTCGAGATCGCCATCGCCGGACCGCCGGACGAACGCGCGACCACCGTCCTGATCGAGCGCATCCGCCGGCGCTTCCTGCCGCGCCTCACGCTGGCCGTCGGCCACGGCGCCGATGTCGAAGGGTTGCCGCTGTTCGACGGACGCGGCCCCGTCGAGGGTAAGCCCGCTGCCTACGTTTGCATCGACCGCGTGTGCAGCGCCCCGATCAGCGACCCCGACGAGCTCGATGCGCTCCTGTAGTGGGGCGTCAGGCGACCCCGTCAGGACATCGGCGCGAGCGGGATCGTCTTCGGGGTCTTGCGCAGACGATCGACCAGCGCCTCGACACTGTCCGAGTCCACGCTCTCCCCTTTCAGCTCGGTGAGCTGATCGAGCGCGCGCTCCGACGGGATCGGGGTGCGCAGCTTGCAGGTGGTCATCGCGTCGTAGATCTCGGCGAGCGCCAGCACCTTGGCGGTGACCGGTGTGGAATCGGCATCGAGCCCGTAGTAGCCGCCGCCGTCGGGACGCTCGTGATGGTAGAGGATCGTCGAAGCGACATCGTCATCGCGATCGAGCGCGGCGAGCAGCGCGGCGCCGCGGCGCGGATGGGTCCGGATCAACCGTTTCTGGCTTTCCTCGAGTGGCCTCGTCTGGTGCAGGACCTCGACGGGCAACGCGATCTTGCCGATGTCGTGGAGCATCGCCGCGCGCAACAGGGACGCGGTTTCGTCCGCGCTCAGGTGCAGCGCCTCGGCGACCATCGCGCAAACGCCGGTCACACGCTCGGCGTGTCCCGGCTCGAAGGCGTCGCGACGATCGGCCCAGTCGGCGAGCCGTGCGGCGACTTCGAGGTAGGGACCGAGCGGCTTGGAGTAGCCGGGTACGCGGCTCCCGAGCACCGACGTCACGCGTTTGCTGAGCCGATCCCACGGTTTTGTCGATTTGGGCTCGTCGGCGACGTGCGAGACCGTTCGATCGCGCAGCACGACGTTGCGCACGCGTGTCAGGGCGTCGACCCGTGCGAGCAGCTCCTCGCTCAGGAACGGGCTCGTGATGCGGTCGACGAGACGGGTCGGTAGGTAGGGATCGTGACAGAAGTCGGCCTCGTTCTGAACGAACAGCAACGGAGCGGGAAACCCGCGGGCGCGGCCCCCGCGGATGTCGAGCACGCTGTCCGTGTTCTCGACGGCGGCCACGACGAGGTCGGGGCGGATCTCGCGCTCGGCTTCACGCCACTGCTCGATCCGGCGCAGACAGGAGACCTGATGCCCGTCCTGCCGGAGCAGGCTGCGGACCCCGCTGACCCGGTCGCGCTGCGGACCGACGAGCAGGATGTCGGCCATTGTTCCACCTCCCTTGTTTGCCGGAAACGCCCGACAACCAAGAACGCACGGCGGCTCTTCGGACCCCTCGAGCCCCTCGACTCGAATATAGGGTCGACCCGGGGATTGTCACGGCGTGCTGTTTTTGGTTGGTTTTTGGCCGGTAACGGCGAACGAGACGTCAGTCGGACAGCGGCGTCTCCCGGCACCGCGCCACCAGCACGGTGACGTCGTCCCCGGCCGGCGCGCCCGAGGTGAACCGGTCGACCTCGGCGAGGATCCCGGCGACGAGATCGGACGCGCAGCTCGTGCGGTTCTCGGTCAGCCAGCCGGCCAGCTGCTCGTCGCCGTACTCCTCGCCGGCCGCGTTCTCGGCCTCGGTCACGCCGTCGCTGAACACGACCAGGGTGTCGCCCGGCCCGAACTTGCAGGTCTTCTCGTCGTAGCCGATCTCGGGCAGCATCCCCAGCACCGTGCCGAGCACGGGCAGCCGCTCCACCGTACCGTCGGTGCGGATCAGCAACGGCGGGTTGTGCCCAGCGTTGCAGTAGGTCATCTCCTGTTTTTCCGGATCGATGATGGCGAAGAACAGGGTGATGAAACGGTTGTCGGGGCTGTTCCTGGCGACCGCCTGATCGAGGCGCCAGACCTTGTTCGCCAGATCCCCCGGATCCTCGGCGAGGATCTGGACACGCGCCTGCAGGTTGCTCATCAGCATCGCCGCCGACATGCCCTTCCCGGCGACGTCTCCGAGCACCAGTCCGAGCCGTCCGTCGTCGTACGGGAAGAAATCGTAGTAGTCGCCGCCGACGGTGCGGCACGACTTGTTGTGCCCGGAGGCATCGACGAAGCGGTTGTCCGGCGGCCCGGCGGGCAGGATCGCCTGTTGGATCTCCGCGGCCTGGTCCAGATCACGGGTCCGTTGCTGCTCTCGCCGCTCCATGACCGCGAGCCGCGTATGCTCGATTCGCGTTGCCGCCACGTTGGCCAGCACCGTGAGCAGGTTGAGATCGTCGGGGGTGAACTCGCGGATGAACGAGCGCGAATCCACGTAGATCAGACCGATGACGCGTTCTTCGGTTTGCAGCGGTACGGCCATCATCGTGTGGATCTGTTGCTCGCTGATGCTGACTTGTTGCCGGAGCGCCTCGTCCTGGGCGAGATCGCGGACCAGCACGGAGGCTTTCTCCTTGAGCACACGATCGCGGATCGTCGTGCTGATGCGGAAACCCTCGCCGTGCACGGCGCGCGAGGTCAGCTTCTCGCTCTCGAGGATCATCACCACGCCGCGCTCGGCGTTGACCGCGGAGATCGACAGGTCGAGGATCAGCGGGAAGAGCTCTTCCAGGGGCCGGTGCCCCGACAGCTCGCGCCCCGCCCGGACGAGCGCTCGCACGACCGGCGTGGCGAACGCGTTGGCCTGACCGGAGGAGACCGCACCGCTTTTCTTCGTCCCGGTTCCGGCCGCCGTGGTCTCGGCCGACAGCAACCCCTCGAGACTGGTCATCACCGTCGCGTTGGGCGCGATCTGCGGACCGTCGCCGACGAACACGACGTTGTTCTCGGCGCCGTCCTCGGAATCGATCAACGTGATCAGCAGGTGCCCCACCGACAGACGGTCGCCCGTACCCAGGACCTGTTTGGCGGCGATCCGTACACCGTTGACCAGGGTACCGTTCTTGCTACCCAGGTCCTCGACCCACCAGTCCTGCTCATCGTGCGTGAAGCGCACGTGCTTGCGCGACAGGCTCGCGTCGTCGGGGTAGCTCAGGTCGTTGCTGTGGGCACGCCCAAGCATGACCGAGTCCCCTTGGAGCTCGTACCGCCGGGTCTGGTGATCCGGCGTCAAGATCAAAAGCTCCAAAGCCACGGGTCTCGCTACTCCTTCGCGACGTCCCAGATCTCGGCGCCGACAAAGTCCCAGGGCAAACGCCCCTCGTCGCAGCGTTCGGGATCCGGATCGAAAACCAGGTCCGTCAGGTAGAGGATCCGCGCTTCGGCGGCCCCGATGTTGCGACAGCCGTGGGCCACACCCGGGGGCACGCGCACGAGGCGGCTCCTGCCGTCACCGAGCATGAGGCGTTGCTTCACCCCCACGGTCGGCGAACCGTCCCGCACATCCACCAGCGCCAGGAGAATACGGTCCTCGGGTGGCACGTACCAGACGTCCGTTTGCCGCCGGTGCAGGTGAAACGCCTTGATCACGCCGGGCTGCAGGATCGAGTAGTTCAGCTGCCGGGGCTCGAAGCCTTCGAGTCCGGCGGGCCGCGTCTCGTCAAAACGCAACAACTCGGTCATCGCACCGCCGTCGTCGTTGAAACGGCGCAACTCCGTAAACGCGACGCCGTCGATCGACGGCGATCCGTCGTAGCGTTGAACACGCATCAACGAATCGACGTCAGCGATCAACTTCATCAGACAACTCCGTGCAGGCTCGATACGTCCGGACCGGGCAGCTTATCAGCCTAGTCGAGGTAGGTGTAATGCGCCAAGCGGGCGCGGTAATCTTCCAGTAATGCGGGGGCTTCCTCGGCGGCGATCCGTGACATGGCCACACCCTCGTCGAGGGACTTCTGGATTCCTTCGACGAGCTCCTCGGCCTTGTATCCGAACCAACGCACCACGTCCGATGCCGGTTCTCCTCGGGCGACGCGACGAACCTCGTGACCCTCGTCGCCGAGCACGACCTCGACCTCGTGGACACGGCCGAAGAGGTGGTGTAGATCGCCCATCGTGTCCTGATACGCTCCCAGGAGCATGAACGCGAGGTAATAGGGCTCATCCGGAATCAACTCGTGGACCTCGAGCGAGTCCTTGATCTCGTTGCGGTCGACGAACTTGTCGATCGCGCCGTCGGAATCGCAGGTGATGTCCACGAGCGACGCGCGTCTCGTCGGCGACTCGTCGAGCCGGTGGATCGGCATCACGGGGAACAGCTGGTCCAGCGCCCAGTGGTCCGGGAGCGATTGGAACACCGACAGGTTGCAGATGTACTTGTCGTGCAGCCGGGATTCGAGATCGAGGAATTCCTCCGCGGTGAACTTCGCCGTCTTGGAGTAGCGCACCGCCTTGTCCGCCACGGACCAGAACAGGCTCTCGGCCTTGGCCTTCTCATCCAGGCGCAGCATGCCGAGGTTGAACAGCTGGTACATCTGATCGCGGTAGTCGATCGCGTCGTGGTAGAACTCGCGGTAGTTCTTGACGTTGATCATCCGCTCGACCTCGGCGAGATCCTGGACGACCTGGGATTCGTCCCCGTCGAGCGGGATGAGGGTCGGATCCACACCGGCGATGGAGCCTCGCACATCGGCGACCAGCACCGAATGGTGCGCCACGAGCATGCGGCCCGATTCGCTGAGGATCGTGGGCGGCTCGACATCGTCCTGATCGCAGACTTCCTTCAGGCCGAAAACGATGTCGTTGGCGTACTCCTGGACGCTGTAGTTGACCGACGCGTCGGACGAGGTCCCGGAACCGTCGTAGTCGATCCCCAGACCTCCGCCGACGTCGAGGTAACGGATGTCGACCCCGATCTCGCGCATCTTCGTGTAGATTCGCGCCGCCTCCTGCACGGCGTTCTTGATCTTGCGGATCTCCGTGATCTGCGAGCCGATGTGGAAGTGCAGCAGCGCGACTCGCTCTTCCAGCCCGGCGTCCCGCAGCCGTGCGAGGCAGGCGAGCAGCTGGCGTGTGGTGAGCCCGAACTTGCTCGCCACGCCGCCGGACTTCTCCCACAGCCCGGAGCCGCGAGCCTGCAACCGCAACCGGAAACCGATCAGCGGCACGCGTTCCTCCTGTCGCGCCATGTCCAGCACGGCGTCGATCTCGAAGGGCTTCTCGATCACCACGACGACGCGTCGACCCAACCGGGTCGCCAGCGCGGCGGATGCGAGGTATTCCTTGTCCTTGAAACCGTTACAGACGATCAAGGCGTCATCGGTCAAGGGGAGCGCGGCGGCGACGAGCAGCTCGGGACGGCTACCCACCTCGAGTCCCATCCCGAACGAACGCCCGCCGCGAAGCAGGGCCTCGACGACGGAACGCTGCTGGTTGACCTTGATGGGGAAGACGGGAGCGTAGCCGTTGGGATACCCGTACTCGTCGATCGCCGCCCGAAAGGCCCCGGTCAACCGTTCCACCTGGCTGATGACCACCTGGGGGAAACGCAACAGGACCGGCGTCGGGATCCCCTGCTCCTTGAGCCGGCAGACGATCTCGTGCAGGTCGATGCCGCGATCACTCCCGAGGTGCGGAGTCACGGCCAGGTGCCCATTGGGCCGGATCGCGAAATAGCCGTAGCCCCAGCCCTCGAGGCCGTACAGCTCGGCGGCATGCTCGACCTTGAAGCGGTCCGTCACGGAGACGTTCAACGGTGCGTGCTCCTCATGGTGCGTCGACAGCGGATCGGGAAGCGTCGCATTATAAGGCAACCGGGAGAGACGGGCATGAGCGAGCCATCCCCACGCGGGCGGCCGCGGCTGCTGGCCGTGACCGAGGCCGTCACCGCGGGCAGCCGAGTGGCCGATATCGGCAGCGATCACGGACGTTTGCCGCGCCTGCTGATCCGTAGCGGCCGCGCTTCCTGGTGCGTAGCGACCGAGTACGGCGGGGGCCCCGCCGGCCGGCTGCGTACCGGCGTCGGCGACAGCCCGGAAGCCGACCGGATCGAGGTCCGGCAAGGCGACGGTCTGAACCCGCTGCGTCCCGAGGACCGCATCGACGGTCTGGTGCTGAGCGGCATGGGCGGGGCGACGATGCTCTCGATCCTCGACGCCCGGAAGCTCCGGATGCTGGGCGTGGGGTGGCTGGTGCTGCAGCCGCAGTCGGGCTGGGCCTCCCTTCGCTCGGGCCTGGCAAGTCGAGATTGGGGAGTGACGGACGAGAGGCTCGTTCGTGATCGCGGCCGCTTCTACACGGTGATGCGCGCGTTGCCCGGGGCCGAGGCCCCGCCGCCGCAGGCCGGATTCGACGAACGGGACTGGTACGAGCTCGGACCGTGCTGGTTCCGCGATCGTGACCCGACCGCCATCGAGTACTGGGCCGAGCGGTCGTCCCGGGCCCGGGCACGGCTGCGGCGTGCCCGGGGTGCGGGCGTACGGCCTGCGCGCGAGGAGTGCGAGCTGGCCGATCGCGCCCTTGCAGCGTTGAAGTCACCGCGGTTAGGATGAACGTCGGCTCCGGGACGTCCGGGGCCGGTGAGGTGTGAGCCGGATGTCTCGTACGGGTTTCCTGAGCCGAACAGTCCTGTGGATCGTCTGCGCCGCGGCGATGCTGTCTCAAGTGGGCGGTGTCGAACCGGCGGCGGAGCGTCTGCCGAACGTGTTGATCGTGACGGTCGACACGCTGCGCGCCGATCGTCTCGGCGCCTATGGTTACAACCGCAACACATCGCCGGTGATCGACCGGCTGATGCAGGAAGGCACGCGGTTCACGCAGGCCCGCACCGTCGAGCCGTTGACCGGTCCCGCGCTGTGCTCGATGTTGACGTCGCGCTACCCTCACGAGCACGGCGGCTCGCGCAACGGCCTGCGCATGCGCAGCGGAATGGCATCGCTGCCGAAAGCGCTCCAGGCGCAGGGCTATCGCACCGCGGCTTTTGTCGGGAATTGGACCCTGCGCGACAAGCTCTCGGGTCTCGCGGAACATTTCGAGTACTACGAGGAGATCCTCTCGCGCCGGCGCTGGCTCGGTCTCGCGAAGGGCGAGGCAACCGCCGAGGATCTCAACGAGGCGTTCAGCGTGTGGCTCGCGGACCACACCTCCCGCCGGGGCGAAAGGCCGTTCTTGGCCTGGGTCCATTACGTCGAACCGCACGCGCCGTATCGCAACCAGAAGGAGTTCCACCGTCAGCTCGGATTCCACAAGAACCAGTCGCTCGGCGACAAGGAAAAGTACGACACCGAGATCGCCGCGGTCGATGCCGCGATCGGCGAGCTGCTGAAGATCGCCGGCAAGAAGATCGACCTCGACGAGACGTTGATCGTGTTCGCCTCGGATCACGGCGAGAGCCTCGGGGAGCACGGCTACTGGGGACACGGGCGGCACCTCTACGAGCCGACGTTGCACATCCCGATGGCGATCCGCTGGCCGGGTCGCGTGCCGACGGGGACGGTCGATGCGCCGGCGTTGCTGATCGACCTCGCGCCGACGATTCTCGGGTTGATCGAGACCGAGGGGAACGCGCCGTTCGCAGGCTACGACTGGACCGCGGTGATGGCGGGTGGCGAGCCGCCGATGGATCGAATCACCCACTACCAGGCGCATCGTGGCGCCGTCCTCTCCAAGCACGACTCCGACCTCGCGCGCAAGGCCGGGCTGCTCGCGGTCGGGCAGATCGAGAAGAACCGCAAGGAGATCTTCCGCATGGAGCGGAGCCGGCGCTGGGTCTTCGATCTGGCCGCCGACCCGCAGGAAGTCAACAGCCTGACACGGCCGAACGAGCATCCCACCGAAGGCTTGCTGGCCTGGATGCGCACCGTGTACGAGGGCCTCGGCGAGTTCGACAGCACGATTCCCGCGCCGCTCGACGAGGAGAGCGTCAAGGCGCTCAAGTCGCTGGGCTACGTCGACTAGTCCGCCGGCCCGTCCAGCACCTCGCGAACGAACCGTTTCGCGTCTTCCGGGAAGTCGCTTCCGAGAATCCACTGCAGGTAATCCGGAGCGCTCGCCGCGACCTCGGCCAGGGGCTTGCCCTTGTGCCGGCCGAAGTTGAAGACGACCTTGCCGTCCTCGTGGACGAACTTGCCGTCCGGATCGGCCGCGTTCTCGGGGACTTGGCGGATCCATGCGTCCAGTTCGTCCACGCTTCGCGGCAGGTCTCCGTAGCGCTCGAGCTGGGCCTCGAGGACCTCGAACGATGCGACGACGTCCGCCTCGGCGTCGTGCGCGCCGCTGTGCTCGCGCCCGAGGTAAAACTTCGTGGCCGCGGACAGATCGCGAGGCTCCATGCGGTGGAAGATCGTCATCGCGTCGACGATGCGGCGTTGATCGAGCCCGAGGCTCAGGCCGCAGTCGCGAAACTCGCGATCGAGGAGCGGGATGTCGAACCGGGAGACGTTGAAACCGGCGAGATCCGCACCGTCGAGCAGGTCGAGCAACCCCTTGGCGATGCGCCGGAAAGTCGGGGCGTCGGCCACGTCCTCGTCGCGGATCCCGTGGACCGCGGTGGCTTCGGGTGGGATCGGCCGTCCCGGGTTGATCTTCCGCGTGCGCACCTGGCGGCTGCCGTCGGGCTCCACCCGGAGGACCGAGATCTGGACGATCCGGTCGGTTGCCGGGTCGACCCCGGTGGTCTCGAGGTCGAAGCAAACGATCGGTCGGGTCAAATGCAGAGCGGTCACGGCGGCCTTTCGCGATGAGTGGTACGACGGAGGACCCCTAGTGTAATCTCTCCGGCCCGAAAATCGCCGCATCGTATGCGGCGCGAGGTCTGCGGATGGCGCTTCCCGAGATCAAGACACGTGCTCCCGAGAGGATTCAGGTCCCGCTGCAGTTCTCGCGGCTCCGCGACATCGCCTACAACCTGTGGTGGACCTGGACACCGCAGGCCCGGAAACTGTTCAACCGGATGGATCCGGGCTGCTGGGCGCGTTACCGCAACCCGATCGAGCTGCTGATCGACATGGACCCGCAGCGCTGGCACGAGCTGGACCACACCGAGGAGTTCATTCGCGGCTACCGCGATCTGGTCGAGCGTTTCGACGGTTACATGGCCTCCGACGAGCCGACCTGGTTCGAGCAACGCGGGTCGGACGGTGCCGGTCCGATCGCCTACTTCTCGACGGAGTACGGCTGGCACGAGTCGCTCCACGTCTACTCGGGCGGCCTGGGGATCCTCTCCGGCGACCATTCCAAGTCGGCCAGCGATCTCGGGCTGCCGTTCATCGGCATCGGTCTGATGTACCGGCACGGGTACTTCCGTCAGATCGTCGATCCGGATGGGCAGCAGGAGCACTTCTACCCGGATTACGACCCCTCGCGCGTCCCGCTGCTCGCCGTGGTCGACGCCGAAGGCCGCGATCTGCGGATCGATCTCCCGCTGGCAGGTCGCACGCTGCGGCTCGGCGTCTGGAAAGCGCAGATCGGCCGCGTCCCGGTGCTGCTGCTGGACACCGATCTCGCGGAGAATCACCCCGCCGATCAGGCGATCACCTCGGTGCTCTACGTCAGCGGCCGCGAGATGCGTTTCTGTCAGGAGTGGGTCCTGGGGGTCGGCGGGGCGAAGCTGCTGCGCGCGCTGGGGATCGACCCGTCGGTCTGGCACATGAACGAAGGGCACTCCTCCCTGCTGTCGCTCGACCGTCTGGCCACCGCGCTCCGGGAAACCGGAAACTTCGACGCGGCGCTGAAGACGATCCGCGCCAACGCCGTCTTCACCACCCACACGCCGGTCCCGGCGGGCAACGAGGTGTTCGACACCGACCTGGTTCGCCGTTACGTCGAGCCGTGGTCCGCGGAAAGCGGCGTCCCGGCGGAGCGCGTGATCGACCTGGCCACCGTCGAGGAGGGTCAGTTCAACCTGACCGCGCTGGCGCTGCGCACGAGCAGACGCGCCAACGGGGTCAGCGAACTGCACGGTCGCATTGCCGGAAGTATCTGGAACACGCTTCTTGAAAAAGACGGCCATGGTCCGATCGAGCACATCACCAACGGGGTTCACGAGGCGACCTGGATCGGTCCCGAGATGCACGAGCTGCTGAGCTCGCGGTTCGGCGAGTTCGACGACGAGCAATCGATCAAGCCGTTCGCCGAGGCGATGGAGCAGACGACCGACGCCGACCTGTGGGAGGCGCACCGGATCCAGAAGAACCGTTTGGTACGCGTCGCGCGCGAACGACTGCGCGAGCAGCTCGCGCGGCACGGCCGCTCGCCCGACGAGCTTCGAGAGCTCGATCACATCCTCGATCCCGACGTCCTGCTGATCGGATTCGCGCGCCGCTTCGCGACGTACAAGCGTGCCGATCTGATCCTGCGCGACCTCGACGAGCTGAAACGGATCGTGACGGCCGCGGAGCGCCCGCTGCAGTTCCTGTTCGCCGGCAAGGCGCATCCGGCGGACCGCCCCGGGCAGGAGCTGATCCGCCGCATCTGGCAGTCGACCCTCGATCCGGAGCTGCGGGGCCGGGTGCTGTTCCTCGAGAACTACGACATGCGTATCGGCCGCTACATGGTGCAGGGCGTCGACGTATGGCTCAACAACCCGCGGCGGCCGCTGGAGGCGAGCGGCACCTCGGGCATGAAGGCCGCGATGAACGGCGTGCTCAACCTGAGCGTGCTCGACGGCTGGTGGCGCGAGGCCTACGACCCCGCGCACGGCTGGGCCATCGGGCCCGAGGAGCGACCCGACGACGAGGCCGAGGAAGACCGGGTCGACGCCGCGGCGGTCTACCGCGTGCTGGCCGAGGAGGTCGTCCCCTGCTACTACGACCGCGATGAGGACGGCCTGCCGCGGGAGTGGATCCGGAAGATGAAGCACGCGATCGCCGAGCTGGCCCCGCGTTTCGGGACGTCGCGGATGGTCAGCGAATACGCCGAGCGCTATTACCTGCGAACCGCGGCGCGGCCCCGGTCGTGACGGCGGCCGGACTCAACTCCCGCCACAATCGTTCAAGTAACGTCGGTCCTGGGGCCCTCCGACGGCCTGCGGCGCGATGCCGACATAGCCCAGCGAGCGAAGCTGCTCGAGCTCGCGGTGGATCGCGTCGGCCTGTTGATCGAGCCCCGGCCAGGACATCGTCTTCTCGTGCGCGGGGTCGTTGAGCCACGCCGCGAGCGCGCGCCGCAGGTCGCCGAACGGCGCGGGGAGACGTTGCGGGTCTCCCCCGGCGCCGGCCGGCAAATCGCCGAGCAGGTTGGAGGCCTGGAGCGGATCGGCCGGCAGGTCGTAGCCCTCGTAGCAATCGATCGCGTAGGCGGTTCTCGTCGGCGTGTAGTCCAACCGCGCCAGGTAATCCCGATCCTGGAGCTCGAGGAACGGCGACTTCATCGGCTCCGTGTGGTCGGGGTTGAAGACGTACGCGTGGTCGCCGTCGCTCACCGCGTAGATCTCGTTCTGCCACTCGAAGAACAGGTGCTCGCGCACGGGATCGACCGACTCCCCTCTCAACACGGAGGCCAGGCTGCGCCCCTCGATGTCGGCCGGCTGCGACAGACCCGCGAGGTCGAGGATCGTCGCCGTGACGTCGATGTTCATGACGGGAACGTCCCGGCGGACCCCCGCGGCCAGCCCCGGGCCGGCGATGATCAGCGGCACGCGCAGCACGCCCTCGTAGATGCTGTTGCCGTGGTAGGCGTAGCGGTTGCGATCGAACAGCTCCTCACCGTGGTCGGAGGTCAAGACGATCACCGTATCGTCGCGCTCGCCGATCTGCTCGAGCTTGGCGAGGATCCGACCGATGCGGTCGTCCGTCGCCGTCACGGTGCCGTCGTAGAGCCCGAGGATGCGGCGGTGCTCGCCCTCGCCGAACGGCCGGTCGGTGCGCGTGATCTCGTCGATCCGCTCGTGGATCGTCTCGCCGGTCGTGCCGGGTCGGAGCGCCGCCGGTAGATCGTCCACGATCCCGTAGCGGTCGTACCCCTCGGGCGGGTTGAACGGCTTGTGCACGTCGAAGAAATGGACGTAGGCGGTGAACGGCCGGTCGCGGTCGACGCTGTCGAGAAAATCGACCGTTGCTTGCTCGACGCGATCGTCCCAGAGCACCTGGCGCCGCGAGTCGGCCTCCGGATCGCCGGGATCGTGCCCCTGCCGGCGGACCTCGGCGCCGCGGTAGGCCCAGCCGCTGCCCATGCTGTCGGTGCGGAAGTTGGACAGGAACACCCCCGTCTGATGCCCCGCGTCGGCGAGTCGCTGGATGAACGTGAGATGCCGCTCCCTCAGGAACGTGCCGTTCTCGCGCACGCCGGTCGTGATCGGGTACTTGCCGGTCAGGAACGCCGCGACCGAGGGGCGGGTCTGCCCGCGCGGGGCGTAGGAACGGTCGAACGTGGTCCCGTGCGACGCCAGCGCATCGATGTGCGGTGACGGCGAATCGCCCCAGACGTCGTTACCGTAGACCCCGAGGCGATCCGCGCGCAGGGTGTCGACGGAGAGCACCAGGATGTTGACCGGCGGGGGCGACGGCTTACAGGAAACCTGGCAAACACCGATCAAGCTCGCGACGAGGATCGTCAGGCACCGGCCCATGGCCTCATGGTATAGGACGGGGGGCGAGCCCCTGTTTTTTTTGATTTTGCGTGTAGCGTTTTGCGGCTCCCGGAGCACTCATGGGGGATGAAGGGATCGGCGATACGTGAAACGGCGGTCATCGTGAACGACACGCAAGAGACGGCGTTGCTGCACCGGGTCCGCGACAACGGCGTTCGCGAGGCGTTCGCGGAGTTCACGGGACCTACCGGCGCAAGTAGCTCCCGACCCAAAAAGAAACGGCCCCCCGGGAGAAACTCCCGGAGGGCCGCCGTCAGACGGAACCCGAAGGAACGGACGCTAGGTGGGTGTGCCGGTTCGCCGTAGGTTCTCCATCTTGCCTCGGTGGCGGGCTGCCACCCTGTCTCCTCCTGGACACCCAGGACTTCTCGCCGGGCGTCGTCGGTCGTTGTTGCCAGGTTCGTGCCAGGTGGAGCGGCGTGAGAATCGTCCGGTTATCGGCGCTAGCCGAACGATCAAGATTCAAAAGTGTGGAGCGGAGGGCACGAGTTGTAATCGTGGTGGCGAACGTGTGGATCGACCTGTTTCTCGCAGGTCTGTCGATCACACCGTGTAGTCGTTGGTCCTACTTGGAGGCGGCGACCGGAGTCGAACCGGTGAATAAAGGTTTTGCAGACCTCTGCCTTACCACTTGGCCACGCCGCCATGCCGGGAGAGGGCGCAATATACAAACAGGCCCGGGCCAGGTCAATTGAGGTTGGCGCTGAGGTGAATCGGGCGCGCGAACTGGCTGCGCGCGGCCTCGTGCAGTCCGTTCACGCTGAACGGCTTGGCCAGGATTCCGGCGCCGCAGCGGGCCAGGCGTTCGACGAGCTCGCGCTGCAAGTCGAGACCGGTGATCACGAGCGTGCGCCGGGCCAGCTGCGGTTGGCGCTCGGCGATGATCTCGAGCCATTCGACGCCGGACCGTCCGGGGATCCCGAGGTCGAGGGTCACGGCGTCGACGCGCCGTTCGGCCAGCGCGCGGTCGGCCGCACCGGCATCCGCGGCGATGCGGCACTGCATCCCCAACGGCTGCAGCGAGTCGCGGATGAGCTCCGCGACCTCGCGCTCGTCCTCGACGATCAGCACTTCCATCACAGCCTCGAGCCCTTTCCTCCATGGAAAGATAGGCCTCGGAAATCCCGAATCCAGTTTCCCGTGCACGAAGGACCATTTGGGGGCAAAATGAAGTCATGAGCGACGCACTCGCACCCGGGTTCCTGATCGCCGTCCCACAGATGCAGGACCCCAACTTCAAGCAATCGGTCGTGTTCCTCCTCGAACGCAACGAGGAAGGCGCGCTGGGTGTCGTGATCAACCGTGAGAGCCCGATGTTGCTCGCGGATCTCTGCAGCGATCACCGGATCCCCTACGAAGGGGACTCGGAAAAGCGCGTCCGACAGGGCGGTCCGGTTCAACCCGAGCAGGGCATCGTCGTTTACGGCGACGAGCACGTCGACCCCGAGGGGCACCGCATCTGCGAGGGCCTCCATGTGAGCGCCTCGCGAGGCACGCTCGGGCGGTTGTGCCATCTCAAGAGCGGCCGTTTCCACTGCTACTCCGGGTACACCGGCTGGGCGGCGGGTCAGCTGGAGCGGGAGATCGAAGAGGGCGCCTGGGTCCACGCTCCGGCCGATGCCGCGAGCGTGCTGGACGCCGACCCGGACGATCTGTGGGCCGACGTCCTGAGACGCCAGGGAATCGAGCCCGGCGCCCTGGTCCAGGGTGGGTCCGTGCAGGCCTAGCGCGGCCTCAGGGCAGGAACTTCTTGACCGCCCTCAGCTTGTTCGGCAGGTACTCCTCGATCACGTAGTTCAACCCCCAGCGCGCCAGCGCCTGTTGCTCCGCGCGGGCGTTCATCTTGAGCAGCTGCTTGATCGCGGTCTGCCACTCCTTGTGGCGCTTGAAGAACGGGTCGTTCTTGAGCGCGTCGTTGGCCCGCTTGATGTCCACGGGCTTCAACGGGTGGGTCGGCAGCTTGTAATCGACGATGTCCTGGGGCGTCACGCCGAGGAACCGGGCGTTGGGCACGCAGAAGAACTTGTTGATGTGCGCGGCGTTCCCGGAACCCACCTTGAGCGTGCGGTAGATGTTGGAGATGCCGTACGGGTCGCAATCGACGAAGGCGTAGACCGGTAGCTTGCACTGATCGGAAAGTCGCCTGACGAAACGTCGCGTGGCACGTGTCGGCACACCGGCCAGCGAGATCAGGATGCACTTCTTCTTGCGCCAGAACTTGTGGCTCTGCAACCGCTGGAACATGCCGCCGGTCTCGATGCAGAGGATGAACTTCGCCGTGGTCTCGAAGGTCAGCTGCTCGACCAGTGAGGGGATCGAGTAGGCGC
>JBFFZZ010000001.1:0-47208 GCA_041568335.1 Candidatus Polarisedimenticolaceae bacterium | reverse complement strand
CTCCGGGAACTGGAACGGTCCGTAGTTGTTCGAGCAGTTGGTGATCAGCACCGGCAGGCCGAACGTGTGGTGGTACGCGCTGACGAGGTGGTCCGCCGCGGCCTTCGAGGCGGCGTACGGTGAGTTGGGCGAGTAGGGCGTCGTTTCGGAGAACAGGCCGTCGTCGCCGAGACTGCCGTAGACCTCGTCCGTCGAAACGTGGAGGAAACGGAACCGTTCGCGGGCCGCGCCGTCGAGTTCGTTGTAGTAGCGTCGCGCGGCGTCCAGCAGCGTGAACGCACCGACGATATTGGTGTCGATGAACGGTCGCGGTGAGTCGATCGAGCGGTCGACGTGGCTCTCGGCGGCGAAGTTGACGATGCGCTCCACCGCACGCTCGCGGAGCAGCCCGTTGACGATCACCTCGTCGCCGATATCGCCGTGGACAAAGGTGAAGCGCGCGTCGTCCCGAACGTCGTCGAGCGATTCGAGACAACCGGCGTAGGTCAACTTGTCCAGCACGACGATCGAATCGTCGCTGTTCGCGAGTACATGGCGGACGAAATTCGACCCGATGAAGCCGGCACCGCCGGTGATCAACATGGTGCCCATGCGCGAGTCTCCCTGGGGTAAACCCAGCATCCTACAAGGTTCGCGGCGGGGATTCACCCCGGACGGACTATGACGCGGAAACCTCGATCCGTCGGGTGAGGCGGGCGTCGAGGTGCAGGGTCAGGTCGGGTTGTCGGGTGGTCGCCATCCAGATCTGGTAGCGCAGCGTGTCCCCCTCGCACTCGTAGCGCCGCCGGGTGCGGATCATCCGCTCGTCGTTGCCGAGCAACGTGCTCTCGAGCGAGAGGATCAACCCGTGCGAGGTGGGCTCGATCGTGCCCCGCAGCACCTCCACGCGCTCCCCGTTCTGCGCGTTGGTGATCTCGACCCCGAGACCGGGCAACGCCCGGAAGAAGCCCGCCTCCCAGTGCAGCGGTTCCTTGTGCGGCTCCGACGCGTTCGCCATCCAGGTGCGCTGCTCGAACTGCAGCATCGGCTCGACACCGTTCCAGTAGAACCGGAGCGCTTCCGAGTAGCGGAAGGCGTCGATCGTGGGGAAGTCACCGCGGCCACCCCCGGCCCAGTCGCCGACGAGCCGCCGCAGCGCGGTGATCTCCAGCTCGAGCTCGGACATGCGAGGGATTAGACGGCGTCCCCCGGGTTCGGGTCAAGGCTCCTTTGGCGCCTCAACGGAGTCGTGCCGGAAACGTGGCCATGTCAATCGTCGAGCCCAACGTGCTCTTTACCGGATGCGGATGGTGCCGCTGCTGGACTCCAGCGTCACCCGTGCTCCACCGTCGCCGACGGTGAATCGAACTTCGTCGTCATCCTCCCGTCGCATCTCACGGACGCCCGCGACGTCGACGTGCACCCCGCCGGAGCCGGACTCGGCCTCGACCTCGGCGCCTGCCGAGGCGGGAAGCGTCAGGGTGATGCTGCCGCTGCCGGTATCGATATCGAAACGCCCGCGACCCATCTCGGCGAGGGTCAGGCCGACCTCGCCGCTGCCGGTGTCGATCACGACGCTCTCGGCGCGGACGCGGCGGGCGTCGACGTCGCCGCTGCCGGTATCGATCTCGAACCCGTCCCCCGAGACGTCGTCCAGCGAGATGTCTCCGCTGCCGGTATCGATCGAGACATCCCCGGACGCCGCGACCCGCACCAGCGTCACGCGTCCGCTGCCGGTGTCGATGAGGACGTCGTCGCCCTGGACGTCGCTGACGTCCACGTCACCGCTGCCGGTGTCGATGTTGATCTCGCCGCGCACCTGCGCCAGGCTCACATCGCCGCTGCCGGTATCCACCAGGACGTTGCCGTTGACCGATTCGAGGGAGACCTTGCCGTGATGGCTATCGAGGTTGAGGTCCCCGTCGACGTTCTTTGCGACGACCGCGCCCACGCCCTGGTTCAGGTCCAGCCGGCCGCCATCGGGAACCCGGATCTCGACATCGGCCCAGACTACCAGGCCGTTGCCTCGACGGCTGACCTCGATCTTCGAGCCGCCCAGCAGGGCGCCGATCCAGCTTCCTTCATCGTTGGGACGGAAGCTGATCTCGTCCGCCGTCAACGCCGGATAGACGAACTTCTTCGATTTCGGGAAGACGACCGTCAACGAGTCGCGGCCGGTCTCGATCCGGACGTTCTCGCGCGAGGCGTCGTCGCCCTGGACGTCGACGACGACCTCGAAGCCGGAGCCGTTGTGACCCGTCACACGAATCTCGCCGATCAGGTTGGTGACGGTCAACGTATCGCCGGAGACGGTCTTCGTCTCGGAAAAGCCGGCCGCCTGGGCGACGCCGCAGGCCAGGAAGCACAGCACACCCGCGACCTTCAGGATGGTTCCACGCATAAGCACCTCGAAATGTCGGTCGGGGTCGGATTGCCCCCTCCATGCTCACTAGGACGCCGATTCCGTTAAAAAGGTTGCACGGATAGCCCCGATTTTCGCCGGGGTACGGGGTCGAGACCCTGGTAGGATGGCGCTTCCGGCGTTTTCCCGGGGAAGGAACCGTTGCTCAACTGGGTCGAGATCGATGCCGCGGCCTTGCGGCACAACCTCCAGGGGTTCCGTCAGGCGATCGGCACGGGGGTCATCCTCGGTGGCGTGGTCAAGTCCAACGCCTACGGCCACGGGATGCTGGAAACGGCCCGTATCGCCACCGACGGCGAAGCCGACTGGCTCTGCGTCAACAACATCGACGAGGCACGGACACTGCGAGCGGCCGGGCATCGCCAGGAGATCCTCATCATGGGGTACGTCCCGCTCGCGGCGCTCGATGACGTCGTGCATCAGGGATTACGCCCGGTGGTCTACAACCTGGAGACCATCGAACGGTTGGACGAGCTCGGTGTCGAGCACGAAAGACCGGTGCCGTTGCATCTCAAGGTCGAGACCGGAACGAATCGCCAGGGGATCCTCGAAAGCGACGTGCCCAGGTTCGCCGAGAGGATCCGCGCCGCCCGCGGTGTCACCCTCGAGGGTCTCAGCACGCACTTCGCCAACATCGAGGACACCACGAACCACGAGTACGCGGAGCACCAGATCGAGACCTTTGATCGAATCACCGAGGCCTTTCGAGCTGCCGGCTGTGCGCCGAAGCTGCGACACTCGGCCTGCTCCGCGGCCACGCTGCTTTTCTCCCGCACGCACCTCGATCTCGTCCGGCTCGGGATCTCGATGTACGGTCTGTGGCCCTCGAAGGAGACGCGCCTGTCGTGCGTGGAGCGCGGCAAGGAGCTCGTCGACCTGCGACCCGCGTTGACGTGGAAGACGCGCGTCGCGCAGGTCAAGGAGGTCGCCGAGGGTACGTTCGTCGGGTACGGTTGCAGCTGGAAATCGACGCGACCCACGCGGCTCGCGGTGCTGCCCGTGGGCTACGCCGAGGGCTACGACCGCGGTCTGTCGAACGTCGCGCACGTGCTGGTCGGCGGCCGCCGGGCGCCGATTCGCGGCCGGGTCTGCATGAACATCTGCCTCGCGGATGTGACCGATGTTCCCGGTGTCGGGCTCGAGGACGAGGTGGTCCTGCTGGGTTCCCAGGGCGACGAATCGATCACGGCCGAGCAGATGGCCGCGTGGGCCGGCACGATCGGGTATGAGATCGTGGCCCGTATTCACCCCCGGTTGCCGCGGGTGGTGCTCGATGAGGGAGCTTGATTTGCGCCCGCAACCGGGGTTAAATTCGCTTCGGTCGCGAAGTCTAGTCCAATGAAACACAAACCGATCAGGGTCGACTGGGACGAGCTCGAGGTTGCCTTCACCAACCACGACGAGGAAATCGTCTACTACCTGGACCTCGTTACCGGCAGGGTGCTCATCGAGGGTGAGGGCGAAGACGACGATTTCGAAGACGACGATGACGATTTCTCCGCGAACACCCTCGCCGCCGCCACCCAGCCCGCAACCGCCAACGACACCACCCGAGCCTACGTCAAGCCGGTGACCACCGAGACGAAGCTGGGCTGGATGGAGGCCTTCCTCGCCGAGAAGGACAACGGTCTGGACACGGAGACCAACGCCAAGCTCAAGGAAGCGTTCGAATCGGACAACGCGGCCGAAGAGCTCAACCTGTTCCTGCGTGGGGCCGATGAGGCCCGCGACGTCTGGTACCTCTACCGCTCCGACCGACTGCACGAGCACATGCAGAACTGGCTCGATGCGGAAGAAATCAAGCCGATCGATCCGCCGCCCTGGGCCTAGGATCGCAAAATTCATTGTTCCGTCTTGAAAACCGTCCCTCGTTTATTAGATGCTAGGGCCCGCGTCCATGACGGTTTCCCCGTATGACGTGGCTTTCTTGGACGCGATAAGGTCACCCTGCGCCACCAGGCGCTTCAAGAGGTTGCCCATGCGACGAACTTATTTCGTTCTCTTGTTTCTGTTCCTGGTGTTCTCGGCGTCGACGCCGGCCGAGGACACCGGGCCACCCGCGGAGGAGTGTGCTGCCTGCCATGAGGAAACCGTGGCCGAGTTTGCCAAGACCCCGCACGCCACAGCGAAGGGCTGGGTTCACGAGACCTCGTGCAGCGCATGCCACGGCAACGGCCAGGAGCACATGGACAGCGGAGGCGAGCTTGACTCGATCATTCGCCCCGCGCTGCTGCCCCCCCGCGAGGCCTCGCAACAGTGCCTGGACTGCCACACCGAGCAGGCCTCGCACTTCCGCGCCGCCGGGGCATTGCACCGACTGGCCGATGTCACCTGCCAGGATTGCCATGACCCGCACGCGGCCGCGGATCAGATGCTCACCAAGCGGCCTCCGGAACTCTGTGCCGATTGCCACCAGGGGATCGTGGCGCAGTTCGGGATGCCCCGTTCGCATCCGGCCGAGGATTGCACCGGTTGTCACAACCCCCATGGTACCGATTCCCTGCGGACCAACACGACCCTGGCGAACCAGACCTGTGGCGACTGTCACACCGAGAAGATGGCCCCATACGTCTACGCGCACGACGTCGCCTTGATGGACGGTTGCTCGACCTGTCACACGGTCCACGGCTCCACCAACCGCCACCTGTTGACCTACGAGACGCAAGTCAACCTTTGTTATCAGTGTCACTCCGCGAGTGTCACACCCGTCTGGCACAGCGCGCCGCGGTTCCTGAACGAGAAGTGCACCGCCTGCCACACGGCCATCCACGGCTCCAACACGAGCCCGTACTTCCTGGAGGAATGATGCGATACACCGCCTACCTAGCCGTGTTCGCCGGTCTCCTGCTCATGCTCCCGACGACTCACGCGGACGGCGAAGGCCAGATCGAGGGTGAGATCGAACTGGCCCATCGCAACGTCAACGTCGATGGCGAGCAGCGGAAGTACGACGAAGACTTCGACGGACAATCGTCGGGAACCTACGTCGATCGGTTGAATGTCGGGTGGCTAAACGAGTCGAGCGACTGGGTCGACTTCGCGCGCATCGAGCTCGAAGGCTTCGGCGGCTCCGAGCCCTACCAGCGAAGCGCATTCAAACTGGGCAAGAAGGACCGTTGGGATCTGCGCTTCACCTCCACCAAACAGGACTACATGTACAACCTTTTTGAACTGGTCGACAACGAGGATGGAGCGGCCTGGGACGCCGAGCGGCGGCGCGACCTGTTGAGCCTGAGGATCCACGCAACAGAAAAGGTGTCCGCCGTCGTGCAGTACCGCAACAACCGACGAAGTGGAGATTCGCTCTTCATGAAAGACGTCAGCCGCGATGTGTTCCGGCTCGAGGCCCCTCTGGATGCCGAAAGCGAGGGCCTGACGGTCGGGGTCGACGCCAAGCTGGGCAAGGTCAACCTGGTCTTTCGCCAGGCGCTCAACGACTACACCAACAACATCGTCCAGGAAACCGAGGGTGATCTGGGCATTGATCTTTCCAACGCGACGCAGCTCGACAGCTACCACTGGATGCAACGGGACAATACCGAGCAGGATTGGACCACGTTGATCCTGCAGGCACCGGTGACGAAACGAGTCGCCTTGACGCTATCCGCCGCGGGTACACTGCTCGGGGACGAGGAGATCACGTCCGACGTCACCGTCGAGCAACTCGGGATCGCGTTCAACGGACTCGAGTTCGGCGGGACCTGCGCGATCAGCGGTGCCACGTGCAGCAACGACGCCACCTGTGATGCGATCACGGCCGGCGACGTGTGCGTCGCCGACACCGGGATCTCGACGGCACGCCTCGATGGCGACACGATGATCGTCGAATTCGACGCCGCCATTCGCATCGCGGCTCCGCTGACGGCGCACCTCAGCTACAAGAGCTACAACCGCGAGCTGGACGGGACGCTCGATCGGGATCTCGACGGCGACGGCACGTTCGAGGACCTCGATGGCGACGCGACACCCGGAAGCGTGACCCGGTTCGACCAGGAGGTCGACACGATCACCGCTTTGCTGGACTACCAGCCGCACCGGCAGGTCCGCGTTCGCGCCGGCTACCGCACGATGTCGCGCAGTCTCGAACGCAGCGGCTACGGCGGTGTCCGGGACACCAACTTCGACTCGGACAACGACGACACGCTGATCCTGGGATTGACCGCAAGACCGGCGCGCTGGTTGCGACTGTCCGCAGATTTCGAGGATGGTGAAATGGACATGGCGTTCACCAACGTATCGCACTTCATGAAGACGCAGACGCGGTTTCGCGCCACGGTCACCCCGCGCCAGGGCATGCGTTTCAACGCGACCTACCGCAACTGGGACAACGAGAACATTTCACCGAACATCCGCCCGGTCCCTCCGGCGATCGACAACAACTCGACGGTCGACGGGACGGCCTGGTCGGTCGACTGGACACACGCGGCGGGAGACAACGTGAGCTACCTGCTGCGTTACACCGACACCGAGGTCGACGGGTCGACCGCGATCCTGTTCGATACGGCGGGTTTTGGTGCGGTCGCACCCGGATCTTCCGACTTCCTCAACGACAATTCGCAGATCCTCGGTCGGCTGGACTACCGGCGCGACGCCTGGCACTGCTACGTGATGGCCTCGAGCATCGAGGCGGACGGATTCAACAACGTGATCGACCTCACGTTGCCGACGCCGTCGGTGCTCAACAACCTGGTCATCATGCAGGAGTACATGGATTCCGAGGTCGGTGTCAGCTACACGTTCGAAAGCGGATTGCGCGTTGGCGGTGCCTACCGTCACTTTGACTACGACGACGTGAATGACCTGCTCGACTATGACGGCAACCACGTTGTGGTTCGTGCGGGGCTGCGCTTCTAGATTCCGCCGACAGGGCCAAATAAAGCGGAGCCGCTCCCGAGGGAGCGGCTCCATTGGTCTGGAAGCGCCTGTGCGGAAAGTCAGAAGGCGTAGCTGAGGCCGACCTTCCCCTGGACCGGGCTCACCCCGATGGCGCCACCGGGCGGCGTGACGTCCAGGGCGAGGTAGCTCAGGCCCGCGTTGAAGCCCCAGCCACCGTCGCCGAAGGGATAGGCCAGCGCGATGCTCGCGCCGAACAGGAACTCGTCGTCGGTCGTCACCGGCGTCGCGAACCCGGACAACGTGATGTCATCCCAGAAGGCGTACCCGATTGTCGGCCCGACCGAGAGATCCAGCCCGCTGTCCTTCCGGAAGTGAAAGTTGAGGTTCGTCGTGACGGCGAACAGCTGCGTGTCGCCGTTCACGTCGGCGAACCCGGGCTCCACGACCGTCAGGTCGTAGCTTCCCGAGCTGACCCCCGGCTCGATTCCGATGAGATCGGAAAGCTGGTACTCGAACGAGGCCTGAAACCCGACCGATTCGTCCAGCTCGGTCGTCTGCGTCCCCATCGTGAAGTCGTCCGTCGGCATGCTGTAGAGGACGCCGAACCTCACAAACTTGTCGCCTTTCTCGGCGGCAGCAGGACACAGAAGTCCCGCCAGGAACAGCACCGCCGCGCATCCGATCGCCAATCGTTTCGTGTTCATCCGGCTACCCTCCACATGAAAGCTCAAGGTGCGCCGAGACTCGCGTTGACTTTGTTTGTTGTGTCCGGTTACCGAGCCGAGCGCGGAGCACCCGTTGCTGTCGGTAGGTTATTGTCACACACGCTAAGCGACTGCGATGCACGGGGATACCCTTATGTCTGGCGCGCCTCCGTGACGGGTTTCCGCAGTGATCAAGAGCCAAAAAAATCCCTAGAATTCCTTGCGTAAGGAACGGGGCAGCCGCCCCGGCTGGCCCCGGCCGGGAGGCAACGATGAAGAACGGAGGAGTTTGGTTGACTGCAGGGCTGAGTGCGCTTGTGCTGCTCTTGATCAGCCCCATGACTTTTTCACAGACGATCGTCGACACCGGGCTCGGCGACCGATTTTCGGGAACGATCGACACCGCGGGTGTCGACTTGGTTCAGGGCCGTTTCCTGGCTGCGGGCGGCGAAACGGTGACGCTCACCGTGCAGGCCGCGCCGGGTTCGACACTCGTCCCGACCGCCGTGATTCGCGATTCGGGCGGCATGGTCGTGCCGGGAATGACGCGCTCCATCAGCTGGTTGGGCATGGGCAACTTGACCCATGTGTTCACCCTACCGGCTGCCGGGACCTACTATGCGGAGATCGGCGGCGATTCCGGCAGCGGTGGATTCAACGCCTACCTGACGGGATCTGCGGTCGTTTCGAACCTGGTCACCGTCTCCGGGATCGTCACGGACAGCCTGACGGGCAACCCGATCCCCGGCGTGACGGTCACGGTTCAGGGATCCAACTTCGCAACGACCAACGCGTCGGGCACTTATTCGGGACAGCTGAATCCCGGAACCTACTCGTTTGCGTACTCGTTCGCGGGTTACACCACTCAGGCGCAGAGCGTGACGGTGACGGCCGGGACGCCGATCAGCAATCTCGACATTGCGCTGTTGCCGACGGTCCCCGTCATGGTCGAGGCGAGCGTATCCGGGAATATGTTCCCCGGCGGGATCGTCACGGCGACGGTGGACATCACCGCACCACCGACGGCGACGATCAACTCGATCACCTGGACGCAGACCTACGGTGAGACCGTCGCCATCGCCAACGGCAACACGGATACCGCCACGGTGACGCTCGCGGACGGGGGCGCCTACAAGACGGGGCTGATCGACCACCTAGAGGAACCCATCGTGACCCAGGACCAGCTCCCGCCCAACGTCACGATCCCTCCCCACGGGTCCTTCGGAGGCCTGCAGGATCGGATGCAGGTCGTCGGGATCAACCCATGGTCCCTGGAGGAAACGGTGCTTGTTGTGCTCGAGGTCGAGGTCGACACCGATCTGGGTATCTTTACCGACGAGGTCGAGATCCACACGGATCTGCCGTGGGAGTGGTCCACCGGCTTGCGCAACGTGCCGATCAACGTACCGGTGCTGGTTCAGGCCAAGGAGCATACGGCCTACGATTGGACGCTGAATGCGCCGGCCGGCTCGGCGGCCACGCTCAATGACGCGACGACGCGCTGGCCCCACTTCACCCCCGACGTTCCAGGCCTCTACGAGCTCGAGCTCGCGGACGCGGCCGAGGGCGCGGGGAACCCGGCGACGCTGGAGGTCTATGCCGGGGAGTGGCGTGGCGTGATCGTCGACGAGGACATGGACGGCAGACCGGTCGCGGATACCGCATGTACGTTCTGCCACAACGACATGTTCGCGCCGGACAAGTTCACCGACTGGGCCCAGACCGGTCACGCCGAGATCTTCACCGACAACTTCAACTCCAGCGCCTACTGGGGAACCCAATGCTTCAGCTGTCATACCGTGGGCTACAACCCCGAGGACGACAATCTCGGCATCGACGAAGCCGACGATTACAGCACGTTCCTCACGATGTTGGGTAACCCGCAGCCGGACAACTGGAGCAACGCGCTCGCGCAGACGCCGCAAACCGCGCGCAAGGCGAACGTCCAGTGCGAGAACTGTCACGGTCCGCAGAGTTCGCTCGCTCACGGGTTCGCCGGACCGGTGGGTGAGCCGCGCATCGACCTCTCCGCCGATGTCTGCGCGACGTGCCACGGCGAGCCGCTGCGGCACGCCCGTTTCCAGCAGTGGCAGCTCAGCCCGCACGCCAACTACGAGCTGGCGATCGAAAGGAGTACCAGCGGTAGCTGCTCGCGCTGTCACACGGCCAACGGCTTCCTCGAGTGGTTGCCGGTTCTGCTCGACGACGACCCGATGACCGATCCGCTGGCCAGCGTCACGGTCACGTGGACCGAGGACGAGGCGCACCCGCAAACCTGCGCCACGTGCCACGATCCGCACGCCAGTGGCACGACGAGCGGATCCGATCCGAACGCGACGGTGCGGATCAGCGGCGACACGCCGCCGCTGATCGCCGGCTTCACGTTCACCGACGCCGGGCGCGGGGCCATCTGCATGACCTGCCACAACTCGCGGCGCGGGGAACGCAACGACGGCATCTGGGACACGTTTTCGGCTTCCGAGAAGGCGCGCGCGCCTCATGGATCGGCTCAGGCCGACATGATCGCGGGCCAGAACGCCTACTTCGTCGCGGTCGATTCTCCGGGTGGCCACGCCGGCATCGAAGATGTTTGCGTCACCTGCCACATGGAGTCGACACCTCCTCCCGACGTCCTCGCGTACAACGGTGGCGGAACGAACCACACGTTCTACGCCGACCGCAACATCTGTACCGATTGTCACAGCCCGCACCTCGACCCCGACGACGTGCAGGGGGCGATCGATCATCTGGCGGATATCGTCGAGGATCTGGTGGAGGACGCCTACGTTCGGCTGTTCGAGGACCTGATCGCCGCCGGGAACACGATCGACCTCAACGGGGATGCCACGATCGTCGACGCGGCGGATGTCGCGGAAGTTCATTTCGGCGAGTCCCGCGGACGTCAGGCCCTGACGGTGACGTTCACCGACACGTCGGTCTCCGGACCCCACCGGATCCCGGATATCGACGTGCTCGACGGGTCGATGACCGTCCTGGGTTCCCTGGCCGGGTTCGCGCACGACGATCTCCTCAAGTCCGGCTGGAACCTGGCCCTGGTCCACAACGACGGCAGCCACGGCGTGCACAATCCGTTTTTCGCCAACGGCGCGCTGATCGCGTCGCGGGATGCGCTGGTCTCGCTCAATCCGGGCATGCGGATCCAGGAGTTCAACCGAGATCGGCCGAACACGCTCAGCAGCTGGCAAGTCAAGCCGTCGAAGACTCGCCGCGCCATCGAAAGGTAAGGCGGGTGGGTGTGTGTCACTGGGAAGGGACCGGCGGATGACGCCGGTCCCTTTGTTTGTCCAGAGGAGGGTATGATGCGTTTTGTGATTCTCGGAAGACGCCCAGAACCGTGAGCCAGTCTCAAAGACCACGCGACCGTCGAAGTTTCCTCAACTGGTTCTTGGCGACATCATTCGGCGCGCTGTTCGCCTCGATCGCCTACCCGGTACTGCGCTTCGTCAGTCCGCCGGAGATACCCGATTCCGGGACCAACCAGGTCGAGGCGGGGTTTACCAACGATCCGGAGCTGCTCGACAAGGGATACAAGATCGTCCGCTTCGGGAGCGAGCCCGTGATCGTGATCCGGGTCGCCGACGGCGATTTCCGCGCCTTCGCCGGCACCTGCACGCACCTCGACTGTATCGTCGAGTATCGGCGGGACAAGCGACGCATCTGGTGCAACTGCCACAACGGCCAGTACAACCTCCAGGGCCACCAGGTTGCCGGGCCGCCCCCACGGCCGCTAGCGCCGTTTCGCGTCGACCTCGTCGCCCGCGGGTCCGGGCAACCGGCGCAGATCGTCATCTCGAGGACCTGAGCCGTGAAGCCCGTCGAGACGATCGGGGCGTGGTTGCAACAGCGTGTCGCGCTGGACAGGCTCGCCGAGTTTGCCCGGCACAAGACCGTTCCACAGCACCGTTACACCGTCTTCTACTACCTCGGCGGCATGACCCTGTTCTTCTTCATCGTGCAGGTCGTGACCGGGATCCTGTTGATGCTGTACTACCGGCCTTCCGCCGAAGAGGCGTTCGAGTCCGTCGAGTTCATCATGACCACGGTCCCGTTCGGTTGGCTGATTCGCTCGGTCCATTCGTGGGCCGCGAACCTGATGGTCTTCTTCGCCTTCCTCCACCTGGGCACCGTCTTCTTCGTCAAGGCCTACCGCAAGCCGCGTGAGATGACCTGGATCAGCGGCTGCGTCCTGCTGTTCCTGGTGATGGCGTTCGGCTTCTCCGGCTACCTGTTGCCATGGAACCAACTCGCGTACTTCGCCACCTTGGTCGGCACCGATATCGCCGGGTCGGTCCCGTTCGTCGGTGAGTGGCTGCTCGAGTTCCTGCGCGGCGGAGAACGCGTGACCGGCGGAACGCTGTCGAGGTTCTACGGCTGGCACGTGGCGATCCTACCGGCGATAACGACGATCTTGCTGGGTCTGCACCTCGTGCTGGTCCAGGTTCAGGGGATGAGCGTCCCGCCCGCGAGCGAACAACGGTCGAAGCGCAACCGCCCCATGAAGTTCTTCCCCGATTTCGCCCTGCGAGACCTGTTCGGTTGGGTGCTGGCGCTCGGGGTGCTCGCTGCCGTGGCGGCGCTGTTCCCCTGGGAGCTGGGCGTCAAGGCCGATCCGTTCGCACCGGCTTACCAGGACATCCGGCCCGAGTGGTACTTCATGTTCATGTTCGAGACGTTGAAACTCGTGCCTGGCGGTGAAATCCTGGGCATCGAGTATGAGGCCATCCCCATCATGGGGTTCGGGATCGGGGCACTCGTCCTCCTGCTCGTGCCGTTCCTCGACCGTGGCTTGGCCCGCAAGGGCAAGAGTCCGGGGTTCACGATCATCGGTGCGGTTGTCGTTGTGTACATGGTTGTCATGACGGCCTGGGGTTACCGGTCCCCGGTTCCCGTGTTCCTTGTCGGCGGGGCGATTCTGGCACTGGCGGGCTTCGGCTGGATCACGCGACCGCGTGACCGAGGTGAGCGATGAAGGCACCCACCGTTGCGCTGGCCTTGCTTGCGATCTTGCCCGTGACACCGGGCGGGGTGGAGGAGACCTCGTGCACCTTGTGCCACGCGAACGAGGAGCTCTTCGGAGCCGACCCGGCTGTCGTGCAGGGCTACGCGTTGGATATCCACGCCGAGGCCGGCTTCTCGTGCCACGACTGCCATGGCGGCAACCCC
Source organism: Candidatus Polarisedimenticolaceae bacterium (assembly GCA_041568335.1). Taxonomy (GTDB): domain Bacteria; phylum Acidobacteriota; class Polarisedimenticolia; order Polarisedimenticolales; family Polarisedimenticolaceae; genus WVWW01. The sequence continues at coordinate 34,083 of JBFFZZ010000001.1, read as the reverse complement.
GCTCCCGAGCTTGCCGAGGAACTCGACGCGAAGGACGAGACGTTTATCGGTGCGCCTGCGCGAAACGAGATCCCGGCCCTGTGCGGTCGTTGCCACTCGAATCCCGTCCTCATGCGCCGCTTCAACCCCGCACCGCGCGTCGATCAGGAGAGCGAGTACTGGACCAGCCAGCACGGCATAGCGCTGGCACGCGGAGACATGGAGGTTGCCGTCTGCACGGACTGCCACACGGTGCACTCGACGCGCAAAGTCTCGAGCCCCGACTCGAGCGTCCACCCGACCCGTGTCGCGGAGACCTGCAATGTCTGCCACGGCGACCAGCAGCTGATGGCCGGACGAAAGGGTCCCGGGGGTCTTCCGATCCCGACCGATGTCTACGCTCGCTGGCGCACCAGTGTCCATGCCGCCGCGCTGCTGGACCGCGAGGACCTCAGCGCACCGACGTGCAACGACTGTCACGGCAATCACGGCGCAGCGCCACCGGGACTCGATTCCGTCGACTTCGTCTGCGGACAGTGCCATGGGCGGGAAGCGGAGCTCTTCCGGTCGGGCCCCAAGCACGAGGCCTTCGAGGTGCACAACGAGCTCATGGCCGACGCCGGGGACGAGGGATGCGCGGCGTGCCACGAATCTCCACAAGCCGATCTGCAGATCCGCAGCTTCGTCGAATGCGCCAGCTGCCACGACAACCACGCCATCGTCCGACCGACACTGGCGATGTTCTCGGGGCTGCCCCAATCCCCGTGCGAGTTCTGTCACGAGTCGATCGACCTGAACGGCGGCGAGTCGGTCGAGCCGCTGGCGAGCCGCGAGAACTACGCCGAGGTCTTCACCGACCTGCTCTCCGAGGCGGGGGAGGCCGGGATCGCGGACGACGAGCTGTTCGACTGGCTCGTCGATCGTGCACGCCAGCTTCCGAACCATCGACTGGGGGCATCCGAGAGTGAGACGGTTCTGCGCCCCGAGTTCGAGCGGTTGTACTCGAAGTTCCGCATCGGCAAGAGCTACTACGAGTACGACAACCCGAACGGCAGCGGCAGGGTTCGTGCCGCCGTGCGGCGTTGTGGAACCTGTCACCATCCATCGGGAGATCCCCGTCTCGGTGGGTCCATGTTCGTGGACAAGATCCGCGAGCTGACCGTGTTGGCGGGACAGGCCGAACGGACACTGCTGGTGGCGCGTCGAGGCGGGGTCGAGACGCGCGAGGCGAGCGCATACGTCGATCGCACGGTCGATTCACAGATCGATCTCCAGGTCCTGGTGCACACGTTCGATCCTTCACCGGACGGCGATTTCATGAAAGCCCACGCGGAAGGGCTGGAGCATGCCCGCGCGGCGCTGGAGAGCGGGGCCGCGGCGCTCGAGGAGCTTCAATACCGCCGCAAGGGGCTGGCCCTCGCACTCATCATCATCGTCGCCGTGTTGATCGGACTGGCGCTGAAGATCCGTGGTTTCTCCTCGGCGCCCTAAGCAAAAACCGATACAGGGTCTCGGAAATCCAGGCTTTCCTGGAGCGACAGCCGGTCGCAAAGTATTCTGAAGATACGACCCGTATCGCAAATCTCGGAGGTTCTGGACATGTCAGCCAAGACACACTTTCTCGTTGGTTCCACAGCCGTGATTCTCCTCATCTTCGGCGGCCCGGTCGCCGCGGAGGGCGATGGGCTGGCGGCCTTCACGGCGCAGAAATGCGACCTGTGTCACTCCGTCCCACAGGCGGACATCGTCGCCAAAGTCAAGTCGGAGAAGATGAAGGGACCCGACCTACCCAACGAGGCTCGGGAAGCGGCTTGGATCCAGCAATTCGTCAGCCGCAAAACCCAGCTCGACGGCAAGGATCACAAGAAGGAGTTCAAGGGGACCGAAGAGGAACTGAAGGCGATCGCGGCCTGGCTCGTCGAGCTCAGGAACACCCGGTAAACTACGAAAGCCGTTTGTCACGTTTCCGCGCATATTGCGAGGAAGGCACCCCCCTGTCTAAGCCCCGTTCGGGTTAGACTCCGGGTCATGCAAGCAAGGAATCCGATCGATGGGTGAACTCCCGAAACATCCGCTGATTACACGACCGCTCTGGACCAACTGGTTGACGCTGGCGGGAACGTTGCTCGCCGCCGTCGCGTTGATCCTGCTGATCACCTTCGGCCTGTTCAGTCTGGTCTCGCCCGTACCGAACCCCTATGTCGACATCGTCGGCTATCTGGTGCTCCCCGGAATCCTGACGTTCGGTGTTGCGCTGATGATCGTCGGGATCCTGATCCGCAGCTGGCGCCGACGCCGGCTGGATCCCGAGCGAAAGCTGCGCTTGCTTCCCCGGCCCGACTTCAGCGACCCGCTGCAACTGCGCGTGGCGAAGTACCTCGGTCTGGGACTGTTCGCGCTGCTACCGGTCACCGCGGTCACCGGGTACCACGGCTATCACTTCACCGACTCGACCGAGTTCTGCGCGACGACCTGCCATACCGTCATGAAGCCCGAGGCGGTGACCTACCAACGGTCGTCCCACGCCCGCGTCCCCTGCGCCGAATGCCACATCGGGAGTGGTGCGAGCTGGTTCGTCAAGTCGAAGGTCTCCGGACTGCGCCAGGTCCTAGCGACCGTTCGGGAGACCTATCCCAGACCGATCCCCCCGGCGATCACCGAGCTTCGCCCGGCACGGGAGACCTGTGAGGAATGCCACTGGCCACAAAAGTTTTTCGGCTCACAGCTGCGGGAGTTCCCGCACTATGCGTCCGATGAGGACAACACGGATCGAACCGTGGTGCTGCTGTTGAAGACCGGGGGAGGCGACGAGTTTCTCGGCCGTGCTTCGGGTATCCACAGCCACATGGCTTTGACCGCGCGGATCGAGTACATCGCCACCGACGAGAGACTCCAAGATATCCAGTGGATCACATGGACCGATGCTACCGGAGAAACGCAGATCTACCGCTCCGACGGCAAGCCCAGCTCCGATCCGCCGCCGCGGGGCGAGCGTCGCCAGATCGACTGCATGGACTGTCACAACCGTCCGGCCCACGAGTTCCTGTCGCCGCAGGAAGCGATCGATCAAGCCATCACCAACGGACGCATCGACCGCACGTTGCCGTTCATCAAACGCGAGGCCGTTGCGGCTATCCTCCCGCCCTACCTCCCCGACGATGAGGCCCTCGCCCGCATCGGTGAGCGTATCTCGGGCTTCTACCGGGAAAACTATCCGGAGCTCTGGGAGTCGCGGCGCGCCTCGATCTACCAGGCGATCGACACCACCCGCGAGGTCTACTCCGGCAACATCTTCTCCGAGATGCGGGTCGACTGGACCACCTACCCCGACAACATCGGCCACATGTACTCGGACGGCTGTTTTCGCTGCCACGACAACCGGCACGTGAATCAGTACGGCGATTCGGTCACAGACAAATGCGAATCGTGTCACACTTTCCTGATCCCCGATGGGGACGGCGATCGGATCTCCTACCACACCGGTGAGTTCGAGCACGCGATGCCGCTGAACGGAACGCACGACGCCGTGCTTTGCAGCCAGTGTCATTCCGGCGGGGCCAACGCCGTCAACGACGGCTGCGACAGCTGTCATGCGGTCCAGCAGGGGCTGATATCGGCGACGCTGCCGGTGTTGGATCCCTTCGATGTCGAACCGGACTTCATGGCCGATCTCGTGGCTTGCGAGGACTGCCACTATCCGTCGGAGCCGCACACGCAAGAGGTCGCACTGGGGACCTGCGCCGACTGCCATGAGGACGACGGATCGTACGAGGCGATGCATCTCGACAACGTCGCGGCGCTGGCCGCGTTACGCCGGCAGGTGCTGGAACGTATCGAGCAGTCGGGCGACGACGCGTGGGTCGAACGTGCGAGAGGGGTCCTTGCGATCCTCGACGAAGCCGGTGCCCACCACAACGCGGAGGCGTCACGGGCGGTGCTGGAAAACCTGCTCGCCGGGTAGCGGATCAATCGTCGTCCGCCACGGCCGGCTTGTCCGCAAGCTCCTCGCGATACCAACGCGGGTGGTGCCGTTCCACCGAGCGTCGGGTCACCTTCCCGGAAAGCCAGGTCCAGCTCATCGGGTAGACATCGGGGTGGAACAGCACGAAGAAGAAGTGCCAGACGACGATCGCCAGGGCGGCGAGCCAGGCTTCGTAGAAGTGGATCGTCTGCGACGCGGTCACCACCCAGGCCGGGACGAGCTTCACCGCCAGGGCGGGAAACCACAGCACGGCGCCGGTCACCGCCATCAACGCCGTACCCCAGACGATGGCCCAGTACTCGGCCTTCTGCGTGTAGTCGTAGCGCCCGAAATCGGCAGGCCGGTCACGTACCCAGGTGTGGTACCGCAGGTTGTCCACAGCCTCGCGAAAATCCCGTCGAGACGGGACCATCGCCCGGAACTCTCGCCGTCCACGCCGCACGAGAAGGACGTAAAGCACATGGACGACCGCGACGATCACCATCACGACGCCGGCGATGCGATGAACGTTGGCACGCAAGGGTTCGTCCAAGCCGAGCGTCGTCAGCAGGGCGACCCACCCGGCATCGGGGTACCTGAGGGCGAAGCCGGTGATCGCGAGGACGATGAAGGAGAGCGCCATCAGGCCGTGCTGCGCGAGCTGGTATGCGTCGAGGCGCCGCACGGTCTGGACTGCTTCCAGCTCCCGCCTCTTACGAACGGCGTGGAAGTTGAGGATCACCAGGTTGTGCAGGGCCATCCCACCGATGACGACCGTGATCAGGACCCAGTAGATTCCGCGGATCCAGCGATTGATCGGGTTGGCCGTGATCGAGAGCTTTTCGTGCGTGTAGCTGGCTGCAAAGGCCTCGTCGACGAGCTTGTGGCACTGACCACATGTCCCCACGATGTTGGCTGCGTGCACCGTGGACCGCGGGTCCGTGCTCGGGAGCACCCGATGCGCCGAATGACAGCTCACGCACGTCGCCGAGCGGTCGTACCCGCGCCGAGTCGTCCAGCCATGATAGCTGTCGACGTACGAGCCGACGACGTCGCCGCGCAGACCGTACTTGGCGATGATCACCGGGTCGTCGTGGCAGTTCCCGCAAGACTCGGTTGCTTGACGGCTGGCGTGGGCCAGTGAATCGGGATCGCCAGGGGACAGGATCAGGTGTTCGCCGTGACAGTCCGTGCAGGTCGGGCTGTCGTGCAACCCGGCCAGCAGCGCCCGGCCGTGGATCGACTGCTCGTACTCGATGCGGATGTCGTCGTGGCATTCACCACACGTCGCCGACAGGTTTGCACGGTGGATTCGCGATTGCGGATCGGCGACGCCACGAACCTCGTGGACATGGTGGCAATCGTCGCAGGTGGCGGCGCCCACGCCCCCGTCGGATGGTCCGTGGACCGAGGCGGCATAGCTGGCGACGGTTTCCGGAAACCTGACGATCTCTCTTGTCAGTCGTCCCGCCGACCCATGGCACGAGGCGCATATTTCGTGCAGGCGGCTCTCGTGCGTCGGCGATTCAGGGTCCGAGGCGGAGCGGATGTCGTGAGTGCCGTGACAGCTCGCGCAGGTCGGCGCCTGGGTGTCACCGCGCGCGAGAGCGTACCCGTGCATGCTCCCGGTGAACAGCTCCTGCGTGTCGGCATGACAGACGCCGCAATCGACGGGCGCCAGAGAATCGGCGTGCGGGTAGTCGCCGAGACCGGTCAGATCGACGTGACAATCGATGCATGCCAAGCCCATCTCGGCGTGCAACGACGCGAAGTACCGCTTCGCGCTGACGACCAGGCGGGCCGGGTCATCGAAACCCTCGAAGAGGTCGATCTCGTCATGGCAGGCGAGACAGTCTTCGTCGTCCTGCGCAAACGCGGTGGCGTTCCATAGCCCGGCGATCAGGACCACCACCACCGCCGACGCGGCATGCGCGGAGCCTCGCATCGCGGTCTCCGTTCAAGGTGGCTTGCTCGTAGTCCGATTTTATCAGTTGGACCCACCTGTCCGCTGTTCCCTGGGCCCATTCCGGGCCACGGCTTCTACGGAGCCGGCTAGGGGTTTCCACGTGTCTGATGGGAAGCGAGGAACGTCTTCAGATGAACTTCTTGCCGGCGAACCAGAACTCCTCCATCGAGACCTCGAGCCCGCGGCAGACCCACACCGGCAGGTTGTTCTCGAAGGGCATGGCGTAAGTCGCCGTCACCGTGGCGGCGTGCTCCACGCTCTCGAACGCCGTCTCGAGCCGCTCCCTCGAGCTGCCGAGAACGATGACCACCAGAGGATCATCGACCGGCGGCCCCCACAGGTAGTGATTGTTGTGGCCGCCACCCGCTCGCGGCAGACCGAGCGCGGGCCCGTAGTAGTTGATCGCGCCGATCTCGCCGTAGTTGCTCCCGAGGATCAACGTGCGCTCCTGTTCTTCCGCGCTCAGCGTCTCGTAGACTCCGGCCACCACACGGGTCATGTTCGGCCAGCCGAACCGATCGGAGAAGTACTGCGGCATCGCGCCGACCGGGTTGGTCTCGTAGTGTCCCGGACCCATCCCGAGCTTGGACTGGAAGGCGAGCATACCGTCCGGTGAGAGGATCGGGATCGCGAGCGGCAGCGTGAGCAACCCGGAGAATCCGATCCAGACGAACGCGATGGCCGAGATCCAGCGTCTGTTCCAACGCTTCAACAGCGCCTCGACCGCGCAGCCGCCGGCCGCAAGCGGGACGATGAAGGCCGGGAACAGGTAGTAGGGTTTGACCTTGAGCGCGATCAGCAGCGTCGTGACGGCGAGAAACCAGAAGCCCAGGGCCCGGAAACGGCCGCCCCACTTCGGGACGAGCAGCCACACCAACCCCGCGCCCCAGATCAACACCATCGGTGGACTCATCGCCAGCGCGACCTCGCCGATGAACTCATGGGGCGCCATCTTCGCGATCTTGTACTGCTTGGCGTTGGCCATGAACTCCAGCGTCGGCCAATTGTTGACCAGGTTCCAAAAGCCGTATGGAGAGGCCAGGACCAGGGCGACCACGCCGCCAACGTAGGGTTGCCAACAGCCCAGATGCCGGCGCAGCGGCGTCAACAGAATCGCGACCGCGACACCGGCGCCCAGAAACAGGACACTGATCTTGTTGAGCAGCCCGATCCCTGCGACGACACCGAACCACAGCCACAGACGAGGTTCGTCGGTGCGGACGATGCGCGCGAGCAGCCACATCAGCAGCGCCCAGAACACCAGGTCGAACGCGTTCATCGAAAAGAAACCCGAAAGGACCGCCGGACCCGGTACGACCGCCGCCGTAAAGGCGGCCACGATCTGCGCCGTTTGTCCGCCACCCAGCTCGCGCGCGATCAACGCGCCCACAACGACCGTGACCGCGCCGGCCAGCTCGGGAAGCAGACGGATCGCGTGGACGGATTCACCCAGGATCGAGGTGGCCAACCACAGCAGTCCGATCGACAGCGGTGGATGATCCACGTAGCCCCAGGCGAGCTGCCGGGCGCAATCGAGGTAATAGAGCTCGTCACGGAACACGCCGTAGTTGCCGTTGGTGACGACGTGCAACAGGAGCTGGGCCGTGCCGATCAGTACGGCGATCCGCATACCGCTGTCCTGGCCTGCCCCGGTCATGCGCCGAGGATAGTCCAGCGAGCCCGAAAAGGGGAGCGGTCTAGGATCCGCCGCACTCGCCGCAGCCGCAAAGCTCGCGCAGGTGCTTGAAGGTGTAGATCCCGGTGTCGTGACCGTCGGTCCACTCGATCCCGTAACCGTAGTTGCCGACGGGGTGGATCGCCTTGATGCGGACCTCCGTCGGCACGCCGCCGTCATCGAGGACCTTGCGGCCGGTCATCTCGTCGACGCAACGCGCGCAGCTGCAGGCGCAGCGCAACCGATGGGGGTCGTAGTAGGACTCGTGGCCGTCGGACCAGACGATGCCGATCTCGCCGCTGGGGAACGGGGTGATCTGTTTCGGGGTGGGGTCGCCGATCATCCCTTGACGGCTTCGGCTGTTTCGACGTGGCTACAGTTCTCGCTGTCGCAGAGAAACTGGTGCCCCGCCTTCTTGGTCATCCGTTCGACCAGGTAGCTGGCACCGCACTCGGGGCATTCCTTGTCGACCGGCTTTTTCCAGGTCACGAAGTTGCAATCGGGGAACGCACTGCAGCCGTAGAACAGCTTGCCGCGCTTGCTGCGTCGCTCGACGACCTGGCCGTCGGCGCACTCGGGGCACTTGACCCCGGTTTCCTTCATCTTGACGAAACGGCACTTGGGGTAGCTCGAGCAGGCGGTGAACTCCCCGTAGCGGCCCTGTTTGACGGCGAGCTTGGAGCCGCACTTGGGGCATTCATGATCGAGCAGACGGTCGGCCTTGGCCTCCGCCTTGCCGTCCTTGGTCATCGTGACCTTGCGTGTGTTCTTGCAGTCCGGGTAGGACGAGCAGGCGAGGAACGGACCGTAGCGCCCACGTCGCAGCACCATCGCCTCGCCGCACTTCTCGCAGGGGTCCGCCTCGATCTCGACCTGGCTGGGCGCCGCGTTGACCTTGGCGGTCTTGGCCGCGGCTCGACCACCCTTGCCGTTGGTGGACTCGATCTCCACGTCGTTGGCGAGATCGCGGGTGTTCTTGCAGTCGGGGTAGCCGGAACAGGCCAGGAACTGACCGAACCGGCCCCACTTGAGCACCATCATCTTGCCGCACTTGTCGCAGCTCTGATCGGTCGGGATCGCCTCGCGCTTGACGTCGCGCATCTCGACCTTCGCCCGTTCGAGGTCTTTGCTGAACTTCTCCTGAAAATCGCGCAGTGCGTCGATCCAGTCGAGATCGCCCTCCTCGATTTGGTCCAGCAGCACTTCCATCTGCGCGGTGTAGCCCACGTCGACGATGTCGCCGAACGAGGCGACCATCAGCTCGTTGACCAGGAACCCCAGCTCGGTGGGCGAGAACCGTCGCTTGTCCTTGACGACGTAGTCGCGGTCCATGATCGTCGACAGGATCGTGGCGTAGGTCGACGGGCGTCCGATCCCGTTCTCCTCGAGCTCTTTGACCAGCGTGGCCTCTGAGAAACGCGCCGGCGGTTGCGTGAAGTGTTGTTTCGGGAGTAGTTCCTCGGCCTGGAGCACCTCGCCCTCGCTGAGCCGCGGCAGCCGGCGATCCTCGCTGTCGGCGTCGTCGTCTTCGCGGTCACGCGGGTCCTCCGCCTTGCCGACGTGGTAGACCGCGAGCCATCCGGGGAACTTGAGCACCGAGCCGTTGGCGCGAAAGGTGTAGCGGCCGGCCTCGATGTCGACACGCGTCACGTCGAACCGGGCGGCCCTCATCTGCGATGCGATGAAGCGGTTCCAGATCAGCGTGTACAACCGGTACTCGTCTTTTCCGAGGTCCCGCTTGACTCGCTCGGGGGTGAACTCCATCGATGTCGGGCGGATCGCCTCGTGCGCCTCCTGCGCCTGTTTGGCCACCTTGTAGACGCGGGCCTTCTCCGGCAGAGCTTTCTTTCCGTAGGTCGTTCCGATGAAAGCGCGTGCGGCGGCGATCGCCTCGTCGGCGACACGCGTCGAGTCCGTGCGCATGTAGGTGATCAGACCGACCGTCCCGGCATCGCCGATCTCGCGGCCCTCGTAGAGGCCCTGCGCCACACGCATCGTCTTCTTGACGGTGAACCCGAGCTGCCGCGAGGCATCTTGCTGGAGCTTCGACGTGATGAACGGTGGGAACGGATTCTTTCTCTTTTCACGGGCCTGGATCGAGGTGACTTTGAACGGTGCCGGATCGACGGCTTCCGCGTCGGCGACCAGCGTACCTTTGTCCTCGCCCGGCTTCGTGACCAGCTTGTAGCCGAGCTCGTCGAGCACCTCGCTGGCCTCCGGCTCGTTGGCGGGCTCGATCTTCCTCCCGTCGCGCAGCACCAGCTTGGCGGGGAATTCCGGCGGGTTCTCGCCGGCCAGCCGCGCGGTCAGCGACCAGTATTCGCGCGGTTTGAACTGCTGGATCAACCGCTCGCGCTCGCAGATGATACGCAACGCCACGCTCTGGACTCGCCCGGCCGAGAGACCGCGGCGCACCTTGTCCCACAACAGCGGCGAGATCTTGTAGCCGACCAGGCGATCGAGGATGCGCCGCGCCTGCTGGGCCTCGACCTTGTTCATGTCGATTTCGAGCGGCGATTCGAAGGCGGCGAGGATGGCGCGCTTGGTGATCTCGTTGAACAGTACGCGGTGGAACGCCGCCTTGGTGCCCTTGCGCAGCTCGTCCATCAGGTGCCAGCAGATCGCCTCGCCCTCGCGATCGGGATCGGACGCGAGGTAAACCGCCTCGGCGATCTTGGCCGACTTCTTCAGCTCGGCCAGCGTCTTCTTTTTATCGGGAAGGACGGCGTACTCGGGCTCGAAGGACTCTTCATCGACCCCCAGCGTGCGTTTGGGCAGGTCGCGCACGTGGCCCATCGAGGCCTTGACCGTGAAGTCGCGGCCCAAGAACTTGTTGATCGTCTTCGCTTTTGCCGGCGATTCAACGATGACCAGAGACTTGGCCATGACTCAGGGCTCCCTCCGAGGGCGCAGAAGATAGTACCGGCCGGGTTCCAGATCAACCGCGTCTTCCGGCCGCGGGCCGAGAGACGCCGCCTGAATCCGCCCGATCCGGCCCTTTTCAAGCGTTTCGGGAAGATCGCCGCCGCCGGGTCACACCTGGCGGTTGGGCGACGGCAACGCCTCGACCATACCATCGTTTCGCCGGATGACCGGTTTCGCGTCCGCCCGAATCCCGGCTAAGATCCCTCCCGGGGCACCGCCGTGAGTTTCGTGACCGCGAACCCGACACGTCTGCGCTGGGCGCTGTTTTCGATTCTCGTCGTCACGGCCCTGGCCGGGTTCGCGTGGGGCGAACGCATCGAGCTTCGGTGGGGTCACGGCTGGGACGGGTTGTGGTTCGGAACCTGGGCCCAGGACCCCCACCGCAGCATTCTCGTCGAGAAAGTCACGTCGGCCGAGATCCAGCGCATCCTCGCCCCGGTCATCGTGCACGCCGGCTTGCGCGTATTCGGCGTGCCGCTCGACGCCGAGGAAGTCGAGCTGTGGAGCTACTCGTTCCGTATCTCGCCCAACGTGTTGCGTGGGTTCGAGGTCTACCACGGCGCGTTGTTCGTCCTGCTCGCGTTCGTCTGGATCCGGATCCTCGACGCGCTCGAGTTGAAGCCCGGGACCCGAATCCTCGGGTGCGTCGCGCTGTTCGCGAACTTCGCCGTGCTGAAGGAGTGGTTCTTCAATCCCATCTCGACCGACCCGACCGCGATGGTGTTGGGCGCGATCCTGCTCTACGCCTACCTGCGCGACCGGTCCTGGGGAGTCCTGGCCACCACGGTGATCGGCGCGTTCTCCTGGCCGACGATCATCTATTTCGGGGCCCTGCTCTACGCGTTCCCGCGCGCGAGCAAACCTCCGGACAGGGTTCCCGCCGGGAGACGTACGCTGCTGGCCGGCGGGTCCGCGGTCGCGATGCTCGCCGTGCTGCTCTACGTCTACTACGCCACCGACGTTTCCCCGCCCAACGACGAGGCTCCGATCGTCGCTTCGCTGCTGCCACTCACCATCGCGCTGATCGTGCTGTGGACGTTCTTGGTCGCGCGTTCGGTCGCCGACAACCGCGATCTCCTGAAACCCGCGACCTGGCTTGCCCAGCTGCGCCCCGGCAGACTCCTCCTCATCCTGGCGATACTCGTCTTGTCGAAGCTGCTGTTTGCGTACCTGTCCAACGACGTCGCGGTTCACCGCGGCGGTTCGTTCACGAACTTCGCCCACGATGTGTTTCGTCGCGGCCTGGTCCGGCCGTTCCAGTTCGTGATCCCGCACGTGGGTTACTGGGGGCCGATCGTCTGGGTCACCGTGTTTCTGTGGCCGCGGGTCTACCGGCACGTCGCCGCCTGCGGTCTGGGGTTGGTCGGGTTCATCGCGGGTCACCTGCTCCTGAGTCTCAACGCGGAGTCGCGTCAGCTCGTCTTCGCGTTCCCGTTCTTCGTCGCGTTCACGCTCAAGGCCGCCGACGAGATTCGCTGGAGCCCGGCGTTCAGCTGGACGTTCGCGGGGACGGCCCTCCTGCTCTCGCGATTCTGGATGCCGATCAATCCCCTGGAGGGTCCGCTGCTCGAGTTCCCGATGCAGCGCTACATGATGAACTTCGGCGGCTGGCTGAGCGACCGGGCGTTCCTGATGCTGGCGCCCCCGGTCCTGGCGGTCGGTTTGATCCTCGCGCACTACGCCCATCAGGCCGGGCTCTTGTCCCGTCGGAGATAGTAGCGACCCGGTTCCAGGTCGACCGCGCCCCGCAGCTGCAAGCCGAACAGCGCCACCTGAAGCCGGGCGACGTCGAAGGGCGCGGCGAGCGCGAGATCGTCGGCGTGAACCGGCTCCACGACATCCAACATGTCCAGCACCCGTTTCTCGTCGGCCGTGAGATCCGTCAGATCCGGCCCCTTCCCGACCGCCTCGGGCAGCTCTGCGCCGGCTGGCAGCGCATCACGGTAGGGCGGCGGCAGCTCGTCGATGATGTCGTCGATCCGCTGCACCAGTTTCGCGCCTTCCTGGATCAAACGGTTCGTTCCGGCCGAGACGTGCGAGGTGACCGGGCCCGGCACCGCGTAGACCTCCCGGCCCTGCTCGAGGGCGTGGGTCACGGTGATCAACGCGCCCGACCTTGCCGCGGCCTCGACGACGACGACGCCGGCCGACAGCCCGCTGACGACCCTGTTTCGCTGCGGGAAGGTCGCCTGGCTCGGCGGGCAGGTCATCGGGAACTCGCTGACGAGTGCACCGGATTCGAGGATCTCCTCGAACAACTCGTAGTTTTCCGTCGGGTAGGGTTTCATCAACCCGGATCCGAAGACGGCGACGGTCGAGCCGCCCGCGTCGAGCGCGCCGCGGTGCGCGCAGGCGTCGATTCCCCGCGCGCCGCCCGAGACGATCTGGAAGCCGCGCGCCGCCAACCCGCCGCCCAGCTCCTCGGTGAACCGCCGTCCGTAACGCGACGCGGCTCGCGAGCCGACGATCGCGATCCGTGGCCGGTCGAGCGAGAGCGTGCCGCGCACATAAAGAAGGATCGGGGCCGCCGGGATCTCGCGAAGCTCGGCGGGGAACCCCGTGGAGTCCCGGGTGAGGATCGTCACGCCCGCGGCCCGCGCGCGGCGCAGCTCGGCGTCGACCTCACGCCGCAGGCGCCGCCGCGCGGACCGGATCTTGCCGGGATGGACACCCCGGCCGGCGGCACCCAACACCTCGGGCGGCAGGCGGTACGCAATCTCGCGCGGGTCGGGATAGGACTCCAGGAGGCGATTCAGAGTCGTAGGGCCCAGGCCCGGGAGCAGGCTGAGCGCGAGCCAGTCGGCGGGGTGCCTCGGGGGCATGGATCGAACCTCCCCGAGGAGGCAGGGCTCAATATCTTCGCCGGAGCGCGCGCGGTCAACCCTTTCCGAAGAGTCACGCCAAAAGAGCACAAATGGGCGACAATGGTCCCCCCCACACGAATTCGGTGGCAACCGGATGACCCATTCGTATTTTCTAACTGCCAAGAACGACTAGTTAATTCAGTTGTTCTTGCATATGTACGATGACATGAGTGAGCGAAGAGCGAACCCCCTCCGGTCGCTCGGCCGGGTCGTTGCCGTGCTTTTGCTGGCCGGCCTTCCCGCGTTGGCGGGAGGGGTCGAAGATGCCGAACGCGCCTGGAACAGCGGCGATCACGCCGCCGCGTTCGAGCTCTACGAGCAAGTGCTCGTCGACGACCCCGACAACTTCCAGGCGCTGTTGCGCACGGCGAAGATCCTCTCGTGGTCGGGACGCTTCGAGCAGGCGGTCGAGCGTTACGACCGCGCGCTCGACGTCAATCCGGACGACCGCGATGCGTTGCTCGGTCGCGCGCAGACGCTCTCGTGGGACCGGCGCTTCGGCGAAGCCCGCGTTCGTTTCAAGGGACTCATCCGGCGAGACGACCAGAACGTCGATGCCTGGCTCGGCCTGGCCCGCACGTACGCCTGGTCCGCCCGTTCGACCCAGGCCCGTGAGGCGTACCAGGACGTCCTCGACGTCGATCCCGGAAACGTGGATGCGCGGATCGGGCTGGCCTACCTCGATCTGTGGGCCGGGGAGATCGGTAGCGCGGCCGAGCAGGCCGTCGCGCTCGATCGCGAGTACCCGGACCACGCAGAGGTCGGCAAGCTCTACGACGCCGTCTCGCGCTCGGCCGGCGCCTGGTGGAGCATCGACGCCAGCTACCTCGACGACACCGACGACAACGAGCTGACCCGTTTTCTGGTACGTGGTGGTCTCGGCCTCGGCCGCCAGATCCGTCTCGATCTCGGCGCGGGCCGCTACGAGATGTCCGGTCCGGCGGGTGACACCTCGGTCGACAACGTCAACGCGACGCTCCGTTTCCGTCCGTCGCGCGGACAGCGGCTGTCGGCCACGCTGGGTGTCGACTTCCTGACACGGACCGACGACTCAACCGAGAGCGAACCTCTGGGCGGGTTGTCCTACACCGCCGGGCTCGATCGTCGTTGGCAGGTGCACGCCTCCGCGATGCGCCACACGATCCGATATTCCTCCCCGATCACCGACAACAACATCCATTTCGACCAGCTCGAAGTGCGTGTCAACGGCGGGGTAGGAGATCGCTTCACGCTGCATGCGGGTGGAGGCGTGGCCGATTTCTCCGACGACAACGACCGCGTGACCGCCAGCGCCGGGTTCCTCTATCGCCTGCCCGTCCGCAAGGTGCGGATGCAGGCCGGCTACACGGCGCGCTGGATGGACTACGACCTGGACTCCGGCAACGGGTACTTTGCGCCGCAAGATTTTCTCGCGCACCTCGCTCAGCTACGGGTCGCCGACGAATACGGCAAGCGCGGCAACTACTACCGCCTCTACCTCGACGCCGGCGTGCAGTCGTTCACGCTCAGTGGCGTCGACGTCGACGACGACACCGTGGTCGTGCTCGGCGGAACCGCCGGCTTTCCCGTGGCCGCCCGCATGACGCTCGAGGTTTACGCGGAACACGGCGACTACGCCGCGACGACCGCGAGCGGATTCGAGTCCACTGTGGTCGGTGTCCGCTTGTTGTGGCGCGCAGGACTCGGGGAGAGGTAGCGATGGCGAACAACCAGATTCTCGTCGTTGACGACGATCCGGTCACGGCGCGTTTCATCGCGTCGTTGCTACGTGAGCACGGTCACGACGTTCTCGTCGCCGAGGACGGCGCGCACGCGCTCGAGATCGTCGAGCGCCACGAGCTCGCCATGGTGGTCAGCGATCTGGTCATGCCGTACCGCGACGGCTATTCGGTGCTGCGGGCGATCCGGCGAAACGAGAAATTTCGCGACCTTCCGGTCCTGTTGTTGTCGATGCGCGACCGAGAGGAGGACATCGTCCGGGGTCTGGAAGAGGGGGCGGACGATTACGTCATCAAGCCGTTCAACGCGCGCGAGCTGATGGCTCGCATCCGCAAGATCCTCAGCCGCAAACGCACGGTGTCCTGATGCAACAGATCCTCGTCTGGGCGATTCTCTCGATCAGCGGCGTCTTCGTGACGCTGACGATCCTGATCGTCGCCAACAAGGCCTGGCGTGAAACCCAGGTCGCCAGACGAGCCCGCCGCCGCCGGGAGCTCGAGCCCACGATGCTCCGCTGGGCGCACGGCGACGAGAAGTCCATTCGCCGCGTGCTGGACGGTGACCCGTCGGCGCCGGACCGTATCGTCATCGAGCAGATCCTGCTCGACCATATCCAGCGCGTCCGCGGGATCGAGCGCGACCGCATGGCAGGGGCCATGGAGCAGCTCGGTTTCGTCGACGTCTACCTGGAGGGGCTGGAAAGCCGCCGCTGGTGGCGGCGCGCCGAGTCGGCGGAAAAGCTCGGTCTGGCCGGCAGCAAACGGGCCATCCAACCTTTGTCACAAGCCCTCGACGACGAGATGCCGGAGGTACGCCTGCGAGCGGCCAAGGCGCTCGGTCAGCTCGGAGGCGTCGCCTCGGCGCGCAAGCTGGTGCGGGCGCTCAACGAGCCGAACCGTTGGTCGACCATTCGTGTGGCCGACATCCTGATCGGTATGGGGCATGAATCGATCCACGCCGTGATCGAGGCGTTTGACGAGCTGAGCGCTGACGGCAAGCTGGCGGTCATCGACATCGTCGGCCGTGTCCGTCCGTTGTCCGCGACCCCGTGGCTCCAGGAAAAGGCGAACGACGCATCGACCGACATCCGGGCGCGCGCCTGTCATGCGCTGGGCGCCATCGGCGATCCGCACGTGACCGGGCACCTGGT
Organism: Candidatus Polarisedimenticolaceae bacterium; assembly: GCA_041568335.1. Taxonomy (GTDB): domain Bacteria; phylum Acidobacteriota; class Polarisedimenticolia; order Polarisedimenticolales; family Polarisedimenticolaceae; genus WVWW01. The sequence continues at coordinate 17,844 of JBFFZZ010000001.1, read as the reverse complement.
CAAAGCTCTCGCCGATCCGGATTGGCCGGTACGCGCGATGGCCGCCAAGGCGCTCGGACGCATGCTCATGGTCGACGCCGTTCCGCAGCTCGCGTCCGCGTTGCGCGACCGGCAATGGTGGGTACGCCACAACGCCGCGCGGGCGCTGCGCACGATCGGCAGGCGCGGGCTCGAGGCGCTCGAGGAGATGGTTGCCGATCACGACGCCTTCGCCCGCGAGCAGGCGGTGTTGATGCTCGAGGAAGCCGGTCGCGTCGACGAGCGTGCCGGAGACCTCGTCGGGGAAGACACCGCCGCGCGCGAAGCCGCACGGACGTTTTTCAGGCGTGTCGTCGCCGCGGGCGTGACGGGCCGCATCCGCGTGCTGTCCCGTGAGCACCCCGTCGACGAGGTGCGCCGCGAGCTGCTCTCCCTGCTTCCCAAGGAGGCCGCCTGATGAACTGGGCCGCCATCGTGACCACGCTGATCGTCGGCTTCAACGCCTTCGTGCTGGTCTATTTCCTGCTGCTCAACACGAGTTACCTGGTGTTGTTCCTGCTGTCGCTACGCGGGATATTCCGCTTTACCCGCCGGACGTTCTTTTCCGACTACCGGCAGATCATGCAATCCGAGATGACCTGGCCGATCTCGATCCTGGTGGCCGCGCACAACGAGCAGAAGACGATCGTCGAGACCGTCCGCTCGCTGAGGATGGTCAACTACTCCGAGTTCGAGATCATCGTGATCAACGACGGCTCGACAGACGAGACGTTGAAACGCCTCATAGAGGCGTTCGATCTGAGCCGGCTCGACAAGGTCTACAAACGCGAGATCTCGACCCGAACGGTCCGCGGGATCTACGGCTCGCTGGACCTCAACATCACCGTCGTCGACAAGGAACAGGGCGGCAAGCCGGACGCTCTCAACGCCGGCATCAACGTGTCGCGGTACCCGCTGTTCTGCTCGATCGACGCCGATTCGGTCATCGAAGACAACGCGCTGTTGCGCGTCGTCAAGCCGTTCATGGAACACCCCGACGAGACGATCGCCGCGGGCGGGATCGTGCGCATCGTCAACGGCTGCCAGGTCCGCGAGGGCCGCGTCGTGCAGATCGAGCTGCCCGACAGGCCGCTGCCGGTCTTCCAGGTGATCGAATACCTGCGAGCGTTTCTGTCGGGCCGCGTCGGTTGGAGCGTGTTGAAGAGCCTGCTGATCATCTCCGGCGCCTTCGGCGTCTATCGCAAGAAGGAAGTGATCGAGGTCGGGGGCTACGGGCTGGACACCGACACCGAGGATCTCGACCTGGTGGTGCGGCTGCACCGCCACATGCGCGAGAACAAACGCAAGTATCGGGTCGTGTTCGTGCCCGATCCGGTGTGCTGGACCGAGGTGCCCGAGAAACTGAAGGTGCTCCGCCGCCAGCGCGCGCGCTGGCACCGCGGCCTCGCGCAGTCGCTGTGGGCGCACAAGAAGATCCTCTGCAACCCGCGCTACGGGACGCTCGGGACGATCGCGTTCCCGCACGCGTTCTTCTTCGAGATGATCGGCCCGCTGATCGAGGTGCTGGGCTACCTCGCGATCATCGTCTCGTTCCTGTTGGGCATCCTCAACCTGCAGTTCTTCCTGCTGTTCTTCGCCATCGCGGTGCTCTACGGGGTGTTCCTGTCGATCGCGGCCGTGCTGCTCGAGGAGATCTCCTTCCGGCGTTACCCCGGCTGGATCGATCTCTCGAAGCTGATCGTCTTCGGTATCCTCGAGAACTTCGGCTACCGCCAGATGCTGGCGCTGTTCAAGCTGAAAGCGCTCTGGGACGTCGTACGCCGCCGCCGCGGCTGGGGCGAGATGGACCGCGAGGGCTTCCGCGCGCCCCCGGAGCCGGCGGCGACGAGCTAAAAATTCGGCTCGGCCTCCCGTCAACCGGAGTTAGAATCTCCCGGTCATTCTCAACGGGAGTCCAGACATGCTGCGACGATACCTCGGCCTCGTGTGTCTCGGCTTGTGCCTGTGCGCGCCGGCTGCGGCCAACGTGGAAATGGAGGGCTTCGCCCCCGAGCGCTTGTTTCCGTGGGCGATGTTCGACCCGGCCATCCCGACCCAGAAGGAAGTCGTCGGTTTCGATCCGGGTGCACGTCCGCTGACGCACGACGAGACGATGCGCTACCTCGAGGAGCTGGCCGCGTCCTCGCCCCGCGCCGAGATGCGTACCTACGCGCACAGCCACGAGGGCCGCAAGCTGGTCACGTTCTCCGTCAGCGATGAGGCGACGATCGCGGACCTCGATGGTTTTCGCAAGGCCCACATCGCACGCGTCGATCCGCGTGGCCGCGACGCACGCGGGGACACGCAGGCGCTCGACGGCGCGAAGGCGGTGGGGTGGATCGCCTACGGGATCCACGGCGACGAGCTGAGCAGCGTCGATGCCGCGGCGGCGGTCGCCTACTGGCTCGTCGCCGGTGAAGACGATCGCGCCAGGAAGCTGCGTCAAAACCTGCTGGTCATCATCGACCCCGTCGAGAACCCCGACGGGCGCGACCGCTACCTGGCGCAGACGCGCGCGTTCGCGCACCGCGTCCCCAATCCCGACCAGGACGACCTGTCGCACACGGCGATCTGGCCCTGGGGTCGCGGCAACCATTACCTGTTCGACCTCAACCGCGACTGGTTCAGCATGGTGCACCCCGAATCCACCCGTAGCGCGGTCATCGCGCAGTGGGAACCGCAGCTGATGGTCGACAGCCACGAGATGGGCAGCGACGACACCTACCTGTTCGCGCCCCCGAGGCATCCCTTCAACCCGCACTTGCCGCCGAGCCACCGCAAGTGGTGGGCGCAGTTCGCGGAAGATCAGGCCCATGCGTTGGACCAACGGGGTTACCCCTACTACACGCGTGAGTGGAACGAGGAGTTTTTCCCGGGTTACGGCTCGTCGTGGGCGGCGTATCGCGGCGCACTGGGGATCCTCTACGAGATGTCGAGGACGACGGGAACCGTCGTCCGAAAGCAGAGCGGCGATCTGCGCACCTACGCAGAAGCGACCGAGCACCACGTGTTGAGCTCGATCGCCAACATCGAGTCGTTGTCGAAGCATCGCGGCGCGATCCTCGCGGACTTCGTCGCCGAACGACGCAAAATGGTCGAGGGCGACGACGGTGGTCTGACCGCCTGGGTTCTGCCCGAGGGCAACTACCCGGAAAGAACCCGTGATCTGGTGCGACTGTTGCGGCGCCAGGGCATCGAGGTGCACGGTCGCACCGGCGATCGGATCCGCCTCGACAACCTGCGTGACGGACGGACGGGCGCGAGCGTGAGCAACGCGAGCCTTCCCGCCGCCACCTGGCTCGTACCGGCGACGCAGCCGGCGGGCCGGTTGGTCCGCGAGTTGCTCGACCCGCACGTGCCGATGAACGCGGAATACTTCCGCGAGGAGCGGAGGTCGATCGAGCGCGGCGAGGGCTCGCGACTCTACGAGACGACCGCGTGGTCCCTACCGCTCAACCTGGGGGTCGAGGCCTACTGGACGACGAGCCGGCAGTTCCAGGGATTCGACGGTTCGGTCGAACCGGACGAACCGGTCGGCGAGGTGGTCGGCGGCGACACCCCCGTCGGTTGGATCGTCCGCGGCACGACCGATCGCTCCGTCGGGGCGCTTGCCGATCTGTTGCAGCGAGATATCCGCGTCCGCGTCGCGCGCAAGCCGTTCCGCGTCGGCGGAAACGAGTACGATCGCGGCGCGCTGCTGATTCGCGCCGAGGGCAACCCCGAAAACCTGAACGTCCTCCTCGCCGAGGTCGCGGATCGCTGGAAGGTGCGCGTCGAAGCGACGCCGACGGGGCTCGCCGAACGGGGACCCGATCTCGGCGGCCGTTACTTCCCGACGCTGATCGCGCCCCGTGTCGGCGTCTGGACCGGACCGGGTATCTCGTCGTCGCAGTACGGCGCGATCTGGCACCTGCTCGACGAGATCGTCGAGCTGCGTTTTTCCGGAATTGACGTCTCGCGGGCCCGGTTCACCGACCTGCGCCGCTACAACGTGCTGGTCTTCCCGCCCGGCAACTACAGCGCGCTCGGCTCCGCGGGCACCCAACGCATCAAGGCCTGGATCGAGAACGGCGGGACGGCGATCGGCATCGGTGGCGGTGCCGACTTCCTCGCTTCGAAAGAGCGCAAGATCACGCAGGCGCGGCTGCGCCGCGAGGCGCTCGACGAGCATCCACCGGTCGTCCACGGTCCCTCGGCCGAGACCGTCCTCGAGGCCGGGCTGTTCCACGCCACCGGCATGCGCGCGCCCAAGCCGTGGAAGGACAACGGCGACGACGACGAGGACGGCAAGAAGGAGGAGGTCAGGCTCGGCTCGCCCTACGACGTCGCGCCGCTGCTCGGCGCGGGCGCGGTTCCGTTCGCCGACGGGCACGACCAGGGCGCCCCGGTCGAAAGCTCTCCGGTGGATCTCGGCGAATGGGTCAAGCCGCTGCTCCCGCCCGGGAAGAGCAAGGCCGACGACGAGACGCTGGCGGCGGCGGATCGGCGCCTGCGCTCGTTCGCCGCGAGACAGGCGCACCTGCGCGTCGAACTGGACCCGGAGCTGTGGCTGGCCTGGGGTCTTCCGCAAGAGCTGCCCGTGCTCGCCGGCGCGCGTAGCGTGCTGGTCGCGGCGCCCCCCGTTCAGGTTCCGGCACGTTTCGCCAAGCTCGACCGGCTGCACCTCGGCGGGTTGCTGTGGCCCGAAACGGCCGGGCGCGTCGCGGAAACGGCCTACGTCACACGCGAGGCGGTCGGCCGGGGACAGGTCGTGCTGTTCCCCAACGACCCGGAGTTCCGCGGATGGACCGTGGGGACGCGGCGGCTGCTGACGAACGCGATCCTCTACGGGCCGGGACTCGGGACGTCCTGGTCGATGCCCTGGTAGAGTCGACGCAAGATTCAAGACCTGACCCCGACAGGAGAGGACGATGGACTGGGGAATGAAAAACCGGATGTGCCGGATCTTCAAACCGGAGACCGGGCGCACCCTGATGCTGGCAATCGACCACGGGTACTTCCTGGGGCCGACCGGCGGCCTCGAGGAGCCGGCGAAGACGGTCGAGCCGCTGCTCCCTCATGCCGACTCGTTGATGCTGACGCGCGGGGTCCTGCGTCGTTGCATCCCGTCGGCCTTCTCGATCCCGATCGTGCTGCGTGTCTCGGGCGGGACGTCGATCCTCGGCGAGCTGTCCAACGAGGGGCTCACCGTGGACATGGAGGACGCCCTGCGCGTCAACGCGTCCGCGGTCACCCTGTCCGTCTTCGTCGGCGAGGAGGGCGAGCGCGAGACGCTGCTGAACCTGGCGAAGCTGGTCGACGCCGGCGAGAAGTACGGCGTCCCGGTGCTCGCCGTTACCGCGGTGGGCAAGAACATGACGCGTGATGCGCGCTACCTGGGGCTCGCGTGCCGGATCTGCGCCGAGCTCGGCGCTCACATGGTCAAGACGTACTACTGCGAGGGCTTCGAGGAGATCGTCAGGAACACACCGGTCCCGCTCGTCATTGCCGGGGGCAAGAAGATCGACGAGCACGCCGCCATCGAGCTGGCGCACAACGCCGTGCGCGACGGGGCCTGTGGCGTCGACATGGGACGCAACGTGTTCCAGTCCGATTGTCCCGCCGGGATGATCCAGGCGATCCGCGCCGTGGTGCAGGACGACGCCTCCGTGGATGACGCGTTCGGGATCTACCGGGACGCCAGGGGATAGTGGGCTGTATCCGTGCGAGTCGCGGTCTACTACAGCAACGACGACATTAGGCTGGAAGAGCGCCCGAGACCGAAGCCCGGTCCCGGCGAGCTGTTGATGCGCGTCGAGGCGAGCGGGATCTGCGGGTCCGACGTGATGGAGTGGTACCGTAAGCCGCGCGCGCCGCAGGTGCTTGGCCACGAGGTGAGCGGAGTCGTCGAGGTCGTCGGCGAAGAGGTCGACGACTTCGCCGTGGGGGACCGTATCGTCACCACGCACCACGTGCCGTGCAACGATTGCCGCTACTGTCGCCGCGGTTTGCACAACGTTTGTGAATCGATGCACCGCACGACCTTCGATCCCGGCGGCTTCAGCGAGTTCGTCCGGCTGCCCGCGATCAACGTGCAGCGCGGCACGTTCAAGCTGGCGGACGACGTCGGGTTCGATGCGGCGACGTTCGTGGAGCCGCTGGCCTGCGTCCTGCGCGGGCAGCGGATGGCGGGGGTCACGAGCGGCGACACCGTCCTGGTCGTCGGCGCGGGGATCTCGGGGATCCTGCAGATCCAGGCCGCCCGGGCCAGCGGCGCCGCGCGCGTCTTCGCCGTCGATGTCCATCCGTTGCGCGTCGAGATGGCCCGGCGGTTCGGTGCCGACGAGGCGTGGGAAGCAGGCGCCCCGATCGGCGAGCGGTTACGGGACGCCAACGACGGCCGCCTCGCCGATCGCGCGCTGGTCTGCACCGGTGCGCGCCCCGCGCTCGAATCGGCGCTGGCGTGGATCGATCACGGGGGCAGCCTGCTCGTCTTCGCCCCGTTGACGCCGGGAGAGACCGTCGCGCTCGACGTGAACGACCTGTGGAAGCGCGGTGTGTCGATCGTGCATTCCTACGCCGGCCCGCCGGACGACATGCGGCTGGCGCTCGACCGGATCGGCGCGGCCCGAGTCGATGTCCTGGGGATGATCACCCACCGGCTCCCGCTCGAACGTACCGGAGAGGGTTTCCGCCTCGTCGCCGCAGGCGGCGATTCGCTCAAGGTGCTGATCGAACCTGGGCGATAATCTCCTGCGATGCGCCGCCCCGAAACCCGTCCCCAGGATCGCCGCGTGCCCTGGAAGTTTCGTCTGACCCTGTTCGGCCTCGGCGTGGCCACCTGGGTCATCCAGATGGGCGTCCGCGGCCGGCCGGGCTGGGTCGAGACCGGCTACTCGAACACGATCTACCCGATCGTCCGCGAGCTCGCCGGGACGCTCACCGGCTGGCTGGCCTACTCGTTCATGGAGCTGTTCGTCCTGGGTGTCATCTTCTGGCTGATCTACAAGGCGGTCACCGTCACCCGCTCCGTCTCTCGCAAGCGTCGCGGTCTGCGCAACGCCGCCGCGCACGCGGCCAGCTTCTCGCTCGCCATGGCCGGTCTGTTCTACGCGTGGGGCATGTTCGGTTGGGGGTTCAACTACTATCGCGAACCGTTCCTCCGGCTCGAAAACCTCGATCGTACCGGGATCACGCACGAGGAGCTTCGCGCCGTGGCGCAAAAGCTCGTCGTCGAGGCCAACGAGCTGCGCTTGCGCCTGGAGGAGGACGACGACGGCGTGATGCGCACCGAGGACGGGGATCGCGCGGCGCTCGAGCGGGTCCGTGCCGCGTTCCGGGCCCCCGGCGTCGAGTACCTCTCGCTCCGCGACGGGGACGTCTCAGGACCCAAGGGACTGATCTTCCCGGTGCTCCCCTGGCTCAACATCAGCGGCGTCTTCTTCCCCTACACCGGCGAGCCCAACGTCGGGATGGAGCAACCGGTCCACAACCGGTTGTTCGCCGCCTGCCACGAGGCGGCGCACCAGCTGGGTTGGGCGCGCGAGGAGGAGGCCAACTTCGTCGGCTACGCTGTCTGCCGCCGCCATCCCGACGCCGACTACCGCTATGCCGCGGCACAGGGCGCGCTGGCCTACGCGCTGGGCGCGCTGCGGCAGGTCGACCCCGACGCCGCGGCCGCGGTGATGCTCACGCTGGGCAAGCCGCTCCAACGCGACTGGGACGCGACACGCGAGTTCTGGCGCCGCTACGACACGCGTCTCGGAGACGCTGCGCTGCGGGTCAACGACGCCTACCTCAAGTCGCTCGGACAGGATGAGGGGATCCGTAGCTACGGCTTGATGGTCGAACTGCTCGTCGCCGATCATCGCCGTGAGCTGACCGGCGCGCGGTGAAGCAGTACCGCATCCGTCTGCCCGACGGCCGGATCCTGGCCGGAGCCGAGGTCGGCGATCCCGGTGGTACACCGGTGATCTACTCGCACGGCTTCCCCGGTTCGCGGCTCGGCGTCGAGCTCGGCGAAGCGCAGGCGGCAAGCAGCGGTATCCGGTTGGTCGCCTTCGACCGCCCCGGTTGGGGCGCGTCCGACTCGCTGCCGGGAAGACGGCTCACCGACTGGCCCGTGGATATCGCCCACGCGGCGGATCGCCTCGGATGCGAGCGCTTCAACCTCGTCGGTGTGTCGGGCGGAGCACCTTTCGCGCTGGCCTGCGCGCTGGCCCTGCCCGATCGCACCGGCCGCACCGCGATCGTCTGCGGTCTCGGCCCCGTCGCAGCCATGCGCCGTCACGACGGCATGGTGTGGCACAACCGTCTGGGCCTGACACTCGCCTCCCGCGCACGATGGCTCGTGCCCCCGACCATGGCCGTCGCCGGGCCGTTGCTCAAACGGCTCTTCCGCATCGCGATCGACAACCTGACGCGGCACGCCGGGCCGGCCGATCGCGCGGTGCTGACCGACCCCGCGATCCGCGAGATCCTCGGGCGTGAGTTTCGCGAGGGTTTCCGGCGCGGGGGACGCGGAGCCGCGGCGGACGGGTTGATCTACGGCGCGGACTGGGGGCTCGACCTCGACGGCCTGAGCTCCGCGGTGCATCTGTGGCATGGAGAGGACGACCGCATCGTTCCGGTATCGATGGCTCGTTGGGTGGCGCAGCGGATCCCCGGTGTGCGCGCCCGTTACCTCACCGGCGAAGGTCATTTCTCCGTGGTGACCCGTCATCTCGACGAGATCTTCGACGTGCTACGCGTCGATCCCGCGTGCTAGCCTGCGCCACATGGACACCGGACTGAAGTACGAGGGCGAAGCCGCACGCAAGCGGTTCACCGTCTACTGGCTGCGACCGGCCATTGCAGCGCTCGCGTTCGGCGCGTTCACGTTCTTCGTCGTCTCGGTCCCGGCCGAGAAGGAGAAGATCCAGCTGCGCGCCGACGTCCAGCGGCTCCAGGCCGAGAACGAAAAGCTGCAGGGCAAGCTTCGCGACATGGTCCCGTTCGCGAACGCCGGCCGGGCGCCGGGTCTGTACACGACGCCGCTGGGCACACCGGGGAGCGACACGGGCTGGGGCCGCGTGCTCTACGACGACGCCACCGGACGCGGCGTGGTCTACGTCACCGGTCTGAAGCAGACGGACAAGCTGGCGTTCTGCTGGTGGCAGGATGCCGAGGGCACGCGCCATCCGCTGGCCATGATCGATCTCATCGGTGGGTCGGGAGAAGCCTCGATCCAGCTACGCCCGGAGCGCACCGGCACCTTCGTGATCACGCTGGAGTCGCCGGGCGTGGAGCCCAGCGTGGACAGCCCGGCGGTCTTCGAGGCGGCGATCTATTAGCCGCTAGCCGACCTTGACGACGACGGCTCCCGCGGTGTCGCCCGCGGCGCAGCCGGTGAACAACCCGTGACCGCCGCCCGCCAGCGCCAGCTCCTCGATCAGCTCGATGACGAGTCGCATGCCGGTCGGACCCTGCGGGTGGCCGAAGATCAACGACGATCCGTAGTTGTTGAACCCGTCGGCGTCGATGCCGATCTCCTTCGCGAGGTACAGGTCGTTGACCGCAAACGGGTTGTGGGTCTTGATCGCTTTCATGTCGCCGACCTTCAACCCGGCGGCATCGAGCGCGGCCCGCGCGGCAGGCACCGTCGCCTTGGCCATGTAGCCCTTGCTCGCGCGACCCTGGCCGTAAGAAAGCAGCTGCACCTCGAGATCGCCGCCACGCGAAAGGGACCTGGCCTTGTCGCGCGTCGTCAACACGACGCCGCAGTTGCCGTCGGCCGGGTGGGTCTGCGAGCCAAAGGTCACCGTGCCGTCCGGCATGACGGGACGCAGCTTGGCCAGACCCTCCGCCGTTGTCTCGAAGACGCCCTCGTCCGTGTCGACGTTGGCGAGAGTCCTCTTGCCGCGCGCGTCCTTGACCTCGAACGGGGTGAGCATGTAGCGCTTCTGGAACGCGCGGCCGTCGGCGAGCGCATCTTGGTATTGCTCGTAGCGGCGCAAGGTGAGCGAGTCCTGCTCCTCGCGCGTGATCCCGGACTCCGCGGCGACGTTCTCCGCGGTCTGCAACATCGAGTTGCGGGCCCACGGGTCGTTGCCGAAGCTGTCCATCACGACGTCTTCTTTTTCCCCGGTGCCGCCCGGCCCCGCCGGATTGGGGTAGTAGATGTGGGGACCGTTGCTGCAACGATCGGCCGTGACGGCGAGGACGGTGTGATCCCCGGAGGTCTCGATCTCGGCCGCCGCGCTGGCCAACGCGCGCGCGCCGGTCGCGCACGCCTGCGAGACCATCGTGCCGGTGATGCCTTCCGCGCCGATCAAGGCGGCGAGCCACGGCCCACCGTAGAGCGTGCTCTTTTGCGGCACCGTCATGCCGAGCACGATCGCGTCGAACGTGTCGGGCGCCAGGTCACGCTCGGCAAACGCCTTGCGTGCGGCCTGCGCGGCGACGTGCAGGGCGTTGATCGTCGACAGGCTGCCCTGCCACTTGCAGAACGGCGTGGACCAGTAAGCTCCGTACGGGATGTAGGTGTTTTCAAAACGCATCGGGCTGAGCTCCAGTGGATTTTCGGGAACGAAGGATGCCGTCAGTTTAGCAGCCGGGCCGGCCCGGGGCCGCCGTCCGTCCAGGCCAGACCGCCTTGGGGCGCGGTATATTTCCCGGGTGAAGAAACTCGTTCCGATCGCCCTCTCGAGCGTCCTGATCCTCGCCGGTTGCGCCGGCTCGCCGCCGCAGGACCCGGCGGTCGACGCGATCCCGGCGGACGCGCCCGCGTTCGTCAACCACGATCCCGCGGTCGCCTACGTCGGCCGCGAAGCCTGCCGGGACTGTCATCTGGCGATCTACAACAGCTATGCGCGCACCGGGATGGGCCGCTCCTTCCGCCCCCTGAACGCCGAAACGACGGTGGGTGAGTTCGACGGCTCACCCGAGTTCACCGAGGGCGGCATGACCTACCGGATGTTCGAGCGCGACGACCGCTACTTCATGCAGGAATACGTCGCGGACGGATCGGGGCAGCCGCTCGCCATGGAGGAGCACGAGCTGATCTGGGTCGTCGGCTCCAACAACCACAACCGCGCCTACCTGATCGAACGCGAGGGCAAGCTGTTCCAGGCGCCCGCCTGCTGGTACCCGCAGGGAGATCGTTGGGCGCTGTGCCCCGGTTACGAGCTGGCCAACGAGCACTTCACGCGCGAAACGACCCAGAGCTGCATGTTCTGCCACAACGGCGTGATGCGAGCGGTCGAGGGCCGGCGGAACATCTTCGAGCAACCCTACCCGCACGGGATCGGTTGCGAGCGCTGCCACGGACCGGGCGAGGCGCACGTCGCGCGCTGGAGCTCGGGAGAGGGCCTGGGCAAGGGACAGGATCCGACGATCGTCAACCCGGCCTTGCTCCCGGCGGCCGAGCGCCGGGAGGTCTGCTTCCAGTGCCACCTCGGGGACGCCAATCAGACCGAGCGGATCATCCGCCACGACCGGGAAATGACCTCGTTCCGCCCCGGCGAGCCGATCTCGGCGATCTTCGTCCCGTTCCGATTCGCCGTGCAGACGGAATTCGACTTCGGCCTGTCGTCCCAGGCGGACCGCATGATCCTCAGCGCCTGCTACACCGAGTCCGGCGGGAAGCTCGAGTGCCTCACCTGCCACGACCCGCACGTCCCCGTCGTCGAGCAACCCGAGGACCACGTCACGCGCGCCTGCCTGACCTGCCACGAGCTCGAGGACTGCGGCGAGACCCACGGGGCCCGTGAATCCGCGGGAAACGACTGCGTGTCGTGCCACATGCGACGGGCCGAGCCCGACGACCAGCGCTTCACCGAGTTCACCGATCACTGGGTCCGGAAGGACATCGCGATCGAGCACCCGGACCATCGGGAGAACGTCGAGATCGAGCCGATCTTCCCCGAGCGCTACGCGACGCTGCCGAGCGGGCAGCAGGCGTACTACCGGGCCCGGGCGCTGACGCAGATGACCGATTCAGCTCCGCTCCGTGAGCGGCCGGGGATGAACGCCGAGGCGCTGCGGCTCTACGCCGACGCGATCGAGCGGGGCTACGACACCGCGGACTCGCGTTACTACTACGGCAAACTGCTGCTGACCGAGCGACGTTTCGCCGAATCCACCGAACAGTTCGAGGCCGTGTTGAGCCACGACCCCGGACACCGCGACGCGCTGTTCGCGTTGGGCCAGTACCACTATGCCAAGAAGGACGACGCCAAGGCGTTGGAGATGTTCGACCGGCTCCTGGCCGGTGCTCCGGACACCGCGATGGCGCTGGCGGAGCGCGGCCGCGTCCTGTTCGGATCGGGCGATGCCACGGGTGCGCTTGAGCTTTACCGGCGCGCGCTGGACCTGGAGCCGTGGAACGTCACCTACCACGTGAACGTCGGCATGTCCCTCGCGGCGACCGGACGGATGCAGGAGGCGGCGGAGCTCGCCCGCGCCGCCGCGCGGCTCGATCCCGACGGCGTCGACGTGTGGGAGTTCAACGCGAACGTGCTGCGCGAGATCGGTGACTCCCACGGTGCCGCCGTGGCGCGGCAACGTGTCGAGGAACTGAGACGGAAGTAGTGCGAATTGGCAGGGGAGACAGGAATCGAACCTGCAACCTTCGGTTTTGGAGACCGGCGCTCTGCCTAATTGAGCTACTCCCCTGCAGGCGAAAAACGGGACGATACCACAACGGCCCGGACCCGGACGGTCGACAACGGGTCGTTTTCGAGGCGATTCTGCTTGCCCCCACCCGATCTGAAGACAAGGCGGTTCTTTTTGGGCGCGCTTAATGGTATGTAAAGACGGATAAGAGCGGATCCGGATCCCGCCTGGCCCGGGGAGGCGCGATCCGCCCGTTTGGCCAGGTACGGGTTCGACGACGTCCGATTTGGGGCCAGTTCCGGCGCGGTCACACCGCGCGCCACGGATCGACATCGACGCTTCCTTTGGGGAGGCCGGGAGTGGCCGACTCCTTGCAGGGTCGTTGTTTCTTGACGGCGCTCGCCGCCGTGGCGGTCTTGAGCATCGCGACGACGCCCACCCCGGCCCAGGAGACGGTCGTCGTCCAGGGCGGTTCCGGCTGCACCTACCTCGCGAACTCGTCCGATCCCGGCATCGGGATGGCCTGGACGACGCCGGGTTTCGATGACTCTTCCTGGCAGCTCGGCAACTACGGCGTCGGTTATGAAGGTCAGACCGGCGCGCAGAATCTGATCTCGACGGCGGTGCCCACGGGGAGCCTCTCCGTCTTCACGCGCACCACCTTCAACGTCGCGGATGTGAGCACCGTCGACAACCTCTTCCTCGGCGCCGATTACGACGACGGTTACGTCGCGTGGATCAACGGAGTCGAGGTCTTTCGATCGGCCTCCATGCCCGGTGGAGCCGTCGCCTGGGACACTCCCGCCTCGGATCACGAATCGAGCAACGGCCCGATCCCGACGTACGACTTCCTGGATGTTTCCGGTCCCGGCATCCCCGCGCTCCAGAACGGGACGAACGTTCTCGCCATCGGTGTCTGGAACACCGCATCGATCTCCAGTGACCTGGTTCTCGTCCCCAACCTGACGATCAACAAAGAGCTCACGATCACCCGGGGACCCTACCTCCAGATGGGGACGTCGGACAGCGTCGTCGTCCGCTGGAGGACGAGCATTCCGGCCGACAGCGTCGTCGAGATCGGCGCCTCCCCGGCGAGCCTCGCGCCGGCGGTCACCGACCCGACACTCACCACCGAGCACATCGTCACCGTCCCCTTCCTGAACGACGACACGACCTACTACTACGCGGTCGGAACGACTTCGTTGCGGCTGGCCGGCGGGGACGCGGACCACCGCTTCGTCACCGCGCCACTCACCGGAGTGTCCAAACCGACGCGCGTCTGGATCATCGGGGATTCGGGCACCGGGGATGCCAACGCGATCGCGGTCCGCAACGCCTTCACCACGTATACCGGGGGTGTCCCGCCGGACCTTTGGCTGATGCTCGGCGACAACGCGTACGACTCCGGAACCGACCTCGAGTACCAGAACAAGCTCTTCGATATCTACCCCGACATCCTGAACAAGACGGTGCTCTGGCCCACGCTCGGAAACCACGACGGGGTCACCGCGCAATCCTCGACTCAATCGGGGGCCTACTACGACATCTTCTCCCTTCCGACGGGGGCCGAGGCCGGTGGAGTGGCCTCGGGTACGGAGGCGTACTACTCGTTCGACTACGGCAACATCCACTTCTGCGTGCTGGATTCGCACGAGACTGACCGTTCGCCGGGCGGGTTGATGATGTCGTGGCTCGATCTCGACCTGGCCAACACGACGCAGGATTGGATCGTCTGTTTCTGGCACCACCCGCCCTACAGCAAGGGCAGCCACGATTCGGACACCGAGGGAAGACTGGTCGACATGCGCCAGAACGCGGTTCCGATCCTGGACGACCGCGGCGTCGACCTCACGTTTACCGGCCACAGCCACAGCTACGAGCGCTCTTTCCTGATCGATGGCCACTACGGGCATTCGAGCACGTTCATGTCGTCCATGATGCTCGATCCCGGCGACGGCAAACTGGACGGAACCGGTGCCTACATGAAGGACATCCTAGGCCCGGATCCGCGCACCGGGATCGTCCATACCGTCGCCGGCAATGCCGGGAAGCTCAGCGGCGGTCCGCTGAACCACCCGGTCATGTATTTCTCCACGAACACGCTCGGGTCGGTGATCCTCGATGTCGACGCCAACCGACTGGATGTGACGTTCCTGGACAGCACGGGCACGGTCCGGGACTACTTCACGATGTACAAGGACTTCTGCGACGGCGACAGCGACGGCGACGGTGTCTGCGACATCGACGACAACTGCGATAACACCCCGAATCCGGCCCAGACGGACACCGATTCGGATGGTCTGGGCGACGCCTGCGACAGCTGTCCGAACGACCCCGACAACGACATCGACGGAGACGGCGATTGCGGCGACGTCGACAACTGCCCGACGATCGCGAACTCGAATCAACAGGACCCCGATCAGGACGGCATCGGGTCCGTCTGTGACCCGTGTCCCGGGGACCCCGAAAACGATGAGGACGGAGACGGGGTTTGCGAAAGCGACGACAACTGCGACCTGATCCCGAACCCGATGCAGGTCAACAGCGATACGGACTCTTACGGGGACGCCTGCGACAACTGCCCCACGATTAACAACAACAGCCAGGTCGACAATGATGGCGACGGGCTCGGCAACCACTGCGACAACTGCTTTAAGCGTGTCAACCCGCTTCAGGAAAACGCCGATGGAGACCTCGAGGGCGACATCTGTGACCTCTGCCCGTTCGATCCATTGAACGACGTCGATACCGACGGAGCCTGCGGGGACGTCGACAACTGTCCGACCACGCCGAACTTCGAGCAGAGTGACGTCGATCTCGACACGCTGGGAGACGCCTGCGACGCGTGCCCGCTGGACCCCGCCAACGACATCGACGGGGACACGATCTGCGGCAACGTCGACAACTGTCCCGATATCCCCAACCTGGATCAGACGGACACCGATGGCGACGGCATAGGGGATGCATGCGATGCCCTCGCCGATACCGACGAAGACGGTGTCTTCGATCAGGACGACAACTGCCCGCTCGTCGCGAACCCGCTCCAGGAAGACAACGACGGTGACGGCGACGGCGATGCGTGCGACGTGGACGATGACAACGATGGTGTCGAGGATGGGACGGACTGCGAGCCGCTGGTATGTGGGGTCGCGCATCCGATCTCCCCGCCGGTCCTGACGGCGGACAAGGGTCTCGTGGCGGACGCCGTTTTGGAATGGCCTCTGGGTCAAGCGTCGACGGCCAACGTCTACCGCGGTGAGATCGGCGCCGGCTCGCCGCTGCTGGACACGTTGCTCTGCTTCGATACCGAGAACACGGCGGGGCAGAGCATCGATTCCGACCTTCCCCTGAGCGGCCGCGCCTATTTCTACCTGGCCGGTGGAGTGAACGGCTGCGGGACGACCAACCTTTCAACCGGCACCGGAGGCTTGCCGCGGATTCCTCCCACGCCGTGCGTGCCCGGTAACTCCGACACCGATTTCGACGGGATCCCCGATCTGATCGACATGTGCCCGACGATGGCGAGCACGGAGTGCGCCGACCTCGACAAGGACTTCGTCGGCGACGTCTGCGACAACTGCATCGCGGTCAGCAACCCGGATCAGGCCGATACCGACATGAACGGAACCGGCGACGCCTGCGAAGGCAACGACGGCGACGGGGATGGTGTGCCCGACGCGTTCGACAACTGTCCCGGAACGCCCAATCAGGACCAGCTGAACGCCGACGGCGACGCCAACGGCGATGCGTGCGACCCATGCCCCAACGACCCGAACGACGATCTCGACGGCGACGGTCACTGCGGTGACGTCGACAACTGCCCGATCGATCCCAACGCCGGCCAGCTCGACGGTGACGGTGACGGTGTCGGCGACGTCTGCGACACCTGCGAGGACGTCGACCGCGACGGCTACGGCGTCGCGGGGGCGGCTGGCGACACCTGTGTCGCGTCCGATTGAAACGACAACGCCGCGGGTTGCACGACCGACTGCCTCACCGATGTCGACTCCGACGGCCTCGAGGACTGCGACGATACCTGCATCGATGTCGATGGCGACGGCTACGGCAACGCCGGGGGCGGCGGCAACACGTGCCTCACGACGGACTGTGACGACTCGCTGCCGACCTGCGCCATCGACTGCGTCGCCGACCTGGATGCCGACACCATCATCGATTGCCTCGACACCTGCGTCGATGCGGACGGCGACGGCTACGGGCTCGCCGGCGGGGCCGGAAACAGCTGCACGGCGCCCGACTGTGACGACACGATCGCCACTTGCTTCCTGGATTGCGGGGTCGACCTGGACGCGGATGCGACCCAGGATTGCGAGGACACCTGTCTCGACGCGGATGGCGACAATTACGGCGTCGCCGGCGGCGCCGGAGACACGTGCACCGCGACCGACTGTGACGACTCGATCGGAAGCTGCACGACCGACTGCACCACGGACACCGATGCGGATTCGGTGATCGACTGTGCCGACGGCTGTCTCGACGCCGACGGCGACAACTACGGCGAGCCGGGCGGCGCCGGCAATACGTGCACGGCGACCGATTGTGACGACGCGATCGCGACGTGCAACGCCGACTGTGTCTCCGATCTCGACACCGACACGATCATCGACTGCCTGGACACCTGCATTGACGGCGATGGGGATGGCTTCGGTTCGCCGGGGGGCGCCGGAAACACCTGTACCGCCTCGGACTGCGATGACACGATCGGAAGCTGCACGACGGATTGCGTAACCGATGTCGACAGCGACTCCCTGCTGGACTGCAACGACACCTGTATCGACATCGATGAGGACGGGTACGGTAGCGCCGGAGGCGCGGGCAACACATGCGTCGACACCGATTGCAACGACGGGCTCGCGACTTGCAACATCGATTGCGATACCGATGTCGATATCGACGCGCTCATCGATTGCAACGACAGTTGCCTGGATGCGGACGGGGACGGCTACGGTGATCCTGGCGGCGCGGGCAACAGCTGTATTGACACCGACTGCAACGACGCGGATATCGAGATCAACCCGGGGACGCTGTGGTACGCCGACACCGATGGCGACGGGTTCGGCGATCCGAACGTCTCCATCGCCTCGTGTCCGCAACCGGTCGACCACGTGCGCGACAACACCGATTGTGACGACGGCTCGGCCGCCACCTTCCCCGGCGCGGCTCCGAACAACAACCCCGCCGCCTGCATGAGAGACGTCGATGGGGACGACTTCGGCGATGCGAGCCCGCCACCGG